>NZ_JBEZLW010000006.1:239455-300096 GCF_040652395.1 Streptomyces sp. NPDC048269
TTGTCCAGCCCCAGACGGGCGCCGGACGCTTGGTGGCGAGAAGCGCGTAGCGATCTGACGCGTCTGCCCGCCTGGCCGACCCCGATGAGCTTCTGGTCGCTGCCCGGTGCGGGCTGGGCCCAGCCCCGGCCCGGAATCTTTTACATGCGGGGCCGTGTGGGTGTCTGCCCTTGCCCGCGCCCCCACCGCTGACCGGGGGCGGTGAGGTGGCTCGGCTGGCCCTGCGGGGAACCGTGCCCCCGCATCCCTGATGTGGCCGCCCCTGAATCTGAACACTGGTGACCGTTCTTTTGGGGGCTTCCCGTCTGTCCTCGAATGTTCCGGGTCGGGCCGGTCGGTCAAGGGTGGAGCGCAGCGACATCGCGAAGCGACGCGACGAAGGAGCGCCCTTGAGGGACCGGCCCGACCCGGAAGACGATGGGACGGACGGGAAACCCCCAGCCCCACCCTGATCCGGAGTAAGCGGCTCCCGACAACCCGAAGCCACCGCCCCGCCGCCTGATGCCGGGCGAGCGGCTGCCGCCGTCGGCAAGCCGCCAGCACCTCCCCTTATCCCGAGTCGGTGGCTCCGTCCTCCGAAGCCCCCGTCCCCCGTCCCCCGTCCCCCGTCCCCCGCCCCCGTCCCCCGTCCCCCGCCCCCGTCCCCCGCCCCCGTCCCCGATCCCGCCCCGCCGAGGTCCCCGCCCCCGAAGCCCCCACCCCACCCCTACCAGCCCCTCCGCCGGAACCGCGCACCCCCCGCCGTCAGCCGCGCAGCAGCCTGGCCTTGGCCGTCGTGAACTCCTGTGGGGTCAGCAGGCCTTCCCGGGCCAGGTCGGCCAGTTGGGTCAGCTCCGCCGCCAGGCCGGCCGGGGGTGTGGGCCCGCCCGTCGGGGTGTCCTCCGGGTAGCTCCCCGGGGGACCCGCCTCCGGCGGCTCCACCCGCTCCGGCTCCACCCGCTCCGCCACCCGCTCCCGCTTCAGCAGCGCGTCCGTCTCCGACTCCGTCTCCCGCTCCCGCTCCAGCAGCGCGTCCATCTCCCGCTCCCGCTCCAGCAGCGCGTCCGTCTCCCGCTCCCGATCCCGCTCCGCGTCCGCCTCGGCCGGCTCCACCGCCCCCGCCGGCGTCCACCGCACCCCGTGCCGCGGCTCGTCCGCCCGTACCGTGCCCTCCGACGCGCCCGTCGCGCGCGCCAGCAGGCCCCGTAGCAGCGGGTGGCCCGCTGGGCGGTCCGCGGACCGCACCGTCGCTCCCACCGGCCGGATGAACATCAGGCCACGCCCATCCGGGGGTCGGCCGGGATCCGGTCCACCGGGATGCGGACCGAGCCCACGATCCGGCCGCCCGCCGCCCGTACGGCGATCGCCGCGTCCTCGGCCCACACGTGTTCGACCACCAGCAGCAGCGCGCAGCTCCCGCGCTCCAGCAGTCCCGCCGACTCCTGTACGTCCTCCGGCCCGATCAGCCGTGCCACGTCGCGGCCCGTCAGCAGGCCCCGTAGCTCCACGAACTCGTCGAACTCGGCCGCCAGGACCTCCCCCGCCGCCGTCCTCGTCACCACGAGCCCGTCGATCAGCCGGACCACCCCGGTCTTCCGCAGGCCCATCACGGCCTCGACCGCCGGCACCCGCAGCTGCTCCTCCGGGAAGGCGAGGACGATGAATTCCACAGGTCCCATAAGGCTCGGCTCCTGATCCCGACCGTTTGTGACGACTCTTCGGCACACTATGACATAAGCGGACATAGCATCCGTCCGCTTGCTACGTTTCGCCCATGACCGCTCTGACGGCAGAGGTGGCGGAGCCCTCCCCGCCCCCGCCCCCCGACGCCCGCGCGCCCAAGCGCCGCGGCGTCGAGCTGACGCTCCTCGCCGGCGCCGTCCTGATCTCCGTCCTCGGCCACCTCTACGTCGGCCTCGCCACCACCAGCCACATTCCGCGCCCCGCCGCCCCCTACGCCGGCGGCCTCGCCGTAGCCGCCCTCGTCGCGCACGTCGCCGTACGCCTGCGCGCGCCGTACGCCGATCCCGTCGTGCTCCCGATCGCCGTACTGCTCAACGGACTCGGCCTCGTCCTCATCCAGCGCCTCGACGCGACCACCCCGGCCCACCTCACCGCCGACGACCAACTCCGCTGGTCCGCCCTCGGGGTGGGGCTCTTCGTGCTCGTCGTCGGGGCGCTGCGCGACCACCGTGCGCTCCAGCGCTACGCGTACCTCTCCGTCACCGCCGCCCTCGCGCTGATGCTCGTCCCCGTCTTCTTCCCGGCGGTCAACGGCGCCCACATCTGGATCCGCTTCGCCGGACTTTCCTTCCAGCCGGGGGAGTTCGCCAAGATCCTGCTCGCCGTCTTCTTCGCCGCCTACCTCGCCGCGAACCGTACCGCCCTCGCCCTCACCGGCCGCCGGCTCTTCTGGAAGCTGCGCCTGCTCCCCGGCCGCGTCCTCGGCCCGATCCTCACGATCTGGCTGCTCAGCGTCGGCGTGCTGGTCCTGGAGCGCGACCTCGGGACCTCGCTGCTGTTCTTCGGACTGTTCGTGATCATGCTCTTCACCGCCACCGGCCGGATCGGCTGGATCGCGATCGGACTGCTGCTCGCGGCCCTCGGCGCGTACGCGGTCGGGACCTTCGAGCCGCACGTGAACAGCCGCGTGGACGACTGGCTGAATCCATTTGCCTCCATCGACCGCGGCGAAGGCCCCGGCCAGCTCGCGCAGTCCCTCTTCGCCTTCGGCGCCGGCGGCCTGCTCGGTGCCGGGCTCGGCCGCGGCCACTCCTTCCTCATCGGCTTCGCAGCCAAGTCGGACTTCATCCTCGCCACCGCCGGGGAGGAGCTCGGCCTCGTCGGCCTCGCCGCGCTCCTGCTCCTCTACGGGATCCTCGTCGCCCGCGGTTTCCGCGCCGGGCTCGCGCTGCGCGACTCCTTCGGCCGACTGCTCGCCACCGGGCTGGCCTCGATCGTCGCGCTCCAGGTGTTCGTCATCGCGGGCGGCGTCACCGGGCTCATCCCGCTCACCGGGATGGCCATGCCCTTCCTGGCCCAGGGCGGCTCCTCCGTCGTCACCAACTGGATCATCGTCGCCCTGCTGGTCCGGCTCAGTGACAGCGCCCGGAGACCGCGCCCCGCGCAGGAGACCGCCCGCCCGGAGGCCGCCGCGTGATCCGCTACATCCGCTGGTGCGCGTACTTCTGCGCCGTGCTGCTCGTCGCGCTGCTGGTCAACATCGGGCGCGTGCAGGTCTGGGAGGCCGCCGCCTACGGCGCGAACCCGGCCAACAAGCGCTCCGTCATCGAGCGCTACGCCGAACCGCGCGGGAACGTCCTGGTCGACGGCCGCCCCGTCACCGGCTCCCGCGACAGCCGCCAACTGCTGCGCTACGAGCGGACGTACAAGAACGGCCCGCTGTACGCGCCCGTCACCGGTTTCTCCTCCCAGACGTACGGGACCAGCTTCGTCGAGCGCGCCGAGGACGCGGTCCTCTCGGGCACCGACCCGGGGCTCTCCGCCTTCCCGCTCTGGTACGACCTCTCCCGCGGCCGCCCGGCCGGCGGGAACGCGGCCACCACCATCCGGGCGGGCGTGCAGCAGGCCGCGTACGCCGGGCTCGCGGGCAAGCGGGGTGCGGTGGCGGCCCTGGAGCCGGCCACCGGGAAGATCCTCGCACTGGTCAGCAGCCCATCGTACGATCCCTCCGTGCTCTCCGGTACGGGCGCGCGGGTCAAGGAGGCCTGGGCGCGGCTGAACGCGGACCCGGCCAGGCCGATGCTCAACCGGGCGCTGCGCGAGACCTACCCGCCCGGCTCCACCTTCAAGATCGTGACGGCGGCGGCCGCCCTCGACGCGGGCGTGGTCACCGATGTGGACGCGCCGACCGAGACCCCGGACCCGTACCCGCTGCCCGGTACGAGCACGCTGCTGCCGAACGCGAGCACGGGCTGCCAGGACGCCTCGATGGCGGAGGCGGTGCAGTGGTCCTGCAACACGGTCATGGCGAAGATCGGTGTGCGGGTCGGGCTGCGCGGGATGGTGGCGGCGGCGGAACGCTTCGGTTTCAACGGCGACGGACTGCGCGTGCCGTCCTGGGTGTCCCGGTCGAACTTCGACACCGACATGAGCCAGGACCAGCTGGCCCTGTCCTCGATCGGGCAGTTCAACACGCGGGCGACGCCGCTGCAGATGGCGATGGTGGCGGCGGCGGTCGCGGCCGGAGGGGAGGTCAAGTCCCCGTACCTGGTGGACCGGACCACGCAGCACGACGGGTCCCCGGTGCGGCGCGGCGACCAGCGCAGCCTGGGCAGGGCCATGACTCCGGCCACGGCGCTGCGGCTGCAGGAGCTGATGGTGAAGGTGGTGGAGAACGGGACGGGGAAGAACGCGGCGATCCCGGGCGCGGTGGTCGGCGGCAAGACCGGCACCGCGCAGCACGGCGTGGGCAACGCGGGGACCCCGTACGCGTGGTTCATCTCCTGGGCCAAGCCCGAGGGGGCTCCGCTGCCGGCGGTCGCGGTGGCCGTGGTGGTCGAGGACGCGGCGGCGAACCGCGGTGACATCAGCGGGAACCTGGCAGCCGCGCCGATCGCGCGGGCGGTGATGGAGGCGGCGCTCTCGCCGCGCTAGCGGGGCCGGGGGTTGGGGTGTCGGTGCCGGGTTCCTGGCGGAGGGCCGGGGTGGGGCCTGCGCCGGGCCGGGGCAGATCGCCGGTGGCGGGCTCCCGGGGGAGGGCCGGGGCCGGTCGCCGGTGCCGGATCGGCCTCGCGCTCCGCCTGCCGCCCTAGGTGTGTCGTCCAGTGCGCGTGTCACCAACGTCCCGGGGCAGCCCTCAGGCGCCGGCCCCCTCGGCGATGGCGGCCTCGACCTCCGCCACCCGTTCCGACTCCTCGGCCGCGAAGCGCTCGCGGTCGAGGGCCTCGGCGATCTCCTCGTCCTCGCGCATCAGCAGGTCCAGATTCGAGTCACCCATCTCGAAGACGCCCATCTCCAGGTACGCCTTCTGCAGCCGCTCGCCCCACAGCCCGATGTCCTTCACGCACGGCACGATCCGGCTGAACAGCAGCTTGCGGAACAGGGCCAGGAACTCCGACTGCTCGCTGAACTGCTCCGCCTCCTTCTTCGGGATGCCGAAGTTCTCCAGCACCTCCACCCCGCGCAGCCGGTCCCGCATCAGGTAGCAGCCCTCGATCACGAACTCCTCGCGCTCGCGCCGCTCGGCGTCCGTCAACTGCCGGTAGTAGTCCCGCAGCGCCATCCGCCCGAACGCCACGTGCCGGGCCTCGTCCTGCATCACGTACGCCAGGATCTGCTTCGGCAGCGGCTTGTCGGTCGTGTCGCGGATCATCCCGAAGGCGGCCAAAGCCAGTCCCTCGATGAGCACCTGCATGCCCAGGTACGGCATGTCCCAGCGGGAGTCGCGCAGGGTGTCGCCCAGCAGTCCCTGGAGGCTGTTGTTGATCGGGTACAGCATCCCGACCTTCTCGTGCAGGAAGCGCCCGAAGATCTCGGCGTGCCGGGCCTCGTCCATGGTCTGGGTGGCGGAGTAGAACTTCGCGTCCAGGTCCGGCACCGACTCCACGATGCGCGCCGCGCACACCATCGCGCCCTGTTCGCCGTGCAGGAACTGGCTGAACTGCCAGGAGGCGTAGTGCCGGCGCAGCTCGCCCTTGTCCTTCTCGGTGAGCTTGGCCCAGTGCCGCGTCCCGTACAGCGTCAGCGCCTCGTCCGGGGCGCCCAGCGGATCGTACGGGTCCACCTCGATGTCCCAGGAGATGCGCTTGGCGCCGTCCCACTGCTTGTCCTTGCCCTTCTGGTAGAGGGCGAGGAGCCGCTCGCGGCCGCCGTCGTACTCCCAGCTGAAGCGGGCCGAGCCGGTGGCGGGGATCTGCCAGACGCCCTCGCCCGGGTCCTTGGTGTAGAGCTCGTGCGTCGACACTGACGCCTCCTCGTCTCAGGTACTTCCGTACAGGAGCGGACAGTTGGCAGCGTCACACGTTGGTAGACGCGCGGTCAACAAGTCGTGCGCGAGGGATTGACGACCTTGCTGACAGGCAGTCTCATAAGCAGTGACCGCCGGTAACCCAACGAGCGAGGTATCCGAAGCCATGACGACCGCGACCGATCGAACCGCGCTGAGGGACGCACTCGGCCTGCTCAAGGACCGCGAGCAGATCGCCGAACGGCTGCTCGAATCCTCCGCCAAGCACTCCTTCGACCCCGACAAGGAACTCGACTGGGACGCCCCGATGGTCGAGGGCAAGTACTACTGGCCCCCGGAGCTGCTGTCCCTCTACGACACCCCGCTCTGGAAGAAGATGGGGGAGGAGCAGCGCATCGACCTCTCCCGCCACGAGGCGGCGGCGCTCGGCTCACTCGGCATCTGGTTCGAGATCATCCTCATGCAGCTCCTGGTCCGGCACATCTACGACAAGTCCCTGACCAGCAATCACGTGCGCTACGCGCTGACCGAGATCGCCGACGAGTGCCGCCACTCGATGATGTTCGCCCGCATGATCCAGAAGGCCGGCGTCCCCGCGTACCCGGTCTCGCGCGTCAACCACAACCTCGCCCGCGTCCTCAAGACGATCTCCACCACCCCGGGCTCCTTCGCCTGCACCCTCCTCGGCGAGGAGATCCTCGACTGGATGCAGCGGCTGACCTTCCCGGACGAGCGCGTCCAGCCCCTCGTCCGCGGCGTGACCCGCATCCACGTCATCGAGGAGGCCCGGCACGTCCGGTACGCCCGCGAGGAACTGCGCCGCCAGATGTTGACGGCCCCGCGCTGGGAACAGGAACTCACCCGCATCAGCTGCGGCGAGGCCGCCCGCGTCTTCTCCCTCGCCTTCGTCAACCCGGCCGTCTACGAGAACATCGGCCTGGACCGCCGCGAAGCCGTCGCCCAGGTCAAGGCGAGCGGCCACCGCCGCGAGGTCATGCAGACCGGCGCCAAGCGGCTCACCGATTTCCTGGACGACATCGGCGTCCTGCGCGGAGCCGGCCGCAGGCTGTGGAAGAGCTCGGGCCTCCTGGCGTAGGAAGGTCGTCTACGCTGCGGGCATGACCGTACGCGCCTACCGCAGACTGAGCGTCGAGGAGCGGCGAGCCCAACTCCTCGACGCCGCCCTGTCGTTGTTCGCGCACCGGGCGCCGGAGGAGGTCTCGCTCGACGACGTCGCCGAAGCCGCCGGGGTCTCCCGGCCCCTGGTCTACCGCTACTTCCCGGGCGGCAAGCAGCAGCTGTACGAGGCCGCCCTGCGCTCGGCGGCGGACGTCCTCGAACTGTGCTTCGCGGAACCGCAGGAAGGCCCGCTGACCCAGCGCCTCACCCGGGCCCTCGACCGGTACCTGGCCTTCGTCGACGAACACGACGCCGGCTTCGCGGCCCTCCTCCAGGGCGGCAGCGTCGTGGAGACCTCCCGCACCACCGCGACGGTGGACGGCATCCGCCGCGCGGCGGCCGACCAGATCCTCGTCCACCTGTCCGTCCCCGCACCCGGACCGCGCCTGCGCATGATGGTCCGCACCTGGATCACGGCGGTCGAGGCCGCCTCCCTCATCTGGATCGACGAGGGCAAGCAGCCGGAGGTCGACTCCCTCCGGGACTGGCTGGTGGACCAGTTCATCGCGCTGCTGACCGCCACCGCCGCCACGGACCCGGAGACGGCCTCCGCCGCCCGCGCGGCCCTGGCCCTGGAATCGGCGGACGGCCCGGTCGGCGTCCTGGCCCGCCGCGTGATCCCGGTGGTCTCCGAGGCCGCGCACCTGCTGTGACACTGGTGGGGTGAGAAGCGAACCGACCCCCTTCGAGGGCGGCCCGATGGACGGCCGGGTCCTCCCGATCCTGCTCGGCCCGACCGGACACCCGCCGAAGTGGTACGAGATCCCCGTACCGGCCCCCGAGGGCGGCCCCCCGACGGTGCTCCTCTACGAACGCGTCCCGGCGGGCTACTCCAAGCGCCTGGGCCTCCAGAAGGGCTGGAAGTACACCTTCACCCCCTCGGGCCGAAAGCCCAAGGTCCGCTGGCCCTGGACCAAAGCCCCCCGCCCGTAACCACTGAGCGGGCGGGCTGAGCGGCGGGTGGCTGAGCGCGGCCGGGGCGGCACCGGCCCCAGGCCGTGTCCTCCGCCAGGAGCCCGACAGTGACCAAGGCCCCGCCGTAACCACTGTGCGGGCGGGCTGAGCGCGCGGGCGAGGCTGAGCGCGGCCGGGGTCGGCCGGGACCGGCCACCCCCGCCCCGCCGACCTAGGAGCCCGGCAGGGACAGCACCGCCAGCGCCCCGCCGCCCTCCGCCCGCCGGAACTCCAGCCGCGCCCCGATCGCCCCCGCCTGCCCGACGGCGATCGTCAGCCCCAGCCCGTGCCCCTTCGACTTGCCCCCGCTGCGGAACCGCTGCGGACCGTGCGCCAGCAGGTAGTCGGGGAACCCGTCCCCGTGGTCCCGTACCGTCACCACCGGCCCGTCCACGGTCAGCACCACCGGCTCGCGCCCGTGCTTGTGCGCATTGGCCACCAGATTCCCGAGCACCCGCTCCAGCCTCCGCCGGTCCGTCTCCACGTGCGCGTCCCGGACGACCACGACCTCCGTCCGCGTCCCCGAAGCCCGCACCACCCGTCCCGCCAGCCGCCCCAGCTGGTGCAGGTCGGTCTCCACCGCCTCGCTGCCCGAGTCCAGCCGGGAGATTTCCAGCAGGTCCTCCGTCAGCTGGCGCATCGTCCGTACCCGCTCCCGCACCAGCTCCGTCGGCCGCCCCTCCGGCAACAGCTCCGACGCCGCCTGCAACCCGGTCAGCGGCGTACGCAGCTCATGCGCCACGTCCGCCGTGAACCGCCGCTCGCTCTCCAGCTTCGCCTGCAGGCTCCCCGCCATCGTGTCCAGCGCCCCGGCCACGGTCGCCACCTCGTCCTGGTGCCGCGAGGGGTCCTTCGTCCGCGGATCGCCCACCCGCGCGTCCAGGTCGCCCTGCGTGATCCGGCGGGCAACCGTGGCCGTCTGGTGCAGCCGCCGCGTCACGCGCGTCACCGCGAAGGCGCCGACCAGTAGCGTTCCGCCGATCGCCAGGACCGACGAGCCGATGATCGCGTTGTCGAGGCCGCTGATCGTGCGCGCGCTCTGCTCGTAGTCGACGGCGGTGGCCAGCGCCCGCCCGTCCGCCGGCGCCGCCGCCCACATCGTCGGGCGGCCCCGGTGGTCGGCCACGATCGTCCCGCGGTGCCCGCCGACGGCCAGCGCCCGCAACTGCGGCGGCAGTCCCTCGGGATCCAGCCCCGACTCCGGAGGCAGGGCCTCGCCGGCCTCGTACGCCCGCGAGGCGTCGTGCAGCTTGGCGAGTGCCTTCTCGCGCGCCGTGGCCACGGTCTGCCGGGTCACCTCGACATGTACGAGCGCACCCAGCACGGCCGCCAGCGAGCAGCACATCACGACGATGAAGCACGCCGATTTCCAGGTCAGCGTCGCCGTCCAGGCGGGCAGCCGTGGTCTCACCGGGTACCCGGCCCGCCCGTGGCCGCCGGCCCGGCGCCCGTCCCCGGCCTGACGCCGGCCCCCGACCCGTCGCCGGGGCCGGCCCCCGACCCGTCGCCGGGGCCCGTGCCCGGCCCGTCGCCCGGGCCACGGGTGCCCGTCCCACCCGGTGTGTTCGTCACGGGACCGGGGCCCGGACCGGCCGGACTCGCCGGGCCCTGCGGATTCCCCGGAACCCGTACGATCTGCTCGCGGGTCGGCAGCATGGTGAGCTGCTTCTCGTCCCAGGACCAGGCGGTGATCAGCTCGTAGCCGTTGTTCCCGCTGGGCGCGCGCAGGATCACGTCCCGCCCGGCCAGGTCGACGGTGATGACGGTCTGCGTGGTCGCCATGATCCGGTTGAGCCTGCCGTCCTCGTCCGCCGTGTACACCCGTACCGACATCATCTTGTCCGGGAACTCGATGCCGACGATCAGCTCGTCCTTGCCGTTGCCCGTCAGGTCCCGGTAGTAGGGCGCCAGCACCGGGCACTCCTCTGGATCCGCGTCCTCCGTGCCGCAGTCCTTGATCGCGGCTGCGGTCCCGGGCGGCATCCCGTCCGCGCCGACGTCGGCCTTCGGATGGGCCCGCAGCTCCGCCTGGACGAGGGCCACCGGGTCGACGCCGTGCACGTCCTGGTCCCGGACGGCCGGGATCCCCTTGACGTACTCGGGCGGGGCACCGCCCGGATCGGCCGGAGGTACGACGGCGCCCTGACGGTCCGGCCACAGGTGTACCGGCCCGCTCACGGTCGGCGTCGAACCCGCGCCGGCCAGTCCACCGCTGCCGCCGCACCCGGCCAGCAGGGTCACCAGGGCGAGCGCCGCGAGCGCCTGAGCGGTGGAGGCGGCGGCCGAGCGGAAGGAAAGCGTGTTCACGGGCCCCAGCGTCCTCCTGTCCGCGCGGTACGACGTTCGATCCCGGCAACCTTATGCGGAGGTATGCCCATTTCGCTTGCAGCCTTCTGGGCCTGCGGGCCTGCGGGCCTGCGGGCTTGGGTCTGCGGCCGGCGGCCCGTGGTGTGCAGCCTGCGGTGTGCGGTGTGCGCTTTTGCGGCCCGCCGCCCGTCGGCGGCGGCCGTGCCTCAGCTCTCGGTCCGTCCGCGCCGCAGCATCGCGAAGCCGAGCCCGGCGGCGCCGATGGCCGCGATACCGCCGCCCGCGGCGAGCATCAGTACGCCCTCGCCCGGCCCGTCGGCCAGCGTGTTCAGACGCAGCACCCTGGCCGGGCCGTCGGCCGCGGCCCCGCTTCCGCGGTCCGCCGCCTTCGGCGCCGACGCGGCGACGATCTGCCCGCTGCGGGTGCCGGTCTTGTGGCCTTCACCCCCGACCGCGTGGGCGACAGCTCCCGCAGCCGCGTCGCCCACCCAGGACGTGAGCCGCCCGTCCGACTCCAGCGAGGCGTGCAGCTCCCCGGTCCCGCCGACGTCCGTCACCCCGTTGCGGCTGGTCAGGGTGGTGGCCTTGTGGCCCTCGGCGGTCAGGATGTCCGCCCGGTACGCGCCCTCGGCGAGGCGGTAGACCTTCGCCGTGGAGGTGCCGTCCGCGAGGGAGAGGCTCTTGACGAGAACCTCCTGCGGACCGGCGGAACGCGCGGACGAGGCGGCGGGCACGCCCTCGGCGAGAGCAGCGGCGGTGGGCAGCGCCAGCAGACTTCCGGCGCAGGCGGTCACGGCGGCGGCGCGAACGAGAGTGCGGCGGCTGACGGTGCTCACGGGAAACCCTTCGGTGCGGTTCAGAGCCTGGCGTGTCCAGGTGCGACAAACCTAGGCGCCGGCCGTTGCGACAGCGCCCCGTTCGTGTAACAGCGGTGTCGCAGGGTCACGTCGGAGTCGTTACACAACCGGGGGATTGCCGTGCGGCGCCCCGGCTGCTCCCATGGAGCGCGGGGGTGAGGGCGATGAGGGGACTCAAGGTACTGCCGAGCGGCCGGCCCGGCCGCGGGCGGCTGTACGTCAACCTGCCCGACGGGCAGGCGGTGGCCTGGTACGACCGGCAGGCGAACCGGATCAGCGTGCTGGAGGACGACCACTGCGAGGCGATCCTGGCGGTGTTACGGCCCTACCTGAGCGGAACGGTCTCGATCGGCCCGCCCCCCGTACCCACGGCGGCCGACCTGGCCGGCCTCGCGCTCCCGCCGGACGCGGACCTGGCTCCGAACCGCCCCGGCGAGACCCTGATGGGGGAGCTGGACCACGGCCCGGCGGGCACCCGGGCGCGGCACCGGCTGCGCCAGGACCTGGTGGCCCAGCAGCGGATGGGGGATGCCTGCGACGCCCTGGAGGCGGACGGCTGGCGGATCCTGCACTGCGTCCCGCTCCCGGGGATGGGCCTCATCGACCATCTGCTCATGGGCCCGGCCGGGATCTTCTGCGTCCGTACCGTCCCGGGCCGCCGCCAGCGCGCGGTGGTCGGCGACCTCCTGCTCACGGTCGGCCGGGCGGAACCCCACCCGGACCCGCGCTGGGCCCGCCGCGCGGCAGCTCGCGCCACCCTCGTCCTGACGGCGCAGGTCACTCCGGCCCTGGCGGTGGCCGACGCCTCCCGCGTCGAGGTGGCCCCCACGGTCCGCGACATCCGCGTCCTCCAGCCCACGACGGCAGCCGCGGACCTCACCAGAACCCCGGCCGCCCTCAAACCTCCGGACGTCGAAGCCCTGTTCACGCTGGCCCGCGACGTCCGGACGTGGCTGGGCAACTCCAGCCCCGCCTGGGAGTCCCCCCGGACGGAGCCCGGAGGGGTGTGAGGCGCGGGGGCCGGGGCGGAGCGCCGGCTCGGGACGGGTCGGGGCGTGGGAAAAGGCCGCAGGCCCCCGCCCCCACCGGGGTCAGGCGGAGGCCCGCTTCCGCGGTGCGGCCTTCTTCGCGGCCGCGGCCGTCTTCTTCGCGGTCGTCTTCTTCGCGGCCGCCGAAGTGGACTTGGTCGCCGCCGTCTTGGCGGACTTGGCGGTCTTGGCCGTCTTCGCCGACTTCGTCGTCTTCGTGGACTTGGCGGCGGCCGTGGTCTTCTTCGTCGCGCCGGACGCCGTCTTCTTCGCCGAAGCCGCCGTCGACTTCTTTCCGCCCACCGCCTTGGGCGCCGCCGCTGCCGCCGTCGACTTCTTTCCGCCCACCGCCTTGGGCGCCGCCGCTGCCGCCTTGCGCCGGATCGGCCTGACCTCGGCCTCGGTACCGGCCTCGGCACCCGTCTCGCCCCGCGAGGCCTTGGCCTCCTTCACGCTCTTCTCCAGCGCCGCCATCAGGTCGATGACCTTGCCCCCGGCCGGCTCCACGACCGCCTCGGCCGGCTCGAAGGCCCCACCCGCCTTCGCCGTGATCATCGCCTCCACGGCCTCGCGGTAGTCGTCGTGCAGAGAGGACAGCTCCACCTCGCCGAGCGTCGCCATCAGCGCGTCCGCCAGGTCGAGTTCGGCCTCCCGTACGGACACGTCCGCCTCCGGCGCCACCCCCTCCGGCTCCCGGATCTCGTCCGGCCACAGCAGTCCGTGCATCGCGATCACGTCGTCGACGACCCGCAGCATGCCCAGCCGCTCCCGCCCCCGCAGCGCGTACTTCGCGATCGCGACCTTCCGGCTCCGCTTCAGCGCCTCCCGCAGCAGCGTGTAAGGCTTCGCCGCCGTCGCCCCGTTCGCCGCGATGTAGTACGCCGCGTCCATCTGCAGCGGATCGATCTCCTCCGCCGGTACGAACGACATGATCTCGATCGTCCTCGCCGTCGCGATCGGCAGCTGCCCCAGGTCCTCGTCGGTGATCGGGATGATCGACCCGTCGCCCTCCTCGTACCCCTTGCCGATCTCGGCGCCCGGCACCTCCTCGCCGTCCAGCTCGCACACCTTGCGGTAGCGGATCCGCCCGCCGTCGGCGAGGTGGATCTGACGGAAGGAGATCGAGTGGCTCTCGGTGGCGTTCACGAGCTTGATCGGAATGCTGACCAAGCCGAAGGAGATCGCCCCGTTCCAAATGGATCGCACGGTTCCTCCTGATTCGTGGCAATCTCATCGTATGACGCCGATCACAATGGTGGAGGGCCGTCGCATCACGCTCAGCAACCTCGACAAGGTCCTGTACCCGGAGACCGGCTTCACCAAGGGCGAGGTGCTCCACTACTACGCCACCGTCGCGGGCACCCTCCTCCCCCACATCCACGACCGGCCGGTGTCCTTCCTGCGCTATCCCGACGGCCCGGACGGCCAGCTCTTCTTCACCAAGAATCCGCCGCCCGGCACACCCGCCTGGGTGAAGACCACCCCCGTGCCCCGCTCCGAGGACGTCTCCGCCGAGCAGGTCGTCATCGCCGACATGGCCACCCTCATGTGGTCCGCCAACCTCGTCGTCGAGTTCCACACCCCCCAGTGGCCCGTCGGTGCCCCCGCCGTCGCCGACCGGATGGTCCTCGACCTCGACCCCGGCGCGCCCGCCTCCGTCGTCGAGTGCTGTGCCACCGCGCTCTGGCTGCGCGACCGGCTCGCCGCCGACGGCCTGCACGCCTTCGCCAAGACCTCCGGTTCCAAGGGCATGCACCTGGCCGTGCCCCTGGAGCCGACCCCGTCCGCGCAGGTGTCGGCGTACGCGAAGCTCCTCGCCCAGGAGGCCGAGCGCGAGCTGCCCCACCTGGTCGTCCACCGCATGGCCAAGGCCCTGCGCCCCGGCAAGGTCTTCGTCGACCACAGCCAGAACGCCGCCGCCAAGACCACCGCCGCCCCCTACACGCTGCGCGCGCGGGCCCGCCCGACCGTGTCCGCGCCGGTGTCGTGGGAGGAGGTCGAGGCTTGCCGGACCCCCGAGGACCTGGTCTTCCTCGCCGATGACATCGGGCCGCGGCTGGAGCGTGACGGGGACTTCTTCGGGCCGCTGATCGACCCCGGCCTGGCCGTGCGGCTGCCCAGGGTGCGGGGAGCCGGGCCGTGATCCGGGTCGCGCTGGCCGCCGCCGTACGGACCCTCCCGCGCGGGGCGGGCCTGGCCTACGAGCCGAAGTTCGACGGCCACCGCCTGGTCGTCGTGCGCTCGGAGTCGGATGTGGTGCTGCAGGCGCGCTCCGGCCGGATCGTGACCAGCGCCTTCCCCGATCTGGCCGTGGCCGCGCAACAGTTGCCCGCCGGGACGGTCCTGGACGGTGAGGTGGTCGTCTGGCACGCGGGCCGGACGGACTTCGCGCTGGTGCAGCGGAGGGCGGCGGCCACCGCCGCGCGGGCCGCCGTACTGGCGCAGAGCCTGCCGGCCTCGTACGCCGCCTTCGACGTGCTGGAACTGGCCGGGCTCGACCTGCGCGGGCGTCCGTACGAGCGCCGCCGGGCGCTCCTGGTCGACCTGCTGCTGCCGCTCGGGCCGCCGCTGCAGCCGGTGCCGATGACGACCGACCCGGAACTGGCCGCCACTTGGTACGAGACCCTGCCCGCCAGTGGTGTCGAGGGGCTGGTCATCAAGCGGCTGGACCAGACGTACCCGGCAGGACGACGCGGCTGGCAGAAGCTCCGGCACACGGACGTCCGGGACGCGGCGGTGGTCGGCTACACCGGCACTTCGCGGCGCCCGCTCGCCCTGGTGCTCGTCCTGCCGGTCGGGGACGAGACCCCGCTGGTGTCGAGCCCACTGACGGCCGCCCTGCGGGTGGAGCTGGCGGCGGCCGTGGCCGAGCGTGCCGAGGTGGCTCCGGCCGGGGCGACGGTCACGGCGATCGGGCTCGGCGAGGTCCCCTACCGGCCGCTCGACCCGCCCCTGACGGCGGAGGTCCGGGCGACCTCGGCACGCCACCCGCCGCCGGAGGTGCTGCGGCTGCGGACGGACCCCTGAAGGCCCGGGCGGCCGCAGGAGCCGCGGGCGGGCATGCGCCGGGGTGCGGACAGGCCTCTGGCCCGCGCGGGAGGCGCGGGCCAGAGGGGAAAGGCGGCGGGCCGTCGACGGCGGGCGTCGGCTGCGGGGCTCTGCGTCGGCGCTGAGCACTGAGTTACTTGAGCACTGAGCGTCGAGCGCCAGGGGCGGAGGGCGTCAGCTGTGGGCGCCGCGTCCCGCGTCCGGGGGAGCACCGGGCTGTGGGTGCGGGCCCGGCCCTTCCACCTGCTTGTGACCGGACTCGCGTCTCGCCCGCACGTCCTCCGGGTGGTCCGAGGTCATGGAACCGAAGTTCCCGTACCCCTGCATCTCGTGCGGTCTCAGACCGCCCTCGGGGATCTCCACCGGGTCCCGCTCCTCGCGGACCTCGTGGACGGCTCCGCCGTTCGGCAGGTGGGGCTGGCTCTCGGGGCTGGGCGGCGGGGGCTCCTTCGCCCGGACCCGCTGACCCAGCTTGAACCCGCCCAGCAGGAAGCCGGCGATCGCTATCCCGACGACCAGGAACCACGCGATGTCGGTCAGCGTTTTGTCCACGCTCAGGATCATGTCCATGAAGCCCATTTTCCCGCACTTCGACGCGATATGCGCTGTTTTCACGGGGATACCTTGCGCCGTCCGGGGTACGCGATCCTGCGGAAGCCCCGTGGAGAAGGAGGACCGGTCATGCCCCGTGGATCTTCCCCCAAGCGCGAACGCCAGTACGAGCACATCAAGGAGAGCGTCGAGCAGCGCGGCGAGTCCGAGGAGAAGGCCAAGGAGATCGCCGCCCGGACGGTCAACAAGGAACGCGCCCGCGCCGGCGAATCCAAGACCGCGAGCAAGGAGTCCCTGGAGGACATGTCCTCGTCCCGGCGCGGCGGCCTGCACTCCCACTCCGGCGCGCAGGGCCCCACGTACGACCAGCTCTACGCGGAGGCCCGGCGCCGCAACATCCACGGCCGCTCGGACATGAACAAGGCCCAGCTCAAGCGGGCTCTGGGCGACTGAGGCCGGTCGGGACGGTCGGGCCGGTCGGACTCCGAGGCCCGGTCGGACCCGTATGCCCGGTCGGACCCGTATGCCCGGTCGGACCCGTATGCCCGGTCGGACCCGTATGCCCGGTCGGGGCTCGGCCGGGCCCGCAGCCTGACCGGCCCCGGCCCCGGCCCGGTCGGTGCCGGGGTCGGTGCCGGGATCGGGTCAGTCGCAGACGAGGGTGCCGGGGTCAGTCGCAGACGAACTGGTTCCCCGCCCCGCGGAACAGCCGGGACCGCAACGGCCCCGGCGCCGCCCCCAGCGCCCGCTCCCGCTGCCGCCGGACCACGTAGCGTCCGGGCGCGATGCCCGTGGCGCCGTGCTCCGGGTGGATCAGGTACGCCACCGCCGTCGCCTCCAGCGCCCCGAGCGCCAGCCCCGTCGGGTCGGTGATCTCGTCCGTCCAGCGGCACTGCTGCGGATCGGCGACCAACGTGTGCGGGTTGCCGCCCGCCGTACTGCGCAGCAGCTCGATCCCCTCGGGCGGTACGTCCAGCCACCTCGGGTCGGGGGACCAGCTGCGCCCCAGGCCCACATGCCCCAGCATCCCCATCGGCACCAGCAGCAGGTCTCCCTGCGCCTGCATCCCGTCGACCACCGGAACCGCCATCTCGCGCGCGAGGTGCTCCAGCACGTCGAGCCCGGTCCGTTCCGTCAGTTCCCCCAGCGTCACCACATGCATCACCTCTGCCTCGTCGTCATGAACCTCGTGAACCGTCATGTCCTGCGCACGAGTTGTGCGTACTGCCGCCCGCTCACGCCGTACGTCCACCCGGCCGCGTCGAGCGGATCGTCGAGATGGGCGGGCACCCCGAGCCCGTAGCGCCGCCTCCGGCCGTCCGGCTCCACGGAGCCGTTGACCGTGAGCAGCAGCCTCCCGCGCCGACCCCACACCCCGGCCGGTACGTCGTACAGGCTCAGCCGAAACCCGGGATTACCCGGATCATCGGCCGTCCCGACGAGTTCCAGCCCGGCCTGCTCGACGTACGAGTCCCAGCCGATGCGCTCGATGGCGCTGCGCCGTACCTCGATGTTGGGCTCGGCGTGGATCCGCTCGACGGTCGGCCCGGTGACGACCCACTTCGGCACCACGGTCCCGTGCAGCACGTACACCTCGCTGCCGTCCGCGAACCGTACGGCGGGCTCGTCCTCGCCGTGCAACCGGATCTCGCCGTGCACCGCCGCGGGTGCCGGCTCCGTACGTACGGCGGTGGGCCGCTCGGCCA
The DNA here is from genome assembly GCF_040652395.1 of Streptomyces sp. NPDC048269. Lineage (NCBI taxonomy): Bacteria > Bacillati > Actinomycetota > Actinomycetes > Kitasatosporales > Streptomycetaceae > Streptomyces > Streptomyces sp. NPDC048269. Next base: position 256,995 of record NZ_JBEZLW010000006.1, read on the forward strand.
TCACGCACAGCCCGGGCGCCGCCCACCACCACCCGGTGGCGCGGGCGAGCCTCGCCCACAGCCGCAGCTCGGCCGCGTCGTGGGACCGGTACCGGGCGGCCCCGACCCGCGCGCAGACGTCGTAATAGCCCACCCAGTGCGCATCGTGCTGCCCGTACCAGGTCATCAGTCCGGCCACGGAACCCACGGAGTTGCGCACGGTGGACCTGAGGGCGTCCGGTACCGAGGCCTTCAGGGCGTCCCCCACGGCGGTGCGCAGCACTCGCCGCACCGACCACCCGGCGGCCAGCGCCTCCTCGGCCGGGGTCCCGGGCGGCAGCGGCCCGCGCTGCGACCAGGGTGGCGTCCACGGTTCGGCGACGGCCTCGCCGAGCCGGTGCCGCAGGTCTGACTCCATGCGGGCGAGCCGGTCCGGCAACGGCCAGGCGCGGGCGGTCTGCGGTCGGTCGTCCTGCCGCAACAACCCGGCGCGGAAGCCGGGTTCGTCCCGTACGGCATCGAGGGCGGCGGCGGGGGAGGCCACCCACACGAAGCGCGGCGGGGCCTCCCCGAGCAGTCGGTAGATCTCCCCGACCGCGTCCTCGGCGTCCGCCCGCTCGGCCGGCCGCGCCCTCAGCGCGTGGGCCAGCCACTCGTCACGCAGCGCGCACGCCTCGCGCACGCGCTCGTACGCGTCCTCGTTCTCGTTCTTGTTCTCGCGTTCGTACGCGAACTCCCGGGCGCTCACAGGCGCCCGGCGGAGCCCGCCTTTCCGTCTACTACGTCTACGAAGGTCATGCGGGGGAGCGTGCCAGCCGCGTTGCCCCGCATCAACTCCTTTTCCACCGGGGCGAGCCGGCGCTCATCCCCTCGAGCGGGCCCGCCCATCCTCCTGAGCGAGCCCGCTCATCCCCCTGAAGCGGGCCCGCTCATCCCTTGAGCGGGCCATCGGAGTCGCGCGGTGCCGGGGTCTCCCGGCCGCTCAGTACCCCGAGGATCTCGGCGCAGATGGCCAGGGCCGTCTCGGGTGGCGTCTTCGCGCCGAGGTCCAGCCCGATCGGGCCGTGCACCAGAGCCAGTCGGGCCTCGTCCACCCCGGCGGCGATCAGCCCTTCCCTGCGTCGTGCAGTGGTCCGCCGCGACCCCAGCGCCCCGACGTAGGGGATCCGCAGGTCGAGCGCCATGCGCAGCGCCGGGACGTCGAAGTCCGGCTCGTGGCTGAGCATGACCAGGCAGGCGGCGTCCCGATGGTCCGCGAGCACCTTGCCGGCGTCCGCCGCGGAGTCCACCAGCCGCGTGCCCCAGCCCAGCAGCGCGGCCTGCCGCTCGATGATCCCGGCGAGCTCGCCGCCCCCGCCGATGACCACGTACGGGGCCGACGGGTACGCCTCGACGAGCACCAGCCCGGTCTTCCCGTACAGCGCGTCCCGCCCGGGCCGCCGGGTGGCCAGCAGCTCCCCGGCCCGCCGCCCGGCGTCGTCACGCGGCGTGTCCGTGGCCCGCACGACCTCACTGACGGCCTGATCGGCGGCCTGGTTCAGCCGGGTCACCAGAGCCACCCCGGCCCCCTCGCCGAGCAGCTCCCACCACTCGGCCGGGATCGCCGACAGCGGCTGCAGCAGCACCTCCGCCTGCCCGCCACAGGTCAGCTTCGCCTCCACGGCCTCGGCCGCGCCCACGGACACCTCGCACACCCGCGCGGTGTTCCCGGCCGCCACGGCCCCGGCCTCGGCGACGAGCTCGGCGTCGAAGACCCCCTGGTACAGGGCCCCGACACACTCCCCGCGCGCGTCGACGAGCAGCGCCCCGGCCGGATCCCGCGGCCCGAACCCCTGCTCGGTCACGGGCCGGGCCAGGTACCCCGCCCGCCCCTCGGCCACCCACCGCCGCGCCGTCTCCACCAGCTCACGCATCCGCGCCGCCCATCCCTATGCGAGCTCACTTCCCGCAAAGCACCAGGTCAACGGCACTATGCGGCCTCACCGATCACCCTACGCACGCCCCCCATCCCTACCCACCCCCCAAACCCACAGACCCCGCCCCACCCCCTCGTACGGACCACCGGAACCGCGCGAGGGGATGGTGCCGAGGGGGCGGGAGGCCAGGAGTTCTTGGGACCGGTTCGGTTCCAGTGGAGGCGAGCGACCGGTTCGGAGAGCCAGGCGCCGGGCCCGTACGACGTGGGGGGATCGACCTCCATGCCCAGCTCTGCCACAGCGACGGCGTAGTCCGACTCGCCCAGAGGCAGTGACAGCAGGTCGTGCAGCTCCCCGCGGAGCTGGGCGACCAGGCCGGGGTCGGTGCCGTGAAGGTGCCGTGAACGGTGAAGCCGTGGGGGCTCCGGGAGTTCCGCTTGAGTACGACGCAGGCCGCGGCGCACGTCCACCGCGTCCCGGCCGGCCGGCATCATGGCCTGGAGCAGGACCCGGCCGACCGGCTCGGGGCGCGAGGGCCAGCTCGTTGCGGGTGACGACGTGCTGGGTGGCCCACTGGGCCGTCTCGCGATCCGGGTAGGTGGCAGCCCGGTTCGCTACGGTGCCGTGTTCTCCACGGGGGTCATGCGTGCTCCCGCTGCATGTGGTCGTTGATGGTCTCGATGAGCTCGCGCATGCGATCGCGGGTGCCCCAGTAGTTGTGGCCTTCGAGACACTTCTCGCCCGGGAAGAGGACGAGGGCGCGCTGCGCCTCTGTGGTGAGCCCGACGGCACGGTCGAAACAGTACGGATGCTCGTTGGTCACGAACCTCTGGACGATACCCGCGAAGGGGAGGTCTCCCTCGTCCATCAGAACGGCGTCGAGCCCGAACAGGTTCGGGAACAGCTGCAGAAACTCCCAGCCTGACATGGGAAGTTCCTCGTACTCGGGCGGAGGTTCGCGGTCGAGGATGCGCACCGTCTCGGCAAGGAGGTGCGGGTATTCCGCGGGCTCCATCGAGCCTGCCGCCTTCACCACCTTCTCCCGGAACTCCGGCGGGCAGGTGTAGAGCGAGCCGGATGCCGATGCCGCGAGGGACTCGCCGGCGAAATCCAGAACGGCAGCCGAAGCGTACACGGAGCAATTCCAGTGTGCGGTCAGTTGGTTCCGACCACGCGGATGTAACGGCGGATCTCGTCGTCCAGCGAGAGTTTTCCGCCCGACTCCTGGACCGAGATGGCGAGATCGATGAGCCGAAGCGCTGGGCCGCCCGAGAAGAGGGCGGCAAGGGATGGCTGCACGAGACTGCGACCTTCCTAGGGAGTGCTGGATGTGGGCGGAGGACCCTTGTGCGGCGTGGCGGTGAGGACGATGAACGGGGGCTCCAGACCTTCCTTGTAGATCAGTCGTACCTGGACCCAGTTCTTCTCGTGAGTTCGCCTGTGGTGGCCTACAGGTCCTGCATCTCGCGGTCCCAGCGGTCGAGTTCGTCGATGAACGCCTCACGGGCCTGGCCGTCCCAGCTCAACCGCCTTCTCGGCGCGTTTGTAGAGCGCCTCGAGTTTCTCGTCGAGAACGCCTGGAGCGTGTCCAACTCCTGCTGGGTGAACCCGTCACGGCTCATCCGTACGGCCTCCTCGAGGACGACGAGGATCTCCCGGATACGCACGGTGTCCTCGGCGGCGGCCCGGTGCAGGGCCCGGTACGCCGAGCCCGTCTCACCTCTCCACCCCGCCTCGATCCGGTCGACGACCGCATTCATCCGCCGCACCCGGCGGTCGAGGTACCCGCTGCATCGCATCCATGTCGTCGGCGAGCTTCGTCAGTCCGTCGTCGGACACGTGCAGGTCAGCGTCGACCCCCATGGCCCCCGCCCCTCATCGCTCGAACAACCCTACGACGGGGTCTGTGAAGCAAGGGGAAGCGCCGCGCCAGCCCGTGCCCGGATACGCGAAGACCCCGTCTCAGCGAACTCGCTGATGGCGGGGTCTTTGGGCACTTCCTGCGAAGTGCCCCCGGCAGGATTCGAACCTGCGCACACGGCTCCGGAGGCCGTTGCTCTATCCCCTGAGCTACGGGGGCGTGTCGTTCGCTGTGCGGCGACGGGTTGAACACTACCAGCTTCCGTGGGGTGATCAGGAACTGGTTTGCGGGGGAGAGGGAGGTGGGGCGCCCGCAGGGGGTGGAAGTGGCAAAAAGCCGGACGCGGGGGGCCGGGCCGACCTACTCTCGAGTTGTGTCAGGCGTCTCGGGCCGGGTGCTTGTTGTCGACGACAACAAGGTCATCCGGCAGCTGATCAAGGTCAATCTCGAGCTGGAGGGCTTCGAGGTCGTGACCGCGAACGATGGTGCCGAGTGTCTGGATGTCGTGCACCACGTGTGTCCTGATGTGATCACCCTTGATGTGGTCATGCCCCGGCTGGACGGCTTCGGGACGGCCGCGCAGCTTCGGGCCGATCCGCGGACCAGGGACCTGCCCGTCGCGATCGTGAGCGCCTGTACGCAGCACGAGGTGGAGTCCGGGATCGCGGCCGGGGTGGATGCCTTCCTCGCGAAGCCGTTCGAGCCCGCCGAGCTGGTGCGGATCGTGCGCCGGCTGGTCGAGGGCAAGGACCGGCGCGACGGGAGGAAAGGGGCTCCCGCCGGGAGGGGGAGGGGCTGATTCCGCAGCCCCGGTTCGCGCCTGCGTTTCCCGCCCGTATTCCACATGGCGAAACCCTTCGCGGGATGGCAGGCCGTCTCCCCTAGGCTGGTCCCGTGAATCCCGCCGACCTCCCCCGTACCGTCGTACGCGCCGTGCGCTGCGCCGTCGAGGACGGGGAGCTGGCCGCTGGGGCGGCCGTGCCCGAGCGGGTCGTCGTCGAGCGGACCCGGCCGGGAGGGGTGGGGGAGTACGCCACCCCGGTCGCTTTCCAGGTGGCGAAGAGCGCCGGATGCGCGCCCGGTGAAGTGGCCAGGGTGCTGGCCCGCCGGCTCGGCGCGGAGCCGGGGATCGAGAGCGTCGAGATCACCGGTGCGGGGTTCCTGAACTTCGCCTTGCTGCCCCTGTCCGCTCCCCTCGTCGTCCGCGATGCGGTGGTCCGGGACGTGATCATCCGGGACGCGCGGGGCGGGGCCGCTTTCCTGCCCACCGCCGTCGTCGAGGCACACGCCGGCCTCGGGCCGCGTGAGCGCGTCGTACGCGAGAGCGTCCTGCGGCTCCTCCGCAGTCAGGGCGGTGACGTGTCCGTGCCCGGGCCCGAGGTCGTCGCCCCCGTCGCCAAGCGGGACGGGGACGTCGTCGCGCGGTTCGGGGAGGACGCCGCCCGCTGGGCCATGCTCGCCGTGCCGGCCCGGGAGACGCCCGAGTTCTCCGACCTGCTGCTCCTGCAGGGCGAAGGCAGCGAGTTCTTCCGGGTGCGGTACGCCCACGCCCGCAGCCGCGCCCTGCTGCGCAATGCCGAACAGCTCGGGTTCGGGCCCGCCGTCGGGGACGTGTCCGACGCCCCCGAGTTGCTGCGCCTGCTCGCCGATCACCCCCTAGTCCTCGAAGCCGCCGCGCACCACCGTGCCCCCGAGCGGCTCACCCGGCACCTCGTCGAGCTGGCGGACGCGCTGCTCGACTTCCAGTACCGCGTACTGCCCCAGGGGGATGAGAAACCCTTGGCCGCCCACCGGGCCCGGCTGGCTCTTGCCGAAGCCGCCGGGACGGTGCTGGCCGGCGGCCTGGCCCTCCTCGGCATGGACGCACCGACACGCCTGTGACCCGCGAAGAGAGAAACCGATGAGCCGTTCCGCGCACCCCGCCGGGCCCCGTCACGCCGATGTGCTGCCCGAGGGGCACTACTCCCCGCCGCCCGCCGATCTCAACGCCCTCGACGAGAAGGTCTGGGCCCGCACCGTCACGCGCAACGGTGAGGGCGTCGCCAGCGTCGGCGGGATCGAAGTGACCAAGCTCGCCGAGGAGTTCGGGACGCCCGCCTACTTCCTGGACGAGGAGGACTTCCGGGCGCGGTGCCGGGCCTGGGCGCACGCCTTCGGCAAGGACGCCGATGTCTTCTACGCCGGGAAGGCGTTCCTCTCCAAGGCCGTCGTGAAGTGGCTGAAGGAGGAAGGGCTGAATCTCGACGTGTGCTCCGGTGGGGAGCTGGCCACCGCGCTCGCCGCCGAGATGCCCGCCTCGCGGATCGCCTTCCACGGCAACAACAAGTCCGAGAGCGAGATCACGCGCGCCATCGAGGCCGGGGTGGGGCGGATCGTCCTCGACTCCTTCCAGGAGATCGCCCGCGTCGCGCACATCGCCCGTGAGCTGGGGGTACGCCAGCCCGTTCAGATTCGTGTCACCGTCGGCGTCGAGGCCCACACCCACGAGTTCATCGCCACCGCCCACGAGGACCAGAAGTTCGGGATCGCCGTAGCCGACGGCTCCGCCGCCGAGGCCGTACGGCGCGCCCTCGGGCACGACAGCCTCGAACTCCTCGGCGTCCACTCCCACATCGGCTCGCAGATCTTCGACATGGCCGGCTTCGAGGTCTCCGCCAAGCGCGTCGTGCAGCTGCTGGCCGCCGTACGCGACGAGCACGGCGTCGAGCTTCCCGAGATCGACCTCGGCGGCGGCCTCGGCATCGCCTACACCTCCGGCGACGACCCGAGCGAGCCGCACGAGATCGCCAAGGCGCTCCACGAGATCGTGGCCCGCGAGTGCGAGGCCGCCGGCCTCAAGGCGCCGCGCATCTCCGTCGAGCCCGGCCGTGCCATCGTCGGCCCCACCGCCTTCACCCTCTACGAGGTCGGCACCATCAAGCCGCTCGAAGGGCTCCGTACGTACGTGAGCGTCGACGGCGGGATGTCCGACAACATCAGGACGGCCCTCTACGACGCCGAGTACTCCATCGCCCTCGTCTCCCGCACCTCCGACGCCGAGCCGATGCTCGTCCGCGTCGTCGGCAAGCACTGCGAGAGCGGTGACATCGTCGTCAAGGACGCGTTCCTCCCCGCCGACCTGGCCCCCGGTGACCTCCTCGCCGTCCCCGCCACCGGCGCGTACTGCCGGTCCATGGCCAGCAACTACAACCACGCGCTCCGCCCGCCCGTCGTCGCCGTGCGTGACGGACAGGCCCGCGTGATCGTCCGGCGCGAGACGGAGGAAGATCTCCTGCGTCTCGACCTCGGATGATGAAATAGACGTCTCACTCAATGGACCGAGGGTGGAAACTGCTGTCCATTGAGTGAGACTGGTTTCGGCCCCCGCGCGCAAGCCGCGCACGGGGTACTGATGGAAGATCGAAAGGCGTAGGTCGAATGATGCGTACGCGTCCGCTGAAGGTGGCGCTGCTGGGCTGTGGAGTGGTCGGCTCGGAAGTGGCTCGCATCATGACGACGCACGCCGACGACCTCACGCAGAGGATCGGCGCCCCCGTCGAGCTCGCCGGTGTGGCCGTACGGCGGCCCTCGAAGGTGCGTGAGGGCATCGACCCCGCGCTCGTCACCACCGACGCGACCGCCCTCCTCAAACGCGGCGACATCGACGTCGCCATCGAGGTCATCGGCGGCATCGAGCCCGCCCGTGCGCTCATCACCACCGCCTTCGAGAACGGCATCTCCGTCGTCTCCGCGAACAAGGCGCTGCTCGCCCAGGACGGCGCCGCACTGCACGCCGCGGCCGAGCAGCACGGGCTGGACCTCTACTACGAGGCCGCCGTCGCCGGCGCCATTCCGCTCGTCCGCCCGATGCGCGAGTCCCTCGCGGGCGACAAGATCAACCGCGTCATGGGCATCGTCAACGGCACGACGAACTTCATCCTCGACAAGATGGACTCCACCGGCGCCGGCTACCAGGAGGCGCTCGACGAGGCCACGGCACTCGGGTACGCCGAGGCCGACCCGACCGCCGACGTCGAGGGCTACGACGCCGCTGCCAAGGCCGCGATCCTGGCCGGCATCGCCTTCCACACCCGGGTCCGCCTCGACGACGTCTACCGCGAGGGCATGACCGAGGTCAGCGCCGCCGACTTCGCCTCCGCCAAGCGCATGGGCTGCACCATCAAGCTCCTGGCGATCCTGGAGCGCGCCGCCGACGGGGAGTCGGTGACGGCGCGCGTGCATCCGGCGATGATCCCGCTCACGCACCCGCTCGCGTCCGTCCGCGAGGCGTACAACGCGGTCTTCGTCGAGGCGGAGGCCGCCGGTCGGCTCATGTTCTACGGGCCCGGCGCGGGCGGTTCGCCGACCGCGTCCGCGGTCCTCGGCGACCTCGTCGCCGTCTGCCGCAACAAGCTCGCCGAGGCAACGGGGCCGGGCGAGTCGGCGTACACCCAGCTGCCGGTCAGCCCCATGGGGGACGTCGTCACCCGCTACCACATCAGCCTCGATGTGGCGGACAAGCCGGGCGTCCTCGCCCAGGTGGCGACCACCTTCGCGGAGCACGGTGTCTCCATCGACACCGTCCGTCAGCAGGGAAAGGACGGCGAGGCCTCCCTCGTCGTCGTCACTCACCGCGCACCCGACGCCGCCCTCTCCGGGACCGTCGAGGCGCTGCGGAAGCTGGACACCGTGCGCGGTGTCGCCAGCATCATGCGTGTTGAAGGGGAGTAAGGACCCATGAGCAGCAATCGCACCCACCAGTGGCGCGGCATCATCGAGGAGTACCGGGACCGCCTGCCGGTGACGGACACCACTCCCGTGGTCACGCTCCGTGAGGGTGGTACTCCTCTCGTCCCCGCGCAGGTGCTCTCCGAGCGCACCGGCTGCGAGGTCCACCTCAAGGTCGAGGGCGCGAACCCCACCGGGTCCTTCAAGGACCGCGGCATGACCATGGCGATCACCAAGGCCAAGGAGGAGGGTGCGCAGGCGGTCATCTGCGCCTCCACCGGCAACACCTCGGCCTCCGCCGCCGCGTACGCGGTGCGGGCCGGGATGGTCTCCGCGGTGCTCGTGCCGCGCGGCAAGATCGCACTCGGCAAGATGGGCCAGGCGCTCGTGCACGGCGCCAAGATCCTTCAGGTGGACGGCAACTTCGACGACTGCCTGGACCTGGCCCGCGCGCTCTCTGACAACTACCCGGTGGCGCTGGTCAATTCGGTCAACCCGGTGCGCATCGAGGGCCAGAAGACGGCCGCGTTCGAGATCGTCGACGCGCTCGGTGACGCGCCCGACATCCACGTGCTGCCCGTCGGCAACGCCGGCAACATCACCGCGTACTGGAAGGGCTTCAAGGAGTACAAGGCCGACGGCCTGGCCTCCCGTACGCCCCGCGTGTGGGGTTTCCAGGCCTCCGGCTCCGCGCCCATCGTGCGCGGTGAGATCGTCAAGGAACCGCACACCATCGCCACGGCGATCCGCATCGGCAACCCGGCTTCCTGGGACTACGCCCTGCAGGCGCGCGATGAGTCGGGCGGCTTCATCGACGAGGTGACCGATCGTCAGATCCTGGCCGCCTACCGGCTGTTGGCCGCTCAGGAGGGCGTCTTCGTCGAGCCCGCCTCGGCCGCCTCCGTGGCCGGTCTGCTCAAGGCCGCCGAGCTGGGCCTGGTCGACCCCGGCCAGACGATCGTATGCACCGTCACCGGCAACGGCCTCAAGGACCCCGACTGGGCGGTCGCCGGCGCTCCGCAGCCCGTCACCGTTCCGGTGAACGCCGAAGCCGCGGCCATCCGCCTCGGCCTGGTCTGACCGGGGGACCGGCGCACAGGTCCGGAACACCGGTCCTACGCGAACCCGACCCGAACGGTCCCGGCCTGGAAGTCCCGACCCGAAGGTCCGGCGCAAAGGTCCGGCGCACCGGTCGGACGCACCACCCGTGAGCCGGGTTCCGGAGGGCTCCTGAGCCCCTCGGAACCCGGCAACTCACCTCGTACGGCAACAAAGTGCGGCCGAAGCCCCTCGGAATCAGCCGAAGTGCGCGACACGCATCGTGCGCCTCCCGTGCGCCCTATGTCGCGCGAGAACCTTCCTTCGATAGGCTGTACTTACATCCGCCACCGCGCATATGACTGCGGTGCTGCCCACAGGGCCTTCGGGTGTCGTACGTTCTCCAGTACATTCGCAGCGAGCCAGCGAAGAGCGAAGATCTCGCACAGTCACAAGGAGTGTCATCGGACGATGGCCGGTCCAGCGTTCCGCGCCGCCGCCGTACGGGTGCGCGTCCCCGCCAGCAGTGCCAATCTCGGCCCGGGCTTCGATGCCCTGGGCCTGGCCCTGGGGCTCTACGACGACGTAGTCGTCCGGGTGGCCGACTCCGGCCTGAACATCGACATCGCGGGCGAGGGGGCCGACACCCTCCCGCGGGACGAGAGCCACCTGCTCGTACGCTCCATGCGCACCGCCTTCGACCTGCTGGGCGGCCAGCCGCGCGGCCTCGAGGTCGTCTGCGCCAACCGCATCCCGCACGGCCGGGGCCTCGGTTCCTCCTCCGCCGCCATCTGCGCCGGCATCGTCGCCGCCCGCGCCGTGACCATAGGCGGCGAGGCCAGGCTCGACGACGCGGCGCTGCTGGAGCTCGCCACCGAGATCGAGGGCCACCCCGACAACGTCGCCGCCTGTCTGCTCGGCGGCTTCACCCTGGCCTGGATGGACGGCGGCAGCGCCAAGGCGATCCGGATGGAGCCCGCCGGTTCCATCGTTCCGGTGGTCTTCGTCCCCTCCAAGCCCGTCCTCACGGAGACCGCGCGCGGCCTGCTGCCGCGTACCGTCCCGCACGTGGACGCGGCCGTCAACGCAGGTCGCGCGGGACTGCTCGTGGAGGCCCTGACCAGGCGCCCCGAGTTCCTGCTGCCGGCCACCGAAGACCGGCTCCACCAGGAGTACCGGTCCCCCGCGATGCCCGAGAGCGTCGCACTCGTGAACAGGCTGCGGGCGGACGGCATCCCCGCGGTCATCTCCGGCGCGGGCCCCACGGTCCTCGCGCTGGTCGACAACGACGCGGCCGACAAGGTCGCGCAGCTCGCGGGCGAGGGGTGGGCGGCGAACCGGCTCGCACTCGACGCCGCGGGCGCGAGCGTACTTCCGCTGGGAACCCAGGGCGGCTGAGTCAGGGCCGGTCAGGGGCGGGCGGCCAGGGCAGGCCGCCCGCGCGGAAGGCGCGATTGCCGGTGATTGAGAGGGGGAATATCTGTTGGATCCGGTAGTGTTAGTCTCAAGTGCGCATCCAGAGCCGCCATGGCTCGGTGCTCAGTGTCCCCATTCGGGACCACCTTTCTTCCGGGAGCCTCCCCGACTGCTTTGATCACTTCCAGCAGTTTCGAGCACGCTCCGGAATCGGCGTGACATTCCCACGCTTCCAGCTCGGGGGCTTCTCGCCGGAACCATCCATGCACGTTTCTCTCCGCCGTATCTCTACCGGCGGACCACCGCCCCGGCAGCGGTCCATGACCCATCAGGTCACGGCCTGTTGTCGGACAGCACAACCGGTCGCCGAGCCAGACAGGCCGACGTCCGCTCCAGGGAAGGACCCTTCGTGAGCGACACCACCGATCTGATGGGCGCTGCCGACACCTCTGTCGACACCAGTGCCCCCGCCGCGGGCGCCGCACCCAAGCGTCGCCGCACCGGCACCGGCCTTGACGGCATGGTCCTGGCCGAGCTTCAGCAGGTCGCGTCGGGCCTCGGCATCAGGGGCACCGCGCGGATGCGCAAGAGCCAGCTGATCGAGGTCATCAAGGAGACGCAGGCGGGCGGCGCGGGTGCGTCCAAGGCCGCCTCCTCTGCCGCCGACACCGCCGAGGCCAAGCCGAAGCGCCGTGCCACCAGCAAGGCCCGTACGGGCGAGGCCGCCGCCGAGGCGCCGGCCGAGAAGCCTGCCGCGCAGGCGCAGATCGACATCCCGGGGCAGCCGGCCAGCGACGACGCCCCGGTCGGCGAGCGCCGCCGCCGTCGGGCCACCGCCCCCTCCGGCAGCCCGGAGACCTCGGCCCCCGTCGCCGTGCAGGTCGAGCAGAAGACCGAGACGGTCAAGGCCGAGGCCGCCCCCGCGACCGCCACCGCGCCGCAGACCGACGTGAAGGCCGAAGCCGCCACCGCCGTCTCCGCCCCCGCGCAGGACGGCGAGGGCCGCGGCCGTCGCGACCGCCGCGACCGCGGTGACCGTGCCGAGCGCGGCGACCGCCAGCGCGACCGCCGGGACCGTGGCGCCAAGGCCGACGAGCAGGGCCAGGGCGGCCAGGGCCAGCAGGGCCAGCAGGGCCAGCCGGGCCAGGGTGCGCAGGGCGGCGGTCGTCAGGACCGCGCCGAGCGCGGCGACCGCCAGCAGCAGGGCGGCGGCCGTCAGGACCGCCAGCAGCAGGGCCAGCAGGGCCGTCAGGACCGCCAGGACGGCGGTCCGCAGGACGACTTCGACGACGAGGGCGGCCGCCGGGGCCGTCGCGGCCGCTACCGCGACCGCCGTGGCCGTCGCGGCCGCGACGAGTTCGCCCCGAGCGAGCCGCAGGTCGCCGACGACGACGTGCTGATCCCCGTCGCGGGCATCCTCGACATCCTCGACAACTACGCGTTCATCCGGACCTCGGGCTACCTGCCCGGCCCCAACGACGTGTACGTCTCCCTCGCCCAGGTCCGCAAGGCGGGGCTGCGCAAGGGTGACCACACCACCGGTGCCGTGCGCCAGCCCAAGGACGGCGAGCGCCGCGAGAAGTTCAACGCCCTCGTGCGGCTCGACTCGGTGAACGGCATGGCACCCGAATCCGGCCGCGGCCGACCGGAGTTCCAGAAGCTGACCCCGCTCTACCCGCAGGACCGGCTCCGCTTGGAGACCGACCCGGGCGTGCTGACGACCCGCATCATCGACCTCGTGTCGCCGATCGGCAAGGGTCAGCGAGGCCTGATCGTGGCCCCGCCGAAGACCGGTAAGACCATGATCATGCAGGTGATCGCCAACGCGATCACCACCAACAACCCCGAGTGCCACCTGATGGTCGTCCTGGTCGACGAGCGTCCGGAAGAGGTCACCGACATGCAGCGGTCGGTCAAGGGCGAGGTCATCTCCTCGACCTTCGACCGTCCGGCCGAGGACCACACCACCGTCGCCGAGCTGGCCATCGAGCGCGCCAAGCGTCTCGTCGAGCTGGGTCACGACGTGGTCGTCCTGCTGGACTCCATCACCCGCCTGGGCCGCGCGTACAACCTCGCGGCACCCGCCTCCGGCCGCATCCTGTCCGGTGGTGTCGACTCGACCGCGCTGTACCCGCCGAAGCGCTTCTTCGGTGCCGCGCGCAACATCGAGGACGGCGGCTCGCTGACCATCCTGGCCACCGCGCTGGTCGACACCGGCTCGCGCATGGACGAGGTGATCTTCGAGGAGTTCAAGGGCACCGGCAACATGGAGCTCAAGCTCGACCGCAAGCTCGCCGACAAGCGCATCTTCCCGGCCGTCGACGTCGACCCGTCGGGCACCCGCAAGGAGGAGATCCTCCTCAACGCGGAGGAGCTCGCCATCGTCTGGAAGCTGCGCCGGGTGCTGCACGCGCTCGACTCGCAGCAGGCGATCGAGCTGCTGCTCGACAAGATGAAGCAGACGAAGTCGAACGCCGAGTTCCTGATGCAGATCGCGAAGACGACTCCGTCGGGCAAGAACGACGACTGACCCGCGTCACCGCACGTCACAGCCGCCCCCGCCGCACCCGCGGCGGGGGCGGCTGTGCGTGTACGGGGGGCTCCAGGGGCCGCGTACACGCTCTACGGCGCGGTACGGGGCCCCAGGTGCGAGCTTCGCCACACTCGTGCCTCCCGTGGACCTCGGTGCCCACTTCCGGATCCTGCGGCAAAACCGCAGGTGAATGCGTGATCACGGAGCGCTTGTCCCAGGTGGGTGACGCTCCGGCGGCGGCCAGGGGGCTCCGCCGACCGTGGAACCCTGGACGGCGTTCCTCCGTCTGTGTCAGTGGACCCGCGGGGTGGATGCGGTGCCGGAACGGACCAGGGGACCGGACTCAGGACTGAGGAGAGCATGACCGAGGACAGCAAGGGCCGCGGCCGCCGTGCCGCGGGCCGGCGCCGGCGCAAACCGGCGAAGGGCCGCAAGGCCCTCACCATCGTCGCCTGGAGCGCCGCGGGAGTGGTCCTGCTGGGCGGCGCGGGCCTCGGCTACTTCTACTTCAAGCTCAACGGCAATCTGAAGACCGTCGACATCGACCAGGCGCTCGGCACCGACCGCCCGCAGAACATCGACAACGGATCGATGGACATCCTCGTCCTCGGCTCCGACTCCCGCGGCGGCGCGAACTCCGGCTACGGCCCGGACGACGGCGGCTCCGCGCGCTCCGACACCGCGATGATCGTCCACCTGTACGAAGGCCACGAGAAGGCCAGCGTCATATCGATCCCCCGCGACCTCATGACCGCCCGCCCCGAATGCCCCACCGGCAAGGGGAAGACCGACCCCGGCGGCGCGCGCAGGCAGTTCAACGAGGCCTTCACCATCGGCGGGGCCGCCTGCGCGGTCAAGACCGTCGAGAAGATGTCGGGGATCCGCATGGACCACTACGTCGAAGTCGACTTCACGGGCTTCAAGAAGATCGTCGACAACCTCGGCGGCGTCGAGGTGACCACCTCGAAGCCGATCAAGGACGAGCTCGCCCACGTGGACCTCCCGGCCGGCCCCAACAAGCTGAACGGCGAGCAGGCCCTGGGCCTGGTCCGTACCCGCCACGGCGTCGGGGACGGCGGCGACCTCGGCCGAATACAGCTCCAGCAGGCCTTCATGAAGGCACTGATCAAGCAGGTCAAGGGCATCGGCCTCTTCGACAACCCCAAGCAGCTGCTCGGCCTCGCGGACACCGGCACCAAGGCGCTCACCACCGACCGGGCGCTCGGTGACGTGAAGTCCCTCATGGGCTTCGCCCAGAGCCTCCAGGGCATCGACGCCCAGGACATGCAGATGATCACCATGCCGGTGACCACGGACGCGATCGACGAGAACCGCGTGGCCCCGCTCAAGAAGGAGTCCAAGCTGGTCTGGGACGCCCTGCTGGCGGACCAGCCCATCCCCGCCGAGGCCACCGTGAACTCCACCGGGGACAAGGGCACGGCGGGCGCCGTCGTCCGGTAGGGAAGCCGTGCGGAATAGATGGCGACCCCCCTCCGTTGAGGGAGGCGTCCTCAGAATTTTGACAGGCAGCCCGGTCCTGGCAGACTGGTCTGTCGGCCCCGGTTCACGCAGCGCGCAATTCGGCCCCTGCGACCCGGCGCCCTCCCGAATCTAGGAGACACCTTGAAGAGCGAGATCCACCCCCAGTACGTCGAGACCCAGGTCAGCTGCACCTGTGGCGCGTCGTTCACCACCCGTAGCACCCTCACCGAGGGCACCATCCGTGCCGAGGTCTGCTCCGAGTGCCACCCGTTCTACACGGGCAAGCAGAAGATCCTCGACACCGGTGGCCGTGTGGCCCGCTTCGAGGCTCGCTTCGGCAAGGGTGCGGCCAAGAAGTAGCGCGACCCAGGCGCCGGTTTCCGGCCGCCCCCTGTCCATTCGGGAGCGGCCGGACCGGCGCCTTTGTCGTCGTCTAGCCCCTCACCCAGCCCCGTGCGGTCCCCCCGCACTTTCACCCCAGGAGTACCCCGATGTTCGAGGCGGTCGAGGAACTGATCGGCGAGCACGCCGATCTTGAGAAGAAGCTCGCCGACCCTTCGGTCCACTCCGATCAGGCCAACGCCCGCAAGCTGAACAAGCGCTACGCGGAGCTGACCCCGATCGTTGCGACCTTCCGTGCCTGGAAGCAGTCTGCCGAGGACATCGAGACGGCCAAGGAGTTCGCGGCCGACGACCCCGACTTCGCCGCCGAGGTCAAGGAGCTGACCCAGCAGCGCGAGGAGCTCACCGAGAAGCTCCGCCTGCTGCTGGTCCCGCGCGACCCCAGCGACGACAAGGACGTGCTCCTGGAGGTCAAGGCGGGCGCGGGCGGCGACGAGTCGGCCCTGTTCGCCGGCGACCTGCTGCGCATGTACCTGCGCTACGCCGAGCGCGTGGGCTGGAAGACCGAGATCATCGACGCCACCGAGTCCGAGCTCGGCGGCTACAAGGACGTCCAGGTCTCCGTCCGCACCAAGGGCGGCAACGGCGCCACCGAGCCCGGCCAGGGCGTGTGGGCCCGCCTGAAGTACGAGGGCGGCGTGCACCGCGTCCAGCGCGTTCCGGCCACCGAGTCCCAGGGCCGCATCCACACCTCCGCCGCGGGCGTGCTCGTCACCCCGGAGGCCGAGGAGGTCGAGGTCGAGATCAACATGAACGACCTCCGCATCGACGTGTACCGCTCGTCGGGCCCCGGCGGCCAGTCCGTCAACACCACCGACTCGGCCGTGCGCATCACGCACCTGCCGACCGGTGTGGTCGCCTCCTGCCAGAACGAGAAGAGCCAGCTCCAGAACAAGGAGCAGGCCATGCGCATCCTGCGCTCGCGCCTGCTGGCCGCCGCGCAGGAGGCAGCCGAGCAGGAGGCCTCCGACGTGCGCCGCAGCCAGGTGCGCTCCGTGGACCGCTCCGAGAAGATCCGGACGTACAACTACCCGGAAAACCGGATCTCGGACCACCGCACCGGCTTCAAGGCGTACAACTTGGACCAGGTGCTCGACGGCGACCTCGACGCGGTCATCCAGGCCTGTGTCGACACGGACTCCGCCGCGAAGCTCGCGGCCGCGCACTGACCCCAGCCTGACCTGCCCGACCCCCCGCTTCACCCCGTACGACAGCAGCCCGGAGGACCAGCGTGAACTTGCTGCTTGCCGAGGTGGCCCAGGCCACCCAGCGGCTGGCCGCCGCAGGCGTGCCCTCACCGCGCTTCGACGCGGAGGAGCTCGCGGCCTTCGTGCACGGCGTCAAGCGGGGGGAACTGCACCACGTCAAGGACGCGGACTTCGACGCCCGCTACTGGGAGGCCGTCGCCCGCCGCGAGGCGCGCGAGCCGCTCCAGCACATCACCGGCCGCGCCTTCTTCCGGTACCTGGAGCTCCAGGTCGGGCCCGGGGTCTTCGTCCCGCGGCCCGAGACGGAGTCGGTCGTGGACTGGGCCATACATGCCGTCCGGGCGATGGACGTGGTCGAGCCGATGATCGTCGACCTGTGCACCGGTTCCGGCGCGATCGCGCTGGCCATGGCGCAGGAGGTGCCGCGCTCGCGCGTGCACGCGGTCGAGCTGTCCGAGGACGCCTTGCGGTGGACCCGCAAGAACGCCGAGGGCTCCCGGGTCACCGTCCACCAGGGCGACGCGCTGAGCGCCCTGCCGGAACTCGACGGCCAGGTCGACCTGGTCATCTCCAACCCGCCGTACATCCCGCTCACCGAGTGGGAGTACGTGGCACCCGAGGCCCGCGACCACGATCCGGAGATGGCCCTGTTCTCCGGCGAGGACGGCCTCGACACCATCCGCGGCATCGAGCGCACCGCGCACCGGCTGCTGCGGCCCGGCGGCATCGTCGTCATCGAGCACGCCGACACCCAAGGCGGCCAGGTCCCGTGGATCTTCGCCGAGGAGCGGGGCTGGGCCGACGCCGCCGACCACCCCGACCTCAACAACCGCCCGCGCTTCGCGACCGCCCGCAAGGCACTGCCGTGACCGGCGCGACCCTTCCCGTCACCCCCCTGCTGCTTGAGGAGGCCCGCTGATGGCCCGGCGATACGACTGCAACGACGCGACGGACCGCAAGACGGGCCTGCGCGAAGCCGCATCCGCCGTGCGCCGGGGCGAGCTCGTCGTGCTGCCCACCGACACCCTGTACGGGATCGGCGCGGACGCCTTCAGCCCGGAGGCCGTCCACGACCTGCTCGCCGCCAAGGGCCGGGGCCGCGGCATGCCCACCCCCGTCCTCATCGGCTCCCCGAACACCCTGCACGGCCTGGTCACCGACTTCTCCGAGCAGGCGTGGGAGCTCGTCGACGCCTTCTGGCCGGGCGCGCTGACGCTGGTCGCCAAGCACCAGCCCTCGCTGGCGTGGGACCTCGGCGACACCCACGGCACCGTGGCCGTACGCATGCCCCTGCACCCCGTCGCGATCGAGCTGCTGACCGAGGTCGGACCGATGGCGGTGTCCTCGGCCAACCTGTCCGGGCACCCGGCGCCGGAAGACTGCGACGCCGCGCGCGAGATGCTCGGGGACTCCGTGTCCGTGTACCTGGACGGCGGCCCGACCCCCGGCATCCAGCCGTCGTCGATCGTCGACGTCACCGGGAAGGTTCCCCTCCTGCTGCGTGCAGGGGCGCTCACCGCCGACCAGCTGCGGGAGGTCGTACCCGACCTCGAGGTCGCCCCGTGAGCCCTGAGGGGCGTGGCATAGCAACGGGGCACCTCCCAGCAGAGGCTGGGGGAGACACCTTCCGCATCCTCCACGTCAGCACCGGCAACGTGTGCCGCTCGCCCATCACCGAGCGGCTGACGCGGCACGCCCTCTCGCACCGGCTGGGCGGTCTCGTCCACGGGGACCTCATCGTGGAGAGCGCCGGCACCTGGGGCCACGAGGGCGCCCCCATGGAGGCGAACGCGGCCGCCGTGCTGGCGGACTTCGGGGCCGACGCCTCCGGGTTCACCGGGCGGGAGCTGCTGGACGAGCACGTCATACGCGCGGACCTGGTGCTGACCGCTACGCGCGACCACCGGGCCCAGGTCATCTCGATGGGGCATTCGGCGGGGCTGCGCACCTTCACGCTGAAGGAGTTCACCCGGCTGGTCCGGGCGATAGATCCGGCCACGCTGCCGCCGCTGGACGACGGCATGGCGGAGCGCGCGCGGGCGCTCGTGCGGGCCGCGGCGGCTCTGCGGGGCTGGCTGCTGGCGCCGTCGCCGGACGCGGACGAGGTGTACGACCCGTACGGGGCGCCGATCACCTTCTTCCGCTCGATCGGCGACGAGATCAACCAGGCGCTGGATCCGGTGGTCACGGCGCTGACGGGCGTCACCGCGGTGCGCTGAGCCTGCGGAGGCCCGCGATCTCCGTGACGCGCAGCGGCCCGTCGGAGGGCGCCGGAGCCGGGCCCGGCCTACAGTGGCTGGTACCCGGTACCCCTGGAGTCGCGCCATGAGCGTCATCACCCAGCCCACGGACATCCTGCGACGGCAGGACCCGCAGATGGCCGACGTGCTCGCGGGGGAGCGGCAGCGGCAGGCGAGCACGCTGCAGCTGATCGCCGCCGAGAACTTCACCTCGCCCGCCGTGCTCGCCGCACTCGGGTCGACGCTCTCCAACAAGTACGCCGAGGGATACCCCGGCTCCCGCTACCACGGCGGGTGCGAGTACGTCGACGTGGCCGAGCAGGTCGCCGTGGAACGCGCCAAGGCGCTGTTCGGGGCCGAGCACGCCAACGTACAGCCGCACTCCGGCTCGTCCGCCGTCCTGGCCGCCTACGCCGCGCTGCTGCGGCCCGGGGACACGGTGCTGGCGATGGGGCTCCCGTACGGGGGGCACCTCACCCACGGCTCGCCCGCCAACTTCTCCGGCAGGTGGTTCGACTTCGTCGGGTACGGGGTCGACGCCGAGACGGGACTCATCGACTACCAGCAGGTGCAGGACCTCGCCCGCGCGCACCGGCCCAAGGCGGTCGTCTGCGGGTCCATCTCCTACCCCCGCCACCCCGAGTACTCGGCCTTCCGGGAGATCGCCGACGAGGTCGGGGCCTATCTGATCGCCGACGCCGCCCATCCGATCGGGCTGGTGGCCGGCGGGGCCGCGCCCAGCCCGGTCCCGTACGCCGACATCGTCTGCGCGACCACGCACAAGGTGCTGCGCGGGCCGCGCGGCGGGATGCTGCTGTGCGGCGCCGAGTTCGCCGAGCGGATCGACCGGGCGGTGTTCCCCTTCACCCAGGGCGGCGCCCAGATGCACACCATCGCCGCCAAGGCCGTCGCCTTCGGGGAGGCCGCAGCTCCCGCCTTCGCCACGTACGCCCACCGGGTCGTCGGCAACGCCCGGACGCTGGCCGAAGCGCTGGAGGACCACGGCTTCACCGTCACCACCGGCGGGACGGACACGCACCTGATCACCGCCGACCCGGCCCCGCTGGGAGTCGACGGCCCGACCGCGCGCGGCCGGCTGGCCGCCGCCGGGATCGTGCTCGACACCTGCGCCCTGCCGTACGGGGACCAGCGCGGCATCCGGCTGGGCACGGCCGCCGTGACCACCCAGGGGATGGGGGAGCCGGAGATGCTCCGCATCGCGGCACTGTTTGCCGCCGCGCTGCACGGGGAAGCCGCGAAAACCCGTACAGAGGTCAACGAGCTCACGCTGGGATTTCCCCCGTACGGTGAGTAATCAGGACAAGAGGGGCGTACTGCAACCGGGATGCCGCCCCCTCGCGTCCTCGGTGGTAGCGACATCACAGCTAATGTGTGGGGCTGAGATGGCCGGCGATACATCTGGGGCAGCCCGTGCGTGAATATCTGCTGACGCTTTGCGTCACGGTCGCGGTGACCTACCTGCTGACCGGGCCCGTGCGGAAGTTCGCGATCGCGGCCGGGGCCATGCCGGAGATCCGCGCCCGCGACGTGCACCGCGAGCCCACGCCGCGGCTGGGCGGCATCGCCATGTTCGGCGGTCTGTGCGCGGGGCTGCTGGTCGCGGACAACCTGCGGAACCTCAACGGCGTCTTCGAGCTGTCGAACGAACCGCGCGCGCTGCTCTCCGGTGCCGCCCTCATCTGGCTGGTCGGCGTGCTCGACGACAAGTTCGAGCTCGACGCCCTGATCAAGCTCGGCGCACAGATGATCTCCGCCGGTGTGATGGTCATGCAGGGTCTGACCATCCTGTGGATCCCCGTCCCGTGGATCGGGACGGTCCCGCTCACCCAGTGGCAGGGCAACCTGCTCACCGTGGCCCTCGTCGTGATCACCATCAACGCGGTGAACTTCGTGGACGGACTGGACGGCCTCGCCGCCGGCATGGTCTGCATCGCTGCCGCCGCGCTCTTCCTCTACGCGTACCGCCTCTGGTTCGGCTACGGCATCGAACAGGCCGCGCCGGCGACCCTCTTCGCCGCGATCCTGATGGGGATGTGCCTGGGCTTCCTGCCGCACAACATGCACCCCGCCCGGATCTTCATGGGCGACTCCGGCTCGATGCTCATCGGCCTGGTGCTGGCCGCCTCGGCGATCTCCATCAGCGGGCAGGTGGACCCGGACGCGCTGGCCCTGTTCGCGGGTGGTGAGCGCAACGCGACGCACGCGATGCTCCCCGTCTTCATCCCGCTGCTGCTGCCGCTGACCATCATCGCGATCCCGATGGCGGACCTGATCCTGGCCATCGTCCGGCGCACCTGGAAGGGCCAGTCGCCCTTCGCGGCCGACCGCGGGCACCTCCACCACAGGCTCCTGGAACTCGGGCATTCACACAGCCGAGCGGTGCTGATCATGTATTTCTGGTCGGGACTGATCGCCTTCGGCACCGTGGCGTATTCGGTGAATTCCGCCTCGATGTGGATCGTGCTGGCGATCGCAGCGCTGAGCGCGGTGGGCCTGATCCTGCTCCTCCTGCCGCGGTTCACCCCGCGCGCTCCGCGCTGGGCGGAGAGGCTCGTGCCGCCGCGCTACCGGCATGCCGCACGGGCCGCCGAGGCCGCGGCGGAAGCCGCCGCCGCGGATGCCTCGGGCGCCGAGCCGGAGCCCGTCAGGCCGATCGCCGCCGGTGTGTCAGGCGTCAATGGAGCGACTGCCATCGGCCCCCGTTCGCGTTTCCCCGACCGGCGTAAGGCTGAATCAACGCGCTGACAGCGTTGGCGCATGTCGGACATGAACGCCCTTTACTAGACAAGAGGTTCCCCTGTCGCGCACACACGCGCAGGGTCCCTCTCATGTGTGACAGTCAGCACACTTCGCAGGTAAAGCTCTCATCAAATAGTTTGTGATACCGTTCACTAAACCCGGCGACAGAGCCGAAGGACCGTAGTGCGACGGTCCATTGGCCCGAGGATCACACTCGGACCGGGCTTACGCTCGTCCCGTACGAGTCCCGTGCCCCCACCACCACGCGGAGCAAACCGCCATGCGGTCAGATGACGTCCGATCCCTCCTGCAAGCCGCCGTACCCACCGCTGCCGCCGGCGCTCTCGCCGCCGTGATCAGCGCTCTGGTCGTCGGAGGCAAGGGTGCGGTCGGTGCCGTCGTCGCCACGCTGGTCGTGATTCTCTTCATGGGCATCGGATTCGTCGTTCTGCAGCGCACGGCGAAATCACTCCCGCATCTCTTCCAGGCCATGGGGCTCATGCTCTACGCGGCCCAGATTCTGCTGCTCTTCGTCTTTCTCGCCGCGTTCAAGAACACCACCCTGTTCCACCCCAAGGCCTTCGCGATCACGCTCGTCGCCACCACCCTCGTGTGGATCGGCGCACAGACCCGTGCTCATATGAAGGCCAAGATCCTCTACGTCGAACCGGACTCGATGAAGGGCGACAAGCCCGAAAATCCGGGACCGAAGTCGTGAGGGGTAGGGTCGGGATAAGTACGAGTTCGGCGTCCTGCTATCGTCCGGTGCCAACTGCGGCACTGCGGGCGCGGGCATCTGAGCTGACGCCTGTTCCATCGCGAGGCTCGATGCCTGATAGCCGCCCCACCATCCGTTACACCAGTCCAGTGCCGAACCGCGGCTGCGCGCCGCGCCGACACAACGAGGTTGCCGTACCTATGCGCCACGCTGAAGGAGCCCTGCGGTGAGTGCTGCTGACATGACGCTCGCCTTCGATATCAACTGTCATTTCGAAGACGGCACTGGCTGCGGCTTCCCGGGCCCGACCCTGTACTCGTTCCTGTTCAAGCCGATCTTCGGCGACGCGGACAGCAACCTGTACTTCAACAAGACGATGCTGCTGGCCCTGCTGGGCTCGATCATCATCGTCGGCTTCTTCTGGGCCGCGTTCCGGAAGCCGAAGGTCGTCCCGGGCAAGCTGCAGATGGTCGCCGAGGCGGGCTACGACTTCGTACGCCGCGGCATCGTCTACGAGACGCTCGGTAAGAAGGAAGGCGAGAAGTACGTCCCCTTCATGGTCGCGACGTTCTTCTTCGTCTGGATCATGAACCTGTGGTCGATCGTGCCGCTCGCCCAGTTCCCGGTGACCGCGGTCATCGCGTACCCGGCCGGCCTCGCCGCCATCATCTACGTCATGTGGATGTCGGTGACCTTCAAGCGCCACGGCTTCGTCGGCGGCTTCAAGAACCTCACGGGCTACGACAAGTCCCTCGGCCCGATCCTGCCGATGGTCATGGTGATCGAGTTCTTCTCGAACGTCATCGTCCGCCCGTTCACCCACGCGGTCCGACTGTTCGCGAACATGTTCGCCGGTCACACCCTGCTGCTGCTGTTCACCATCGCCAGCTGGTACCTGCTGAACGGGATCGGCATCGCCTACGCCGGTGTCTCGTTCGTCATGGTCATCGTGATGACCGCGTTCGAGCTCTTCATCCAGGCTGTTCAGGCGTACGTCTTCGTGCTCCTGGCCTGCAGCTTCCTGCAGGGCGCGCTCGCCGAGCACCACTGAGCGAGTCCGCTCCGCAAACCCCCGAATCGTCCGGTGGCCAACCCCCACCGGTCCATGAAAGAGAAGGAAGAACTGGCATGTCCCAGACCCTTGCTGCCGTCGAAGGTTCCCTCAGCTCCGTCGGTTACGGTCTCGCGGCGATCGGCCCGGGCGTCGGCGTCGGCATCATCTTCGGTAACGGCACGCAGGCTCTCGCCCGTCAGCCCGAGGCTGCCGGTCTGATCCGCGCCAACCAGATCCTCGGCTTCGCCTTCTGTGAGGCGCTCGCCCTCATCGGTCTGGTCATGCCGTTCGTCTACTAAGACGAACTCCACGACTAGTCCGAATCGACGAAAGGCACTGATGTGAACCTCCTGGTTCTCGCGGCCGAGGAGCCGGGTAACCCCCTCGTCCCGCCGATCCCCGAGCTCGTCATCGGTCTGATCGCCTTCGTCATCGTCTTCGGTTTCCTCGCGAAGAAGCTCCTCCCGAACATCAACAAGGTTCTGGACGAGCGCCACGCGGCGATCGAAGGCGGTATCGAAAAGGCAGAAGCCGCTCAGACCGAGGCCCAGAGCGTCCTGGAGCAGTACAAGGCCCAGCTCGCCGAAGCCCGGCACGAGGCCGCGCGCCTGCGCCAGGAAGCGCTGGAGCAGGGCACTGCGCTCAAGGAAGAACTGCGCGCAGAGGGCCAGCGGCAGCGTGAGGAGATCATCGCTGCCGGCCACGCCCAGATCGCGGCGGACCGCAAGGCCGCTTCCCAGGCGCTGCGTCAGGACGTGGGCAAGCTCGCCACCGACCTGGCCGGAAAGCTCGTCGGCGAGTCCCTCGAGGACCACGCCCGGCAGAGCCGCACCATCGACCGCTTCCTCAGCGAGCTCGAGGAGAAGGCCGAGGCCGCCCGATGAACGGAGCGAGCCGCGAGGCGCTGGCCTCCGCGCGTGAGCGTCTCGACGCGCTGACGGACAATACGTCCGTCGACGCGGCGAAGCTCGCCGGTGAGCTGGCTGCCGTCACCGCGCTGCTCGACCGTGAGGTCTCGCTGCGTCGGGTCCTCACCGACCCGGCGCAGTCCGGCGAGGCCAAGGCCGAGCTGGCCGGGCGGCTGCTCGGCGGCCAGGTCGGCGGGGAGACCCTCGATCTGGTGTCCGGCATGGTCCGGTCCCGCTGGTCGCAGTCCCGCGACCTGGTGGACTCGCTGGAGGAGCTGGCGGCCACCGCCGACCTCACGGCGGCCCAGCAGGGCGGCGCGCTCGACAACGTCGAGGACGAGGTGTTCCGGTTCGGCCGGATCGTCTCCTCGAGCACCGAGCTGCGTTCCGCGCTGACCGACCGCGCGGCCACCGCCTCCGCCAAGAGCGAGCTGCTGCGCAGCCTGCTCGGCGGCAAGGTGAACGCCGTCACCGAGCGCCTGGTGATCCGTCTTGTCACGCACCCGCGTGGACGTAGCCTGGAAGCGGGACTCGAGTCCCTTTCCAAGCTCGCCGCCGAGCGCCGTGACCGCATGGTCGCCACCGTGACCAGCGCGGTTCCGCTCAGCGACGTGCAGAAGGCACGCCTCGGCGCGGTGCTGGCCAAGCTGTACGGCCGCCAGATGCACCTGAACCTCGACGTGGACCCCGAGGTCCTCGGCGGGATCTCGGTGCGAGTCGGCGACGAGGTCATCGACGGCACCATCGCGGACCGCCTCGCAGAGGCGTCCCGCCGCATGGCCGGCTGACCAGCCACCAAAAGAACAAAGCATTCCTAGCGGCCCGGTTGGGCCGTGCAGAACTTGCAGAAGATTCCTGGGGGTCGCCCCCAGACCCCTAAGAAGCTTCAGGCCCAACAAGGAGAGCAGGGAACCCAGATGGCGGAGCTCACGATCCGGCCGGAGGAGATCCGGGACGCACTGGAGAACTTTGTCCAGTCGTACCAGCCGGACGCGGCCTCGCGCGAGGAGGTCGGAACGGTCAGCGTTGCCGGCGACGGCATCGCGAAGGTGGAGGGCCTGCCCTCCGCCATGGCGAACGAGCTGCTGAAGTTCGAGGACGGCACCCTCGGTCTCGCCCTCAACCTCGAGGAGCGCGAGATCGGTGCGGTCGTCCTCGGCGAGTTCAGCGGTATCGAGGAGGGCCAGCCGGTGCAGCGCACCGGTGAGGTGCTCTCCGTCGGCGTCGGCGAGGGCTACCTCGGCCGCGTCGTCGACCCGCTCGGCAACCCGATCGACGGTCTCGGCGAGATCGCGACCGAAGGCCGCCGCGCCCTCGAGCTGCAGGCCCCCGGCGTCATGGTCCGCAAGTCGGTCCACGAGCCGATGCAGACCGGCTACAAGGCCATCGACGCGATGGTCCCCGTCGGCCGCGGCCAGCGTCAGCTGATCATCGGTGACCGCCAGACGGGTAAGACCGCCCTGGCCGTCGACACGATCATCAACCAGCGCGACAACTGGCGCTCCGGCGACGTGAACAAGCAGGTTCGCTGCATCTACGTCGCCATCGGCCAGAAGGGCTCGACCATCGCGTCCGTTCGCGGCGCCCTGGAAGACGCCGGTGCGCTCGAGTACACGACGATCGTCGCCGCCCCGGCGTCCGACCCGGCCGGCTTCAAGTACCTGGCGCCGTACACCGGTTCCGCCATCGGCCAGCACTGGATGTACGCCGGCAAGCACGTCCTGATCATCTTCGACGACCTGTCGAAGCAGGCCGACGCCTACCGCGCCGTGTCGCTGCTGCTGCGCCGCCCGCCGGGCCGTGAGGCCTACCCGGGTGACGTCTTCTACCTGCACTCCCGTCTGCTGGAGCGCTGCGCGAAGCTGTCCGATGACATGGGTGCCGGTTCGATGACCGGTCTGCCGATCGTCGAGACCAAGGCGAACGACGTGTCGGCGTTCATCCCGACCAACGTCATCTCCATCACCGACGGCCAGTGCTTCCTTGAGTCCGACCTGTTCAACGCGGGCCAGCGCCCGGCGCTGAACGTCGGTATCTCGGTCTCCCGTGTCGGTGGCTCCGCCCAGCACAAGGCCATGAAGCAGGTTTCCGGCCGTCTGCGCCTGGACCTCGCCCAGTACCGCGAGCTGGAGGCGTTCGCCGCCTTCGGTTCCGACCTGGACGCCGCGTCGAAGGCCGCGCTGGAGCGAGGCAAGCGTCTGGTCGAGCTGCTGAAGCAGGGCCAGTACCAGCCGATGCCCGTCGAGGAGCAGGTCATCTCCGTCTGGGCCGGTACCACCGGCAAGATGGACGAC
Source organism: Streptomyces sp. NPDC048269 (assembly GCF_040652395.1). Classification (NCBI taxonomy): domain Bacteria; kingdom Bacillati; phylum Actinomycetota; class Actinomycetes; order Kitasatosporales; family Streptomycetaceae; genus Streptomyces; species Streptomyces sp. NPDC048269. The sequence goes on from NZ_JBEZLW010000006.1 coordinate 283,511, forward strand.
GTCCCGGTCAACGACATCCGTCGCTTCGAGTCGGAGCTGCTGGAGCACCTGCGCCGCGAGCGCAAGGACCTCCTCACCTCCATCGCCGACGGCGGCAAGATGTCGGACGACACCCTGACGTCGATCGCGGACGCCATCGCTTCCTTCAAGCGCCAGTTCGAGACCTCGGACGGCAAGCTCCTGGGCGAGGACGCACCGGCCGTCAACGTCTCCAAGTGACGACGGAAGGGACCTGACTCATGGGAGCGCAGCTCCGGGTCTACAAGCGTCGCATCCGTGCCATCACGGCGACCAAGAAGATCACCAAGGCGATGGAGATGATCGCCGCCTCGCGCATCGTCAAGGCGCAGCGCAAGGTGGCGGCATCGATGCCGTACGCGACCGAGCTCACCCGTGCGGTGACCGCGGTGGCGACCGGCTCGAACACCAAGCACGCCCTGACCACCGAGGTCGAGACGCCGACCCGTGCCGCGATCGTGCTCATCACGAGCGACCGCGGTCTGGCCGGCGGCTACTCCTCGAACGCCATCAAGCAGGCGGAGCGGCTCACCGAGCGGCTGCGCGCTGAGGGCAAGGACGTCGACACGTACATCGTCGGCCGCAAGGGTCTGGCCTACTACGGCTTCCGCGAGCGCAAGGTCGCGGATTCGTGGACCGGCTTCACCGACAGCCCGGCCTACGCCGACGCCAAGCGCGTCGCCGGGCCGCTGATCGAGGCCATCCAGACGGAGACGGCCGAGGGTGGCGTCGACGAGCTGCACATCGTCTACACGGAATTCGTGTCGATGATGACGCAGAACCCGGTCGACGGCCGGATGCTGCCGCTCAGCCTCGACCAGGCTGCGGAGGAGAGCGGTACGAAGGGCGAGATCCTTCCGCTGTTCGACTTCGAGCCGTCGGCGGAGGACGTCCTCGACGCCCTGCTGCCGCGCTACGTCGAGAGCCGTATCTACAACGCACTGCTGCAGTCGGCCGCTTCCGAGCACGCCGCCCGCCGCCGTGCGATGAAGGCGGCGACCGACAACGCCGGAGACCTCATCAAGAGCCTCTCCCGGCTTGCCAACGCGGCCCGCCAGGCCGAAATCACCCAGGAAATCAGCGAGATCGTCGGTGGCGCGAGCGCCATGGCTGACGCGACCGCGGGGAGTGACAAGTAATGACGACCACTGTTGAGACGGCCGCCGCCACGGGCCGCGTCGCCCGGGTCATCGGCCCGGTCGTCGACGTGGAGTTCCCCGTCGACGCCATGCCCGAGATCTACAACGCCCTCAAGGTCCAGGTCGCCGACCCGGCCGAGGACGGCAAGCTCAAGACCCTGACCCTTGAGGTCGCGCAGCACCTGGGTGACGGCCTCGTCCGTACCATCTCGATGCAGCCGACCGACGGTCTGGTCCGCCAGGCCCCGGTGACCGACACGGGCGAGGGCATCACCGTCCCCGTCGGTGACTTCACCAAGGGCAAGGTGTTCAACACCCTCGGTGAGGTGCTGAACTACCCGGAGGAGAACGCCAACGTCACCGAGCGCTGGCCGATCCACCGCAAGGCCCCCCGCTTCGACGAGCTCGAGTCGAAGACCGAGATGTTCGAGACCGGCGTCAAGGTCATCGACCTTCTCACCCCGTACGTCAAGGGTGGAAAGATCGGTCTGTTCGGTGGTGCCGGTGTCGGCAAGACCGTTCTGATCCAGGAAATGATCTACCGCGTCGCCAACAACCACGACGGTGTGTCGGTCTTCGCGGGCGTCGGTGAGCGTACCCGTGAGGGCAACGACCTCATCGAGGAAATGGCCGACTCGGGCGTCATCGACAAGACGGCGCTTGTCTTCGGCCAGATGGACGAGCCCCCGGGCACCCGTCTTCGCGTCGCGCTTGCCGGTCTGACCATGGCGGAGTACTTCCGCGATGTGCAGAAGCAGGACGTGCTCTTCTTCATCGACAACATCTTCCGTTACACCCAGGCCGGTTCCGAGGTCTCCACGCTGCTCGGCCGCATGCCGTCCGCAGTGGGTTACCAGCCGAACCTGGCTGACGAGATGGGTCTGCTGCAGGAGCGCATCACCTCGACGCGTGGTCACTCGATCACCTCGATGCAGGCGATCTACGTCCCCGCGGACGACCTGACCGACCCGGCGCCGGCGACCACCTTCGCCCACCTCGACGCGACGACGGTTCTTTCCCGTCCGATCTCCGAGAAGGGCATCTACCCGGCCGTGGACCCGCTGGACTCGACGTCCCGCATCCTCGACCCGCGGTACATCGCGGCGGACCACTACGCCACGGCGATGCGCGTCAAGGGGATCCTCCAGAAGTACAAGGACCTCCAGGACATCATCGCGATCCTCGGTATCGACGAGCTGGGCGAGGAGGACAAGCTCGTTGTCCACCGTGCCCGTCGCGTCGAGCGCTTCCTGTCGCAGAACACCCACGTGGCGAAGCAGTTCACCGGCGTGGACGGGTCGGACGTTCCGCTCGAGGAGTCGATCACCGCGTTCAACGCGATCTGCGACGGTGACTACGACCACTTCCCCGAGCAGGCGTTCTTCCTGTGCGGTGGCATCGAGGACCTGAAGGCCAACGCCAAGGAGCTGGGCGTCTCCTGATCCGGCGCGCTCCGCGAGGGGCGCATCCGGTTCGAAGGATCACGGAGAGGGGCGGGTAGGTCCCGTCCCTCTCCCCACGCCCATTAGAATTTGACCCAACACCCGGCTGAACCGCCGGGTGGTGACCCGAGGAGCCACCTTGGCTGCTGAGCTGCACGTCGAGCTGGTCGCGGCGGACCGCAATGTCTGGTCCGGCGAGGCCACCCTTGTTGTCGCCCGCACCACGTCCGGCGACATCGGCGTCATGCCCGGTCACCAGCCGCTTCTCGGTGTGCTGGAATCGGGCCCTGTGACCATCCGTACCAGCGGGGGCGACACTGTCGTCGCGGCGGTGCACGGCGGTTTCATCTCGTTCGCGGACAACAAGCTGTCCCTGCTGGCCGAGATCGCCGAGCTCGCGGACGAGATTGACGTCCAGCGTGCGGAGCGGGCACTGGAGCGCGCGAAGGCGGAGGCCGACGCGGCCGCCGAGCGTCGCGCGGATGTCCGGCTGCGCGCCGTAACGGGCTGAACACCCGTCGGAGTTAGAACCGCTGAGTCCCGGGGGGACCACCCTCCGGGACACGGCAGACCTCAGCCGCGGTCCGTTCTGGAATTTTCCAGACCGGGTCGCGGCTGAGGCGATGCGGGTCCGTTTTTCGTTTGTAGTTTTTCGATGAGCGAGGAGGTCGGTGAAGATGCTCCTCGCTCTGCTTGTGAGCGGCCTGGTCGTAGCCCTGGTGGTGATCGGGCTGTTTGTCTTCGGGCTGCGCCGCAGACTCATCCAGCGGTCCGGCGGCACCTTCGACTGCAGCATGCGCTGGGGTGTGCCGGAGAAGACCGACACCTCCGGCAAGGGCTGGGTGTACGGTGTCGCCCGCTACAGCGGCGACCGGATCGAATGGTTCCGCGTTTTCAGCTACTCGCACCGCCCGCGCCGGCTGCTGGAGCGTTCCTCCATCGAGGTCGTCTCGCGCCGCGCTCCCGAGGGCGAGGAGGAGCTGGCCCTGCTCTCCGACGCCGTCGTGCTCGGCGCCCTCCACCGGGGGACGCGCCTGGAGCTGGCGATGAGCGAGGACGCGCTGACCGGCTTCCTCGCGTGGCTGGAGGCGGCGCCTCCCGGGCAAAGGGTGAACGTTGCTTGAGGGCTTGAGGGCCTGAAGGCTTGAGGGCCTTTGGGCCTGAGGGACTCCGGAGGTGAAGAAGCCGGGGAGACGGGGGCGGACCCGTCTCCCCGGCTTCGGTCTTTACCGGAGTCCCGTGTGGATCGCGTTCGCGAGCTCACCGTTGGTGGTGTCGCCGCTGAATTCCCAGAAGAAGGCTCCCTTGAGGCCCTGCTGCTTGGCCCAGGACATCTTCCCGGCGATGGTGGCGGGGGTGTCGTAGCTCCACCAGTTGCTGCCGCACTTGGCATAGGCCGTGCCGGCGATCGTGCCGGTGGCCGGGCAGCTGCCCTTGAGCACCTTGTAGTCCTCGATGCCCTGCTCGTACGTGCCCTGCGCGGGCCCGGTGGCGGTGCCGCCGGGGGCGGCCTGGGTGACGCCGGTCCAGCCGCGGCCGTAGAAGCCGATGCCGAGGTTGAGCTTGGAGCCCGCGATGCCCTTGCCCTTGAGCTTGGTGATCGCGGCCTCGGAGTTGAAGCCCTGCTGGGGGATGCCGGCGTACGAGGTGAGTGGGGAGTGCGGGGCGGTCGGGCCCTGCGCCGCCCAGGCGCCGAAGAAGTCGTACGTCATCACGTTGTAGAAGTCGACGTACTGCGCGGCTCCCGCGTAGTCGGCTGCGTCGAGCTTGCCGCCGTTGGAGCCGTCGGCGGAGATGGCGGCGGTGACCAGGTTGGAGCCGCCGAACTTGGTGCGCAGCGCGGACATCAGGTTCTTCAGGGCGGCGGCGCCGCTGGTGTCGCAGGACAGACCGCAGGCGTTCGGGTACTCCCAGTCGATGTCGATGCCGTCGAAGACGTCGGCCCAGCGCGGGTCCTCGACCAGGTTGTAGCAGGACTGGGCGAAGGCGGCCGGGTTCGCCGCGGCCTGGCCGAAGCCGCCGGACCAGGTCCAGCCCCCGAAGGACCAGAGCACCTTGATGTTCGGGTACTGCTTCTTCAGCTTGCGCAGCTGGTTGAAGTTGCCGCGCAGCGGCTGGTCCCAGGTGTCGGCGACGCCGTCGACGCTCTGGTCGGCGGTGTAGGCCTTGTCGTAGTCGGCGTAGGCGTCACCGATGGTGCACTGGCCGTTCTGGACGTTGCCGAAGGCGTAGTTGATGTGGGTGATCTTCGAGGCGGAGCCGGAGGTCACCAGGTTCTTGACGTGGTAGTTGCGGCCGTAGACGCCCCACTCGGTGAAGTAGCCGAGCTTGACCTTGCCGCCCGGGTCCGGGGGAACGGTGCCGCCGGTCGTGGTCACCGAGACGGAGCCGGAGGAGGGGCCGGTCTGGTCGATGGTGTCGCGGGCGGTGACGCTGTAGGTGTAGGACGTGCCCTTGGTGAGGCCCGAGTCCGCGTACGTGGTCCCGGTGACAGTGGCGATCTTGCTGGAGCCCCGGTAGACGTCGTAGTTCTTGACGCCCTTGTCGTCCGTGGCCGCGGACCAGCTCAGGGTCACCGAGGTGTCGGCGACGTTGCTCGCGGTGGGGGTACCGGGGGCGGTCGGGGGAGCGTCGCCGGGCTGGGCGCCGTCACAGGGAGCACCGTTGATCTTGCAGCCGCCGGGGGAGCCGCCGCCGGTGCCGTTGAACCCGAAGCTGGCGGTCCCGCCGGGGGCGAGGGTGCCGTTCCAGCCCACGTTCTTGCCGGTCCAGTGGGTACCGGAGCTGGTGACGGTGGCGTCCCAGGCGGAGGTGACGGCGGTGCCGGCCGGGTAGTCCCACTCGACGGTCCACGAGGTGATCGTGGTGGTGCCGGTGTTCTTCACCGTCCACTTGCCCTCGAAGCCGGTTCCCCAGTCGGAGACCTTGGTGTACGTCGCGGTCGCCGAGGTGGCGGCCTGGGCGGGTCCTGCCAGCACGACGAGCCCGGTGACGGGCAGGGCGAGCGCGGCCACGATCGCCGCGACCCGGGTGAAGAACCGGGTGCGCCCGGTACGGGGTGGGGATGCTGTGCTCAAGGGTGATCCTCCGTAGGTCCGTCGTGGTCGTGGGGCCGACCTCGACATGGGGGTGGGACCTGCGCCGCCCGTGAGCACGCTTTGTCATGGCACGCTCACCACAGTGTGGGTGAGCGTAGAAAGGTCTGGACCAACCGTCAAGAGGTCCAGACCGGTGTGACGTCGAGGCCCTAGATCCCCAATTCCTGGGCCAGTACGGCTGCTTGGAGACGGCTTCGCAGCTCCAGTTTTCCGAGCAGCCTGCTGACGTGCGTCTTCGCCGTCGACTCCGCCATCTCCAGGCGGACGGCGATCTCCGCGTTCGACAGGCCCTCGCCCAGCGCCGCCAGCACCTGCCGCTCCCGCCGGGTCAGGGAGGCCACGGCCGCGGCCGTCTCCGGGGGCACCGAGGCCCGCACCGGACGGGGGGCCGCGAACTCGGCGATCAGCCGCCTGGTCACCGCCGGGGCGATCAGTCCCTCCCCGCGCGCCACGGTCCGTACGGCCCCGATCAGGTCCGCGGCCTCCGCGTTCTTCAGGAGGAAGCCCGCGGCCCCCGCCCGCAGCGCCCCGAAGACGTACTCGTCCAGGTCGAAGGTGGTCAGCACCAGGACATCGGCCAGTCCTTCCGCGACCACCTCGCGGGTCGCGGACACCCCGTCGAGCTTCGGCATCTGCACGTCCATGAGGACGAGATCAGGCCGCAGCTCGCGGGCGAGGCGCACGGCCTCCTCCCCGTCGGCCGCCTCGCCCACCACCTCGATGCCGCCCGCGCTGCGCAGGATGAGCACCAGCCCGGCCCTTACCGCGCTCTGGTCCTCCGCCACCACCACCCTGATGGTCATGCCTTCACCGCCCTCTCCTCGGCGGGCAGTGTCGCCCGCACCCGCCACACCTGACCGGCCCGTCCGGCCGTGAACTCCCCGCCCAGCAGCTCCGCCCGCTCCCGCATGCCGATCAGCCCGGCCCCGGAGCCGGGGGCGCGCGGACCGGGCCGGCCCCCGTACGGAGAGTCCACCGCTACGGTCAGCAGGCCCGCCGCGCGCGCCACGCGGACCGTGACCGTGCCCGGGGCGGCGTGCTTGAGGGCATTGGTCAGCGACTCCTGGAGGATCCGGTACGCGGCAAGCTCCACCGGGGCCGCCGTCCGCTCCCCGGGCAGCCGTTCGTCGTGCAGTACGAAGTCCAGCCCGCTCGCCGAGCCGTTGGTCCGGGCCTGACCCAGCAGGGCTTCCAGGCCGTCCAGCGTGGGTACGGCGACCGGTTCGCGCTCCGCCCCGGCGTCCCGCAGCAGCCCGATCAGCCGGCGCATCTCGGCGAGGCCCTGGACGCTGTTCTCCCGGATCACCCCGAGGGCGTCGCGACTGGTCTCGGCCGTGTCGATGGACAGCGCGGCGGTGGAGTGGATGGCGATGGCGGAGAGGTGGTTGGCCACCATGTCGTGCAGTTCCCGGGCCATCCGGGCGCGCTCGGCGACGACGGCCTGCGCACGGTCCATCTCGGCCAGCAGCGCGGTCTGCTCGGCGCGCAGCCGGGCCGCCACGGCGGCCTCGCGGTGGTCGCGCAGGGTGGCGCCGGTCAGGGCCGGGGCGAAGCTCACGATCCCGGTGACCACGCCGATCAGCAGGGCCTGCGGGGTGCGGAGCCAGGCGACCGAGGCGATGGTGACGACGACCGTGATCAGGCCGGTCGTGACCGGGAGCCGCCGGGCCATGGCGGGTTTGCCGTACACGACGGCGGCGTACATCAGGTCGGTGAAGATCACGACGGTGGCGAGGCTGCCGACCGTGAACTGGTCGGCGATCACACCGAGGGTGCCGACCGCCAGCGTCAGCTGCGGCTTGGTGCGGCGCAGCAGTTCCATCGCGCCCAGGGCGACGAGGGGGACCAGTGCCGCCCACGCGGGCAGCATGTGCCGGTCGCCGCTGCTGTAGACGCCCAGCGACCACAGCGCCAGGCCCGCGAGGACACTGACCACGGCGAGCAGGACGTCGTCGCGGTGGGGGCGAGGGCTCTTCTCGATCACGGTCCCATCCAACAGGGTGTGCGGGCCGCCGACCTCGGCGGAGAGGCCGAGTTGTCGGTACATCGAAGGATGCAGCCGCAGGTCGTCACTGGCGAGGACGTGCTGGGCCGGTCCGGGCGGGAGGCTGATAGCGGGTCGTACGTCACCCCTCGCACCTCGCTCAATGCACCCCGCACACCGCACCCCGAACGGAACGGAGAGTCCCGTGATCGTCGCGCTGATCATCGCCTGTGAGGTCGGCTTCTGGATACTGCTGGCCGCCGGACTGGGCCTGCGCTACCTCGCGAAGATGCCCCGGCTGGGCGCGGCGGTCCTGCTCTGCGAGCCACTGATGGAGCTGGTCCTGCTGGTCGTCACCACGCTCGACCTCAAGAACGGCGCCGCGCCGGACTGGAAGCACGGTCTCGCCGCCCTGTACATCGGCTACACCGTCGCCTACGGGCACTACACGATCAAGTGGCTCGACGGTCACGCCGCGCACCGGCTGGCCGGCGGGCCCAAGCCGGCCGGCGCCGGGTACGGGAAGGCGAGGGCCGCCCACGAGTGGAGGCTGTGGACGCGCACCGTCATCGCGGCCGCCGTCGCCCTCGGCCTGCTCCAGACCGCGATCTGGTACGTGGGCGACGCGGGCGACGTCAGCTCGCTCAAGGCGTGGCAGTTCGCGGCCCTGCGCGCGGTCGGCATCCACGCTCTGGTCGCCGTCGCGTACACGGTGTGGCCGAAGAAGGCCCCGGCCGGCCAGGTTTCCTGAGCTCCGGCCCCTGTCGTCACAGCAGGCCCGGGCGGGACGTCGGCGTCAGGGTCTAGCGGTCGCCGCCCGGCACCCACAGCACGTCGCCGACCTCCTTGTTGGCCGTCCGGGCCAGGATGAACAGGAGGTCGGAAAGGCGGTTCAGGTAGGTGGCGGTCAGCGGGTTCATGACCTCGCCGTGCACCTCCAGCGCCGCCCACGTCGAGCGCTCGGCGCGCCGGACGACGGTGCAAGCCTGGTGCAGCAGGGCCGCGCCGGGGGTGCCGCCGGGGAGGATGAAGCTGCGCAGCTTCTCCAGCTGCTCGTTGAAGGCGTCGCAGTCCGCCTCCAGCTTGTCCACGTAGAACTGCTCCACGCGCAGCGGCGGGTACTGCGGGTTCTCGACCACCGGGGTGCACAGGTCCGCGCCCACGTCGAACAGGTCGTTCTGCACCCGGACCAGGACCTTCACCACGTCCTCCGGCAGGCCGCCGAGGGCGATCGCCGTCCCGATGGCGGCGTTGGCCTCGTTGGCGTCGGCGTACGCGGAGATCCGCAGATCGGTCTTGGCCGTGCGGCTCATGTCGCCCAGGGCGGTCGTGCCCTTGTCGCCGGTACGGGTGTAGATGCGCGTGAGGTTCACCATGCCGCCAGCGTAGACGGGCCGGCCGGGGAAATTCCGGGCACGGTCCCCTCGCCGGGTGGCCGCCGAGCGGGAGATGGCACGGCTCCGGGAGCTGGAGGACCAGTACCCCGAAACGGACGGTACGTGAACTGGGCCGCCCCGCAGGGGTGCTGGGCCGTACCGGTGTGATGTCCGTCATCTGAGACGTGACGCGTGTTACTTCGCGGTCACACCGCACCGCCCGGACGCTAGTCTCCGCCGGAGGGGCCAGGAGACTGGGCCGATTCGAGGCTGGGCCGTTTCAAGAACGTGGGGTGTGCAGTGGCTGGGAAGCTTGCCGTCATCGGTGCCGGACTGATGGGTTCCGGGATCGCTCAGGTCTCCGCTCAGGCGGGCTGGGACGTCGTACTGCGCGATGTCACCGACGCCGCGCTGACCCGCGGCACGGACGGGATCAAGGCCTCGTACGACAAGTTCGTCTCCAAGGGCAAGCTGACCGCCGAGGACGCCGAGGCGGCCCTCGCGCGCATCACGACGACCACCGACCTGGACGCGGTCGCCGACGTCGACATCGTGGTGGAGGCCGTCTTCGAGAAGATCGAGATCAAGCACGAGATCTTCCGCGCCCTCGACAAGATCGTGCGCGAGGACACCGTCCTCGCCTCCAACACCTCCGCCATCCCGATCACCAAGATCGCGGCCGCGACGGAGCGTCCGGAGCGGGTCGTCGGCGCGCACTTCTTCTCGCCCGTCCCGATGATGCAGCTCTGCGAGCTCGTACGCGGCTACAAGACGAGCGACGAAACCCTCGCCACCACCCGGGCGTTCGCCGAGTCCGTCGGCAAGACCTGCATCGTCGTCAACCGCGACGTCGCCGGCTTCGTGACGACCCGTCTGATCTCCGCGCTGGTCGTCGAGGCCGCCAAACTGTACGAGTCGGGCGTGGCCTCCGCCGAGGACATCGACATCGCGTGCAAGCTGGGCTTCGGGCACGCGATGGGCCCGCTCGCCACCGCGGACCTCACGGGCGTCGACATCCTGCTGCACGCAACCAGCAACATCTACACCGAGTCCCAGGACGAGAAGTTCGCGCCGCCGGAGCTGATGCGCCGGATGGTGGACGCCGGGGACATCGGCCGCAAGAGCGGGCAGGGCTTCTACAAGCACTGAGGCCGGGCCACTGAGCACCACCGTTCGAATGCCTTCACCCGTCGGGGTGAATTAGGTATCGGTTCGCTCACGGTCGGCAACTTCCCTGCCCGCGAGGCAGTCAGTTGCAGTGAGAGTTGCCGACCACGGACCAGTCGGACCATTCGTACGCAGTACCGCCGGGGAGTACACATGCACATCAGGGGCGACCACGCTGAACTCGCTGTCGGGGGCCGCCTCGACGTGCGCAGCGCGGCGGACGCCCGTACGGTCCTCCACACCGCCCTCGACGACGGCCACGGCGACCTCGTGCTCGACCTCACCGGGCTCGACTCCTGGGACGCGACCGGCCTCGGCGTGATCATGGGCGCGCACCGCAGGGCCGGCCGGACCGGACGGCGACTCGTCCTGCGCGGGGTGCCGCCGCAGATGCAGCGGCTGCTCGTGGCCACCCGGCTGCACCGGATCCTCGCGATCGAGGGCGGACTGGAAGCGGAGTCCCTTCCCAGGGTGTGAACGCCGTCTCCCGTTTTCCTGCGGAAACGTAACGGTCCGGTGGTGATGGCACCCCCGCGGTTCCCCGAAGGACCGGCCACGGTCTAGGGTTCGGGCGGAAACCGGACCAGTAGCGGCAGCGGCGTGTGCGAAGGCCGGGTGGTACGACGGCGAGGCGCACGGCGCGATCGGGGGACTTGGTCAATGGACCGCATACAGGGGCAGGCCCATCCGGAGGCACAGCCCGGAGGCGCCGCGGCGCTGCCCGCGCCCGCGCCCGTGGTGCCCGCCCGGGTGGTCACCCTGACCGCGGCGGACTTCACCCTCACCGTCAACCCCGTCGACGGCAGCGAGATAGAACCGCTCCGGCCCGGCACCCGAACCGGCCGTCCCGCCAAGCGCGACGCGGCCGCCCGCAGCGCCCGGGACGCCGCCGCCCGGCCGCCCGTCCTGCCGGGAGCTCCCGCAACCGCCCGCCCCCTGCGGGCGCGCGAGGAGGAGCTGGAGCGACTCGTACGGCTGCTGGGCCGAGGACGGTCCGTCCGTCTGACCGGGCCCGCCGGATCCGGCCGCAGCGCGCTCCTCGACGCGGTCGCCGCCCAGTGTGCCGGCGTCGCCCCCGACGGAGTCGTACGGCTCTCCGGCTACGGGCACCAGCAGCCCGCCGAGCTGCTCCACACGCTCTACGCGACCGTGTACGAGGCCTCGGACGCGCGGCCCGACCGGATCGAGCTCCTCGCCCGCGTGCGCGCCATCGGAGCCGTCGTCCTCCTCGACGACCTGGAGATGGGCGGGGCCGCCCTCGACGAGCTGCTGCGCGCCACCCCCGAATGCGCCTACCTGCTGGCCGCGACCCCCGACACGCGCGCCCCCTCCGACGACTCGCACGTCGAAGAGGTCTTCCTCGGCGGGCTCGGGAAGAACGACTGCATGGAACTGCTGGAGGCGGCCGTCGGCCGGGCACTGACGGAGGCGGAGACCGCCTGGGCCTCCGACCTGCGGTTCGCCTCCGAAGGGCTCCCGCTGCGCTTCGTACAGGCCGCCGCGCTGCTGCGGCAGCGGGACGAGCTCAACCACACCGACGAGGCGGACGACGACGAGGAGCCCGGCGTCTTCGAGGAGCGTCCGCGTGACACCGCGGAGGTGCCGCTGCCGACGCTGGCCGAGGCCGCGGCCCCGGCGGAGCTGCTGGCCTCCCGCGTCAGCGAGTCGGCGCGCGCGGCCCTGCGGATCGCGTGCGCGCTGGGCGGGGAGCTGCCGCACCACGCGCACCTGCCCGCGCTGGTGGGGGACACCCACGCCGACTCGGCGGTGGCGGAACTGCTCGACTGCGGGCTGCTGACCCCGGTCGGCACGCGCTACCGGCTGGCCTCCGGGGTCGCCCGGCAGCTGGAGGAGGTCGGGTACGGGGACACCGCGGCCGAGGGGGCCCGTACGGCCGCCCGGCACTACGCCTGGTGGACCGGCCACGCCTCGGTGAACCCGCAGCGCGTCGCGGCGGAGGCCGACGCGGTGCTCGCCGCGCTGGGCGGTGCGGACGTGGTGGCGGCGGTGCTGCTGGCGCGCACCGCGGCTCCGGCGTTCGCCGCCTCGCTGCACTGGGAGGCGTGGGAGCGGGTGCTGCGCGCAGGTGCCGAGGCCGCGCGCAAGGCGGGAGAGGTCGCCGAGCAGGCGTACTTCCACCACGAACTGGGTGTGCTCGCGCTGTGCGAGGGACGGCTGGACCGGGCGCGGGCCGAACTGGAGACCTCGATCGGGCTGCGCGGTGCGCTGGCCGACAAGCGGGGCACGGTCGCGGGCCGGCGCGCGCTGGCTCTGGTCGCGGACCGGGAGGCAGCGGAGGTGGCCGTGTCGCCGCCGCTGCGGCTGGAGCCGCCGGCCGCGTCGTCGGCCGCCGGCGCCACGACACCGGCCCTGCCGAGGGGTTCCGGGGCTTCGGAAGCCGTCACGGTCGCCCGGCCGGTCGCCGGACCGCCGGCCCGGCCGCTCGCCCGGCCGGTGGTCGGGTCCGCGGCGTCCTCAGCGGCCTCGGCCCCCTCGGCAGCCTCGGAGGCGGTGACGCGGGTGGTGGTGCCCGTGACGCGGCGCCAGGAACCGCCCACGACGCTGTCGGAGGTGTTCGAGGACGCCTTCCCGTTGTCACCGAAGCCGGCCCCCGTCACGGTGCCCGAGCCCGTGGCCGGACCCGCTCCGGACTCCGGCCGCCGGCGCCGGGCGATGCTGGTGGGCGCGGGGGCGCTGGCCGTGGTCGCGCTGGGCACGGTGGTGAGCCTCGCGCTGGCTTCCTCGGACGCCCCCCCGCCCGCGCAGGGTCCCGCGGTGTCGACCAGCCCGACGCGGACGGCTGCGCCGACGGCGCCGGGAACCAGCGGGAACGATCCTGCACCGGAGCCGACCGACCCCGCGGCGGCCCCGCCTCCGGAATCCCCCGCCCCGGGCGAGACCGCCGCCCCGGCCCCGGGCCGGACCCCGTCGCGCACGCCGTCGCGCCGCCCGCAGCCGACCGCGCCGCAGCCCCCGGCGTCGTCGTCGGCCCCGGTGCCGCCGACCTCCGCCGGGCCGACCCCCACCGAGTCGCCCTCTGCGTCGGTCGTTCCGTCGCCGACGGCCACCGCCACGGGGACGGGCACGGCCACCGCCACGGCGACCGGCACGGGCACGGCGACCGGCCCGGGCACGACCGGCAGCTAAGGGCCGGCCCGTAGTCCCCGGCGGGCGCACGACGCCGGCTACGGCACCTCGCTGCGTTGCCGGAACGCCCGAATACGCCCGGTATGTGGGCGCCCCTCCGCCGTGCGATGCACCCATCCGACGCCGTGCGCTTACCCATTCGGGGATGACGGGACAGCCCTTGGCCAACGACAACGGCTCCGTCCTCGTGGACGGAGCCGTTGTCGTTGTGGCAGGAGAGCCGGAGAGCCGGAAGGTCAGAACAGGCGGAGCTTGTCGTCCTCGATGCCGCGCATCGCGTTGTAGTCGAGGACCACGCAGTCCATCCCGCGGTCCGTCGCCAGCACCTTGGCCTGCGGCTTGATCTCCTGCGCCGCGAAGACGCCACGGACCGGGGCCAGGTGCGGGTCGCGGTTCAGGAGCTCCAGGTAGCGGGTCAGCTGCTCGACGCCGTCGATCTCGCCGCGCCGCTTGATCTCCACCGCCACCGTCGCACCGGAGGCGTCCCGGCACAGGATGTCCACCGGCCCGATCGCCGTCATGTACTCGCGCCGGATCAGCGTGTAGCCCTCGCCCAGGGTGTCGATGCGGTCCGCGAGGAGTTCCTGGAGGTGTGCTTCCACGCCGTCCTTGATGAGGCCGGGGTCGATGCCGAGCTCGTGGGAGGAGTCGTGAAGGATTTCCTCCATGGTGATGATGAGCTTCTCACCCGCCTTGTTGACGACGGTCCACACACCGGCCTCGTCACCGCTCCCCTCTTTGAGGGTGCACGGGGGCGACATCCAGTTGAGCGGTTTGTACGCCCGGTCGTCCGCGTGGATCGAGACACTGCCGTCGGCCTTCACGAGGATCAGACGGGGTGCCGAGGGCAGATGGGCGGTGAGCCGGCCCGCGTAGTCGACGGAGCAGCGGGCAATGACGAGACGCATGGTCGGCAACGCTACTCGACCGACGGGGCTCCACGCGATTCGCCCCTGAAAGCCCCGTTCGCCGATGGCGCGTTGTATGCGCATTCTCCTGGTGCGTCACCCATGGGACGCCTACCGTGGTGAGCGGGAGGTTGCCGAGCGTGTACACAGCGTCGCGGCCTCCTTCCCTGCCCGTAAGACTCCGGCAACCCAGTCCGCCGGAGTCACGAGAGGAGAACCCATGTCGCTCGACGTCTCACCGGCCCTACTCGAACAGGCCGAGCGAGGCGAGGTCGACGAAGCCGCTTTCGTCGACTGCGTCCGGACCTCCCTGCCCTACGCATGGGAGATGATCAGCTCGCTGGTGGCCCAGCTGAAGGTCGACGGCGGACAGTTCGCCGACAACCAGACGCCGCCGCCCGACGAGCAGGCGCGTGGGCAGCTGCTGCGTGCCCTCGCGAGTGACGCGATACGAGGTGCGCTGCAGCGGCACTTCGGAGTGCGCCTGGCGTTCCAGAACTGCCACCGGGTAGCGGTGTTCCCGCTGGATCCGTCGGTGGACGACCGGCTGGCCAAGTTCACCTCGATCCGCGGCCAGCTGCTCAACCAGTCGCCCGAACTGCGGGACTGTTAGCAACGACGGCCGATCTCAGCCGAGACGGGGCAGGACTTCGGCGCCGAGGCGCCGTACGTTCTCCTCCGTCGCGGCGAGATCGCCCGACCCCTCCGTCAGGAGGGCGAAGCGCGTGATCCCGGTCCGCTCCGAAGTGGCCGCGAGCCGGTCCGCGGCCAGCGCCGGGGTGCCCACCGGGTGCAGATCGCACAGGAGCTCCGTGTACGCGACCGGGTCGCGCATCGGGCGCGCCCGGCCGTCCACCGTCACATGCGCGTCCAGGCCCTGCTTGAGCCATCCCGGCATCGCCTTCAGCAGCGACTCGCGGGCGTCAGCCGTACGGTCCGCCAGCTGGCACACCCCGGCGGAGACATGGCCGGCGGCCGCCACGTACTCCGGGGAGTGGCCCGCGGCCAGCGCCGCGGCGCGCCACAGCGCGACCATCGCGGCCTTGTCCTCGTCCCCGCAGTGCATGCCCAGCAGCATCGGCAGCCCCCGCTGCGCGGCCAGCCGTACCGACGCGGGGGAGGTGCAGGCCACGATGACCTCCGGGCCCGGCGCGTCCGCGTCCAGCGCCTCCGACGGCCGCGGTACGACGGCCACCTCGCGGAAGCCGTACCGCTCGCCGGAGGCCGCCACCCGAGGCTCCGTCAGCCAGCGCCGCAGCAGGTCCAGGGCCTCCGGAAAGCCGTTCTCGTACGAGTCCAGCCCGCCCCCGAAGACCTCCAGGTCGACCCACGGCCCGCCGCGGCCGACCCCGAGGCTGAACCGCCCGCCCGAGGTCACGTGCAGCAGCGCGGCCTGCTCGCCGAGGGCCACCGGGTGCGTGCTCGGCAGCACGCTGACCGCCGTGCCCACCCGCAGCCGTCGGGTCCGGCCCAACAGCAGGGCCGCCAGCGTCACCGCCGAGGGGCAGACCCCGTACGGGACGAAATGGTGCTCGGCGAGCCAGACCGAGTCGAGCCCCGACTCCTCGGCCACCTCGGCCGTCCGCACCGCCCGGTGCAGTGCCTCGCCCTGTCCCTGGCCCGGGAACTGGGCAGCCAGTACAAACGCTCCTACGCGCATCGCCTATAGCCTCCTCGCGGCTGACGCGGCCTCCCCAGGCTGACCGGTTCTTCCTATGGCAACAACGTGTGACACGTGCCAAAGGCACGGGCTGACAGGAAAGTTATTGGGATTGTCGGGCCATTCCTCTCCGCCGGCCCGGGCTCCGGTAGCCACCCTGCGGGTACCCGTCCTCGCTGCGCGTAGTCTGGGAGAAAGTCACTGCCGTCCGCCCATCCGTGAGGTATACGTGTCACCGCGCCACAACCGCCCCAGGGGCGGCGAGACTCCGGACGAACGCCCCGGCACCGGCCTCGACCGCTACGGGCTGGAGCGCACGGAGGAGTACCAGGGCGAGGAGTGGAAGGTCCGGCACGTCGCGGGCGCGAGCGCCGCCGGCAAGCGCTACCGCTGCCCGGGCTGCGACCAGGAGATCCCCTCGGGCACCCCGCACCTGGTGGCCTGGCCGGAGTACGGCGGCGTGGACGACCGGCGGCACTGGCACAAGGCCTGCTGGAACGCGAAGGACCGCCGCACCACGAAGGTGCAGCGGTCCCGCAACGCGCCCCGGTACTAGTGTTCTGAGTCAGGAATCCTGTTCAGATAGCTGGCGAGGCGTTCGAGGATCTCGTCCGCGGTCTTGGTCCAGACGTAGGGCTTCGGGTCGC
>NZ_JBEZLW010000007.1:0-287553 GCF_040652395.1 Streptomyces sp. NPDC048269
CAGAAGTCGACCGCGTGGTGGGCCATGACTTCGAAGGGCATGTCGGGGGTCACGGCACCTGCCCAGCGGGGCCTTCCCAAGGGGGCGGCAGGCCACCGCCATGCAGCATCTGAACTGCGCGTTTGTCGATCGGCTACCAGCGGTACCAGCGGCCGCTACCACCCTTCGGGCGGGCGACAAATCCGATCAGCCACAGGACCAGGACTGCGATAGCCACCCACCAGAGGATCTTCACCGCGAAGCCCGCGCCGAAGAGGATCAGAACCAGCAGGAGAACGAGAAGCAGGGGAACCATAGTTATCAACCTCCGGAGCACCATCTGCCCGACAGCACCGAGGGCATGCATTCGATTCTTATTTGTTTCTTATCCAAGCGGCTGGGCAAGAGGATCCGCCCGCTTTTCGAGCAAGTCCGTGACGGTACCTCAGACGCCATGGCGGGGCCGGTGCGTCCGGCGAGGCACGGCCTTGGATACCTCGCGGGCCGTTCCGTAGCTCATGCTGGGAGTTTGCTGACCTCGATGCCCCAGGATGGTCCTGACCTGCGGCCGCGCCAAACTGGGGCAAGTCGTCCCAACATCTCTGCGGACACCTCTTCAGGCGGATCGACGGATCGGCGGACGGGTGCCGGCCGGGCGAGGACTTCCCGCCCCCATTTCCGGAAGCCGACGACTCCGTGTCTGAATTGATAGCGAATCATGGCGATCGGTAGTTTTGTGTGCAGTCCGGATGACTCGCCCGACCCGGGGGCGAGGGTCCGGACAGGAGGTGCGTGCCGGTGCCCGGTTCGAAGCGGAATGCGCGGCCGAGGAGCAGGGCGCGGCGTGCGGTGGCGCGGGGGGCCGAGGGCCTCGACGCACGGCTGCCGCTCTCCGAACTCCTCCGGACGGGCATGCGCAAGGTGTTCCCCGACCACTGGTCCTTCCTGCTCGGCGAGCTGGCCCTGTACAGCTTCGTCGTGCTCCTGCTGACCGGCGTGTACCTGACCTTCTTCTTCGACCCCTCGATGCGGGAGACGCCGTACGAGGGGTCGTACCGCCCGCTGCAAGGCGTGCTGATGTCCCAGGCCTACCTCTCCACCCTGCGGATCAGTTTCGACGTGCGGGGCGGGCTGCTGATCCGTCAGATCCACCACTGGGCGGCCCTGGTCTTCGTCGCCGCCATCGGGGCGCACATGATGAGGGTGTTCCTGACCGGCGCCTTCCGCCGCCCGCGCGAGGTCAACTGGCTGCTGGGCGTGACCCTGTTCATGCTGGCGCTGCTGGAGGGCTTCGCGGGGTACTCGCTCCCCGATGACCTGCTGTCGGGCACCGGGCTGCGGATCGCCCAGGGCATCATGCTGTCGATCCCGCTCCTCGGCACCTACCTGAGCTTCTTCGTCTTCGGCGGGCAGTACCCCGGCGACGACATCGTGCCCCGGCTCTACCCCGTGCACATCCTGCTGGTCCCCGGCCTGCTGCTGGGGCTGATCACGGTGCACATCCTCCTCGTCGTGGTCCTGAAGCACACCCACTGGCCGGGACCCGGCAGGAGCGGACGCAACGTCGTCGGCCAGCCGTTCCTCCCTCAGTACATGGCCAAGTCCGCCGGGCTCTTCTTCACCGTCTTCGGCATGCTCGCGGCCCTGGGCGCCCTCGCGCAGATCAACCCCATCTGGACCTACGGCCCCTACCGCGCCGACGTGGTCTCCACCGGCTCCCAGCCCGACTGGTACGTCGGCTTCCTCGAAGGCGCCCTGCGGCTGATGCCCGGCGTGGAAACCCGCCTGTGGGGGCACACGATCATGTGGAACCCCCTGGTGACCGCCGTTCTCCTGCCGGGTCTGCTCTTCGCGCTCCTCTACGCCTACCCCTTCTTCGAGCGCTGGATCACCGGCGCGACGGGGGAACGGCACCTGTGCGACCGCCCGCGTGACCGCCCCGTCCGTACCGGCCTGGGCGTGGCCGCCCTCTCCTGGTACGCCGTGCTGCTCCTCGCAGGCGCCCAGGACATCCTCGCCTTCGTCTTCGACGTGCCCGTGCACGCGCTGACCTGGACGCTGCGCGTCGCCTTCTTCGCCGTGCCTGCGGCCGTCTTCTGGCTCACCAGGCGGCTGTGCCTGGCTCTCCAGTCGCGCGAGCGCCGGCTGCTGACCGAGGGGGAGGCGTCCGGCCTGGTGCGCCAGGGCGTCGAGGGCGGCTTCGAGCCGCAGCACCGGGCCCTCACGGCGACCGAACGGTACGCCGTACTGGCCAGGGAGCGGCCCGAGCCGCTGGAGCCGGCCGGCGCCCCCGAGGGCAGCGGCCTGCGACGCCGACTGGACAGGACGCGGTCGGCGATCAGCGCCTGGTACTACCAGGACCGGGTCGCCTACCCGACCACCCCCGAACAGCACCGGAAGATCGCCGCGACCACCGCCGGACCGGACGTACGGGAGTCCGCCGAGGACGGCTGAAGCACCCGGCCCCGGGCTACTCCTCGTGGCCCAGGTTCTGGAAGGCGAACCCCAGGACCCCGGGCAGCAGCACGCCGAACCCGATGAGGCACAGCCACAGGCCCTGGACCACGCCGAGACCGATCAACGCAGTGCCCGCCGCCGCCAGTACGGGAGAGTGGCTGCGGGCGGGGAAGAACGCGCGGCGGTCGCCGGCCTCCCGCACCTCGGCCTCCCGGCGGTCCTCCGGTCGCTCCCCGCCGCGCCGGTACTGGCGCCAGAGGAAGGCGGATACGAGGCCCGCCATGACGAAGGAGACGCAGAGCGCCGCCGTGCCCGCGGGCTCGCGCGAGAACCAGCCGTAGACGACGGCGGTCGCCGCGAAGAACAGGGCGGTGCCGGTGAAGAGCCAGGCCTCACCTTTCACCGGGCACCTCTCCCACTCGGAACTCGTTCACTGGGCACCTCCGGATGGTGCAGGTCGAAGGCCGGGGATTCCGAACGGATCCGGGGCAGGTCGTGGAAGTTGTGCCGCGGAGGCGGGCAGCTCGTGGCCCACTCCAGGGAGCGGCCCCATCCCCACGGGTCGTCGACGGTGACCCGCTCGCCGTAACGGTGGGTCTTCCAGACGTTGTAGAGGAAGGGCAGCGTCGAGAGGCCGAGCAGGAAGGAACCGATGGTGGAGACGGTGTTGAGAAGGGTGAAACCGTCGCTCGCGAGGTAGTCGGCGTAGCGGCGCGGCATCCCGGCCTCGCCCAGCCAGTGCTGGACCAGGAAGGTGGTCTGGAAGCCGATGAACAGCGTCCAGAAGTGGATCCTGCCGAGCCGCTCGTCCAGCATCCGTCCCGTCAGCTTCGGCCACCAGAAGTAGAAGCCGCCGAAAGTGGCGAACACGATCGTGCCGAACAGCACGTAGTGGAGATGGGCGACGACGAAATAGCTGTCCGTCAGATGGAAGTCCAGCGGCGGCGACGCCACCAGCACGCCCGTCAGACCGCCCAGCAGAAAGGTGACGAGGAAGCCGATGGACCACAGCATCGGTGTCTCGAAGGAGAGCGACCCGTTCCACATCGTCCCGATCCAGTTGAAGAACTTCACGCCCGTGGGGACGGCGATCAGGAAGGACAGCAGGGAGAAGAAGGGCAGGAGCACGGCTCCCGTCGCGAACATGTGGTGCGCCCACACGGTCGCCGACAGGCCGGTGATGGCGATCGTGGCGCCGATCAGCGACGCGTACCCGAACATCGGCTTCCGGCTGAAGACGGGGAGGATCTCGCTCACCACCCCGAAGAACGGCAGCGCCACGATGTAGACCTCCGGATGCCCGAAGAACCAGAACAGGTGCTGCCACAGCAGGGCGCCGCCGTTGGACGCGTCGAACACGTGCGCGCCGAACTTCCTGTCCGCCTCCAGGACCAGCAGCGCCGCCGTGAGCACCGGAAAGGCCAGCAGCGCCAGGATCGACGTGAAGAGCACGTTCCAGGTGAAGATCGGCATCCGGAACAAGGTCATGCCCGGTGCGCGCAGACAGACGATGGTGGTGATGAAGTTGACCGAACCCAGGATCGTGCTGAGTCCCGACACCGCCAGCCCCATGGCCCACAGGTCCGGGCCGGTTCCCGGGGAGTAGGCGGTGCTGTTCAGCGGCGCGTAGGCGAACCATCCGAACGCCGCCGCCCCGTCGGCGGTCAGCAGGCTGGAGACCACCATCAGGCCCCCGAACAGGTACACCCAATAGGTGAACGCGTTCAGCCGGGGGAAGGCGACATCGGGTGCGCCGATCTGGAGGGGCATGACCGCGTTGGCGAAGCCGGTGAAGGTCGGCGTCGCGAACAGCAGCATCATGATCGTGGCGTGGATCGTGAACGCCTCGTTGTACTGCTGGTTCGAAACGATCTGGAGCCCGGGGCGGGCGAGTTCGGCCCGCATCACCAAGGCCAGCACACCGGCGAAGAGGAAGAAGCAGAAGGCCGTCACCAGGTAGAGGTTGCCGATCACCTTGTGGTCGGTGGTCGACAGCCACCCCAGGACGGCGGAGCCCTGGCCGGCCCGCCGTTCGGTCCTGGGCGCGGTCCGGTCGTCGGGCGGCGCCTCTCCCGGTGAACGGTCCACCGACGTCATCCGTCCTCCCGAAGCCTCGCCGCCGCCCCTGCACCCCTTGCCCTACAGCCTGGGGAGCCGGTGCGGCGGGCGGCGCGCCGGGATGATGCCCCCAGTACCCCGGCTGCCGCGCGGTTCCGCGCCGAGGTGCGGGGTAGCCGCCCGTGGGGGGTACTGGGAGCACCCGCACCACGAGGAGGCGCCGTGACCGAGCCGGATCCCTTCACCGAGGCGTTCGACGGCCCGATGTACGTGGTCACGGCCGCGGCCGGCGGTGAGCGGGCGGGCTGCCTGGTGGGGTTCGCCTCGCAGTGCTCGATCCACCCGCCGCGGTTCGTCGTCTGGCTGTCGACCGCGAACCACACCTACCGGGTCGCGCGCGAAGCGCCGTACCTCACCGTGCACCTGCTCGGCCGCGATCAGCGGGCGCTGGCGGAGCTCTTCGGCGGCGAGTGCGGCGACAGGGTGGACAAGTTCGCGCGGGTCGAATGGCGCCCGGGCCGGGAGGGCAGCCCGGTCCTGACGGACGTGCCCGCCTGGTTCACCGGCCGCGTGGAGGGACGCACCGGGGGCGCCGGAGGCACCGGGCACGGCGATCACGTCGGGTTCGTCCTGTCGCCCGCCGAGCGGTGTCCGCCGGCCGAGGGGGCCGTGCCCGCGCCGCTCCGCTTGGAAGACGTACGCGACCTGGAGGCGGGCCACCCGGCCTGAACCGCCGCCTTACGGACGGGCGCGTTCGGGGCGGGCGTGTTTCAACGGAGCGATCGCGGCAAGGCGCCCACCATGGTGCGAATCGGATACACGATGATGACCGAACAGGCCGGGCCGCGGGAACTGGTGGCCCATGTGGTGGGCGCCGAGCGGGCGGGATTCGACTTCTCCGTCATCTCGGACCACTCCTTCCCCTGGCTGGACGCCCAAGGGCACGCCCCCTACGCGTGGAGCGTGCTGGGCGCGGCCGCGCAGGCCACCCGGGACATCCCGCTGATGACCTTCGTGACCTGCCCGACGTTCCGCTACCACCCCGCCGTGATCGCGCAGAAGGCGGCCACGATGCAGCTCCTGTCCGGAGGGCGCTTCCGGCTGGGCCTCGGCTCCGGCGAGAACCTCAACGAGCACATCGTCGGAGGGGGCTGGCCCGCAGCGCACGTCCGCCTGGAGATGCTGGAGGAGGCCGTGGGGATCATCCGTTCCCTCTTCGGCGGCGAGTACGTCAGCCACCACGGTCCCCACTTCGACGTCGAGAACGCCAAGCTCTGGGACCTCCCCGACGAGCCGCCCCCGATCGGCATCGCCGTCTCGGGAGACCGTTCGTGCGAGCTCGCGGGCCGGCACGGAGACCTCGTGATCGCCACCGAGCCGGAACGCGAGCTGCTGACGGCGTTCGACGCGTACGGCGGCACGGGCAAGCCGCGCGTCGGCCAGCTCCCCGTCTGCTACGACACCGACCGCGACGCGGCGGTGGCGCGGGCCCACGAGCAGTTCCGCTGGGCACTGGGCGGCTGGCCGGTCAACGCCGAACTCCCGGGCCCGGCGAGTTTCGCCCAGGCCTCCGCGCACACCCGGCCCGAGGACGTCGCGGACGCCGTACCGTGCGGCGAGGACGTGGACGCCTTCGTGGAGGCGGTACGCCCCTACGCCGAGGCCGGATTCACCGAGATCGCCCTGGTCCAGATCGGCGGCGACTCCCAGGAAGCCTTCCTCGGCTGGGCGGAGACGAAGCTGCTGCCCGCCCTTCGGGAACTCTGAGGGAACTCGGGCCAGGGCACCTGAGGGAACTCTGGCTAGGACACCGACGCCTGTGACCTGCGCTCCGCGTCCGCCCTGAAGACCTGGGCGGCGCGCTCGGTGCGCAGGGACTCCAGGACGCGGGCCTGTTCCGTCGCCCGGCGCAGCAGTTCGTCCACGCGGCCGAGGTCGATCCGGGGGTCGGCGCCGGCCAGGGAGCGCAGGGAGCGCCAGCAGGACGCCTTGCCCTCGACGCCCAGCCTCATGGCCTCCAGTTCCAGTACGTCGCTGAGCGGCGAGCGGGAGACGATCCGGCCGTTCAGCTTGAGCCGTCCCGCCTTCTCGGCCAGCCAGCCCAGGGCAATTCTGCTGCGCATCACGGGGATGCCGAGTTCCGTCATGAGTGCGCGCAACTGCTCACGGTCCTGCTCGACTTCTTCGGCCAGCGAGGCCAACCGGGGCCCGCGGGGCGTGCCGCGCTGATGGCGCGCCGCGCGGCGCAGGAGTTCGACGCCCGCGGCGGCTCCGGTCAGGTGGTCGTTGAGGTAGATGCCGAGCAGTGGCGGGGCCGTGCGGTCGGCGAGGACGTGTGCGGTCACGGTGTGCCTCCCGGGTGGTGGTGGAGCGGCGGTGGCGGGGGCCCGGCCGTCCCTCCTTCGTCGGGAGGGAGACCGGGGGACAGGTGGTAGACGGCGAAGGCCTGGTCGATGACGGGCATGGCGACGTTGCGCACGCGGACCCCGCCCGCCGTCATGCCGTGCTCCGTGCCCAGGTGGGCGTGCCCGTGGACGGCGAGGTCCGCCCCCTCCCCGTCGATCGCCTCGGCGAGGAGGTAGCTGCCGAGGAAGGGGTGGATCTCCGGAGGCTCGCCCGCCAGGGTGTCCGGTACGGGCGCGTAGTGGGTGAGCGCGATGCGCAGTGTGGCGCCCTGGTCGCGGAGCTCGCGCAGGGCTCGGCCGAGACCCGTGGCGCAGGACCGGGTGTAGCGGATGAAGGCCTTCATCTCCGGTTCGCCGAACTCGCTGGCGCTGCGTCCGGCGAAGCCTCCGCCGAAGCCCTTGGTCCCGGCGACGCCGACCCGCGTACCGCCGATGTCGAGCAGGACGCCGTCGCCTTCCAGGACGTGCACGCCGCCCGCCGTCAGTTCCCGGGTGACGGCCTTCTCCTGGTCGCTCTGGTAGTCGTGGTTGCCGAGTACGGCGACCACGGGCACCGGCAGCCCGCTCACCTCGCCGGCCACGACCCGGGCCTCTTCGGGAGTGCCGTGCCGGGTCAGGTCACCGGCCAGGAGCAGCAGGTCGGCGCAGGAGCCGAGGGTGTCGAAGGCCGGCCGGAGCAGCCCGGCGCTGCCCGGGCCGAGGTGGATGTCCCCGACGGCGGCGACGCGGATCACGAGAGCTCCTCGGAGTGGTCGGGTGGGCCGCTACGGCTCACGGTGAGGTCCACCTGCCAGGGCACGTCCGAGAGCTCTTCCCCGGCGATGCGCAGCAGCGTGGACCGGCAGTCCGGATCGGCGACGCTTCCCCAGATGACGACGCGGGAGCCGCGCAGCTCGATCCGTACGCCCAGTTCGGCGAGCTCCTCGCGCGCCAGCCGGTCGCGCAGGTGCTCGATGCGGTACTCGATGAGCTCGGTGGAGGTCACGGGGTTCCCTCCGATCCCGCCGGGCGGGTGTGCCGGACGATGACGTGGAGGCGTTCGAGCAGGTACAGGAAGGTGTCGGGCAGCGGGGCCTCGCGGTGGTCCAGGTCCAGCCGGTCCCAGTCGATCTGCTCCCGCAGCATCCGGGCCATGGGCAGCAGGTCGCCGAAATCGCAGTAGTGCTCGCAGAGCGCGGCGAGGCGGGCGTCCATCAGGTCGGTGGGCGCGAGGACCGGCATCCACACCGAGTCGACCGCCTTGACGCTCGACCGGTCCAGCAGCGCGGTGCTGACCGGCCGCCGGGCGAGCTCGAAGATCAGGTCGATCTCCTCGCCGCCGGACCTGCCCTTGACCAGCCAGTCCTCCGGGGCGCGACGCATCGCGATGCCACCGTCCTCCAGTGCCTCGACCACTGCGTCGGCGTCCTCCGGCCGGACGCAGAAGTCGGTGTCGTGCTGGAAACGGGCGGGCAGGCCGTGAGCGAAGGCGGCCACGCTTCCGGCGAGGGCGAAAGGCTGCCCGGACCGCTTGAGCAGGGTCGCCACGTGTTTCGTGGTTTCCAGGATCGCCTGCGTGTGGTCCCTCGGCAGCACGCCGTCGTCCGGCACCGGCGGGCCCAGCCCGTCGGGCGGCGGAACTCCCTCCGGCGCTTCCGCGGGATGACGGTTCACGGAGTGCGCCTAACCCGTCTGGTTCCGCCCAAACCCGTCCGGTCTGGCGCAAAGCTGTGGAATGCCGCGCGGAGCACCGGGTAGGCGCCCCCCGTGATGTCCGGACCACCAGCCGAGCACACAGCCAGTCACACAGCAGAGAGGGCGCACATGAACCGGGCCGCGCTGTTCGACGTCGACGGCACCCTCGCCGACACCAATCACCTGCACGTCACTTCCTGGTGGGAGGCGCTGCGGCAGGGCGGCCACCAGGTCGCGATGCACGACATCCACCGCGCGATCGGACTGCCGGGCGACGATCTGCTCGCCCACCTGCTCGGCGAGGACCGTGACACGGGCGAGGACGACACGCTCAGCGCCGCGCACGACACCCTGTACGGCACGTACTTCGACCGGCTGCCCCGGCTGGACTCGGCGGCGGAGCTGCTGCGCGAACTCGCCCGGCGGGGCTGGCGGGTCGTGCTCGTGACCTCCGCGAAGGACACCGAACTGGACGCGCTCAGGCGGGCCATCGACGCCGACGACGCCATCACCGCGACCGCGAGCTCCGACGACGTGGAGCAGGGCAAGCCGGCTCCCGATCCGGTGCACCACGCCCTCGGCCTCGCCGGCGCGTCCGCGCGCGACGCCGTGTTCGTGGGTGACACGGTGTGGGACATGAAGGCGGCCACCCGCGCCGACGTCACCTGCGTGGGGCTGCTGTGCGGCGGCATCCCGAGGCGCGACCTCGAAGAGGCCGGGGCCCGCGCCGTGTACGAGCACCCCGCCGACCTGCTGGGCCACCTCGACAGCAGCCCCTTCGGATAGGGGCGTGCGCGGACTGCGGACAGGAGCGACACGATGACATCCGACCACCTGAGCCCTACGGACCGCCCCGCCGGCCTTGGCGGCGACGGCATCCGCGTCGTGGTCGTCGGAGCCACGGGAAACGTCGGAACCAGCGTGGTGCGGGCCCTCTCCGAGGACCCGGCCGTGAGGTCCGTCCTCGGCCTGGCCCGGCGCGTGCCCGACTGGCGGCCCCCGAAGACCGAGTGGCAGGCCGCGGACATCGAGCCGGGTGGAGCCGATCTCGTACCGCTCCTCACGGGCGCGGACGCGGTGATCCACCTCGCCTGGAAGTTCCAGCCCACCCACCGGCCGGCGGAGACCTGGCGCACCAACGTGCTGGGCGGCGTCCGTGTCTTCGACGCCGTGGCCGCCGCGGGCGTGCCCGTCCTCGTGCACGCCTCCTCGGTCGGCGCGTACTCACCCGGCCCCAAGGACGGCGCGGTGGACGAGTCCTGGCCGACGCACGGCTGGCCGCAGGCCGCGTACACGCGGGAGAAGGCCTACCTGGAGCGGGTCCTCGACGCCTACGAGCAAGCCCATCCCGGCATCCGCGTGGTGCGGATGCGGCCCGCCTTCCTCTTCAAACGGGAGTCGGCCTCCGAGCAGCGCCGCATCTTCGCCGGCCGGCTGCTGCCCGGCCGGCTCGTCCGGCCCGGCCTGATCCCCGCCGTGCCCGACCTGCCCGGCCTGCGCTTCCAGGCCCTGCACACCGACGACGTGGCCGCCGCCTACTGCGCGGCCGTCGCCCGCCCGGTCCGCGGGGCCTTCAACCTGGCTGCCGGACCGCCACTGGACGCCGCCGCCCTGGCCGGCGTCTTCGACGCGCGGTCCCTGCCGATGCCCGTCGGTCCGGTCCGGGCGGTGCTCTCCGCCGCCTGGCGGCTGCGCCTGGTCCCGGCCTCGCCCGACCTGTTCGACGCGGTGCTGCGCCTGCCGCTGCTGGACTGCTCCCGTGCCCGGGAGGAACTCGGCTGGACGCCGCGCCGTACCTCGGTCGAGGCGTTCGAGGAGTTCCTGGCCGGCCTGCGGGCCGGGGCGGGGATGGACACCGCCCCGCTCGCCGCGGGCTAGCCGCCGAGGGGGTCGCAGAGGGGAGGGGCGAGAGGGGCAGGAGGCGCGAGGAGAATGACCGACAGTGCCGTCGTCGTCATCGACATGATCAACACATATGACCACGCCGACGCGGAACTGCTGCTTCCCTCGGCCCACCAGGCCCTGCCCGGCATCGAGAGGCTGCTCAAGCGCGCCCGGATGCGGGAGGTCCCCGTCATCTACGTGAACGACAACTTCGGGCTGTGGCGCTCACACCACGGCGAGATCCTCGACATGGCCCTCGCGAGCCCGCACGCCGCTCTCGTCGCCCCGATCAGGCCCGACGAGGACTCGCTGTTCGTCGTCAAGGCCCGGCACTCGATCTTCTACGAGACCCCGCTGGCCTACCTCCTGGCGGAACTCGGCGTCGGCCGGCTCCTCCTCTGCGGTCAGGTCACCGAACAGTGCGTGCTGTACTCCGCCCTCGACGCGCACATCCGCCACCTCCGCGTCACGGTCGTCCGGGACGCCGTCGCCCACATCCACGAGGACCTGGCGGAAGCCGCCCTGCGCTTGATGCAGACCAACATGGCGGCGGACGTCGCGAGCGCCGGGGACGTCACCTTCTGACACGCGGCGCAGGCCGGGGCGTTTGGATCCTGCCCCAGCGAGCACGCGCAAGATGACCGCAACCCCCAGCAGAGGAGGAAACCGGAATGGCCAAGGAGCAAGACCAGGACGTCGTCGCGGTGATCCTGAAGGACCACCGCACCATGGAAGAGCTCTTCCGTCGGATGCGGAGCGTGGAAGCGGACCGGGCCGCCGCGCTCGCGGAGTTCTCGGCGCTGCTCATCGCGCACGGCGAGGCGGAGGAAGCCGAGGTGTACGGCGCCCTGAAGCGTTTCAAGGACGTCGACAACGACGAGGTGGAACACGGGGTCGAGGAGCATACCGAGGGCAACGAGGCGCTGCTGGCGCTGCTCGAAGTGGACGAGGTGGGCTCCGACGAATGGGACGCGCGGCTGGAGGACCTGGTGAAGGCCATCTCCCACCACGTCGACGAGGAGGAGCGGACGATCCTCAACGGCGCCCGGGAGAACGTCCCGGACGAGCGCAGGGCCGAGCTGGGAGCCGCCTTCCTGCGGGAGCGGGAGCGGCAGCTGGCCGCGGACTGCGGAAGCATCGAGAACGTGCGCAGCATCGTACGGGGCTGACGTGGCGCCTCGTACATATTCGTGCAGATGTTCGATGAATGGGGTTAGGCTGGTGTCATGCACGCAGCCCAGGGCCTTCAGGGTTCCCTCTTCGACCAGGGAGACGAGATCCGGCTCGGGTCGCTCGCGGGCCTGCGGCGCACCGCGCTCGGTGCCGGGGCCTGGGTCGACCACCTCCCCGGCTGGCTGACCGGCTCCGACGCTCTCTTCGAGCGGCTGGCCGCCGACGTGCCCTGGCGCGCCGAGCGGCGGCAGATGTACGAGCGCGAGGTCGAGGTGCCCCGGCTGCTCGCCTTCTACGGTGACGGCGAGGACCTCCCGCACGCCGCTCTGACCGAGGCCCGTGAGGCGCTCTCGCGGCACTACGCCGCCGAGCTCGGGGAGCCCTTCGCCACCGCGGGGCTGTGCCTCTACCGCGACGGCCGCGACAGCGTGGCCTGGCACGGCGACCGGACCGGCCGTTCGTCCACCGAGGACACCATGGTCGCGATCGTCTCCGTCGGTGACCCCCGCGATCTCGCCTTCCGTCCCCGCGACGGCGGGGCCACGCTGTTGCGGCTGCCCCTCGGCCACGGCGACCTCGTCGTCATGGGGGGCTCCTGCCAGCGGACGATGGAGCACGCGGTGCCCAAGTCGGCGCGGGCCGTCGGCCCGCGCATCAGCGTCCAGTTCCGGACCCGCGGCGTGCGGTGACCCGAACCGCGGGTGCCCGGCAGGGCATCCAGGCGGTCCGGCTCCGCCCCCGGCCGGCTTCCCCGTCGAGGACCGGACGGCAAATCCACGACCCTTCGTCGGCCGGTACGTCACGTCCGACCGCTCCGCGCGTCAGGTCTTCGCGGGCCGGGTCGCCGCCGCCGCTGCCGCCTGCAGCGAGCGCAGGGCCAGCAGCAGGACCCCGATGTCGTCGAGGTACACCGGGTCCGGGATCAGGTCCACCGGCGAGACGGTGTAGATCACGGCGACCCAGAACAGGGCCTTGTCGCGCAGGGGGATCCCGGCGTCGAGGAGCAGGCGCCGCGCCTTGACGACCCGTACGAGCAGCACCGCCGCGGCGACCGCGAGCCCGGCCGCTGCGACCACGGCGAGCGTGAGCCAGAACTTTGCGTCCATTTCGCCCCTATACCCGCCCCGTCGGCCCTCTATCGCCGCTCAGGCGCCCTGCTCGCGCAGCCGTCGGCCGACCTCGCCCAGCCCATCGGCGAGCGCGTCGAGCTGTTCAGGGGTCAGGACGTCGACGAGGACCTCCCGGACCGTCGCCACGTGCCCGGGCGCCGCCTCGTCCAGCCGGGCGCGGCCGGCCTCGGTGAGGACGGCGAAGACGCCGCGCACGTCGGAGGGGCAGCTGCGGCGGCGGACCAGCCCGGCCTTCTCCATCTGGGTGATCTGGTAGGTCAGTCCGCTCTTGGAGTTGATCAGGCCGTTGGCCAGTTCGGTCATCCGCAGCTCGTGGCCGGGGGCCGCGGCGAGCCGCACGAGGATCTCGTACTGGGGGTGCGAGAGGCCCGATTCGTCCTTCAGCTGCTGGTCGAGGCGCCGGTTCACCAGGGCCGAGGCGGCCAGGAATCCGCTCCAGGCCCGCATCTCGCGGTCGTCCAGCCATCTCGTCTCAGACATGGCCCCAGCCTACACGGGTTGTTCGAATTTGAATCAATGGTTAGGGTCGGAGGCCTGCGGTTCGAATTTGAACAACCCTGAACAGCCCTGAGCAGCCCTGTCCCCCCTCTCGGACCGCACGACCGGAAGGAACCCCCCGATGACCAGCCCCGCCGTCGCCACGACGACGTCGCAGGCCGCCGCCCCGGCCGCCACCGCCGCCCCGGCACTCTCGACCCCGGCACACGACACCGGCCTGCTGCTCCTGCGCCTCGTCCTCGGCCTGACCATGGCCGCCCACGGCTCCCAGAAGCTCTTCGGCTGGTTCGGAGGCGGCGGCATCAGCGGCACCGGACAGTTCTTCACCGCCAGCGGCTACCCCGCGGGCGACGCCATGGCCGTCCTCGCCGGCCTGACCGAGACCCTCGGCGGCCTCGGGCTCGCAGTCGGCCTGCTCACCCCGCTCGCCGGCGCGGCCGTCGTCGGCACCCTCATCAACGCCATCGCCGTCCACGGCGCCGGATCCTTCTTCGCCCCCGAGGGCATCGAGTACGAACTGCTGCTGACCGCGGGCGCCGCGGCCCTGGCCCTCACCGGCCCCGGCCGGTACGCCGTCGACCGCCTCCTGCCCGTGCTGCGCAGCCACCGACTCGCCCACGGCGCCCTCGCCGTCACCCTCGGCGTGGTCCTCGCCGGCGCGCTGCTCCTCGTGCGCAAGTAGGCCTGCCCGGCGCCGCACGAGAGCGCCCGGGGCCCGTGCTGATTGGCCCCGGGCATTCGCGGGAAGAGCGCACGAATGACACAACCCATCGAAGACTACGCACTCATCGGCGACCTGATGACCAGTGGACTGGTCGGCCGCGACGGGTCCATCGACTGGCTGTGCCTGCCGCGCTTCGACTCGGGGGCCTGCTTCGCCAAGCTCCTCGGCGACGAGGAGAACGGCCATTGGCGCATCGCCCCGGCCTCCGCCGAGGACGCTGAGCGGTGCACCCGCCGTGCCTACGTGGACGGTTCGTTGGTGTTGGAGTCGTACTGGGAGACCGGGGACGGCACGATCAAGGTCATCGACTTCATGCCGCAACGCGACGTCTCACCCGACGTGATGCGGATCGTCGAAGGCGTGTCCGGCGAGGTGACCGTACGCAGCACCCTGCGCCTGCGCTTCGACTACGGCCACGTCGTCCCCTGGGTCCGCCGCACCGACGGCCATCGCGTCGCCGTCGCCGGGCCCGACTCCGCCTGGTTCCGCAGCGAGCCGCCCGTGCACACGTGGGGCGAGGCCAACAGCACCCGCTCCGAGTTCACCGTCGCCGCCGGGGAGCGCGTCGCCTTCGTCCTCACCTGGCACGCCTCGCACGACCCGCGCCCCGAGCCCGTCGACCCGTACACGGCGCTGGAGCAGAGCCTCGCCGACTGGCGGGAATGGGCCTCCCAGTGCCGCTACGAGGGTCCCTACCGGGAAGCGGTCACCCGCTCCCTGATCACCCTCAAGGCCCTCACCTACGCCCCGACCGGCGGCATCCTCGCCGCGGCCACCACCTCCCTCCCCGAGGAGATCGGCGGGGTCCGCAACTGGGACTACCGCTACTGCTGGCTCCGGGACTCCACCCTCACCCTCGGCTCGCTCCTCGCCACCGGATTCCAGGACGAGGCCCGCGCCTGGCGGGCCTGGCTGCTGCGCGCGGTCGCCGGAGACCCCGCCGACCTCCAGATCATGTACGGGATCGCCGGCGAGCGCCGGATCCCCGAGACCGAGCTGCCCTGGCTGCGCGGCTACGCCTCCTCCGCCCCCGTGCGCGTGGGCAACGCGGCCGTCGACCAGCTCCAGCTCGACGTGTACGGCGAAGTCATCGACTCCCTGTACCTGGCGCGGTCCTCCGGGCTCGCCTCCGAGCACCACGCCTGGAAGATCCAGCTCGCCCTGCTCGACTTCCTGGAGCGCAACTGGCACCGGCCCGACGAGGGGCTGTGGGAGGTGCGCGGCCCGCGCCGCCACTTCGTGCACTCCAAGGTGATGGCCTGGGTCGCCGCCGACCGGGCCGTGCGCACTCTGGAACGCGACCCCCTGATGGCCGGCGAACTCGACCGCTGGCGGGCCATAAGGGACGAAGTGCACCGCGACGTGTGCGAGAAGGGCTACGACCCCGAGCGGGGCACCTTCACCCAGTACTACGGCTCCAGCGAGCTCGACGCGGCGACCTTGCTGATTCCCCGGGTCGGCTTCCTGCCGCCCGACGACCCCCGCGTCATCGGCACCGTCGACGCGGTCCGCGAGGAACTCGGCCGCAGCGGCCTGGTCCGTCGCTACACGACCGAAGGCCCCTCCGTCGACGGTCTGCCCGGCGACGAAGGGGCCTTCCTGGCCTGCTCGTTCTGGCTGGCCGACGCCCTCTACATGACGGGGCGGGAGAAGGAGGCCCGGACCCTGTTCGAGCGGCTGCTGACGGTGTGCAACGACGTCGGGCTGCTCGCCGAGGAGTACGACCCCATCGCCGGGCGCCAACTCGGCAACTTCCCCCAGGCCTTCAGCCACGTCGGCCTGATCAACACCGCGCTCACCCTGGCCCGGGGCGAGGCCGTCAGCGTCGGCGGCTGACCGGCGGCCGCAGCCTACGCGCCGGCACCCTCACCGTCCTCCGGGATGCTGACCAGCCAGCGCGTCTCACGCCGCGGCCGCAGGTACAGCGCCCAGTACACGGTGGCCGCGGCGGTGATCCCGCCCGTCCACAGCAGGTACTGGGTCTCCTGCTGGGTCAGGATGTACGCGAGTACGGCGATCAGCACGACCGGCACGGCCGGCCACAGCGGCATCCGCCAGGCGGCCGCGTCGCGGTGCGCCCCGCGCCGGCTGAACAGCGCGGCCACCGCCACCAGCAGGTACATGCCGGTCACCGAGACTCCGGTGACCCCGTACAGGGTGTCGAGGTTGACGAAGCACATCGCCGCGCCCGGGACACCGACGACCAGGGTGGCCACCCACGGCGAGCCGAAGCGGCCGAGCTTGGACAGGGCGTTGTTGACGGGCTGGGGCCAGGCCTTGTCACGGGCGGAGGCGAACAGCACCCGGGAGTTCTGGATGACCATGACGATGCCCGCGTTGACGATGGCGAGGGCGACGCACAGGCTCACGAAGGTGCCGACGGCCGAGTTGGACCAGGCGGTCACCATCCCGCCGAGGTCGCCCGCGGCGAGCGCGTCCAGGTCCGGGGCGCCCATGGTGATGGCGATGACCGGGATCAGGATGACGGCGGTGGAGATGGCGAGCGTGGCCAGCACGGTACGGGCGACGTTGCGCCGCGGGTTCTCCAGCTCCTCCGAGAGGTAGACGGCGGTCGAGAACCCCTGGGTGATGAACAGGGCGATGGCGAGCCCGGACACGACCATCATCGCGGTGACGGTGGACGTGCCGCCGCCCTCGGCGGCGACCGCGCCGTGCACGAGGGCGTCGGCGCCCCGCTCGCCGTGCGCGAAGCCGAGTACGGCGACCATGGCGGCGGCGACGACCTCGAGGACGAGGAAGATGCCGGTGATCCAGGCGTTTGCCCGCAGGTCGAGGAGACCGGCGAGGGTGGCGAGCAGCATGACGCCGCCGCCCGCGACCGGCGCCGGGATGTCGATCACCGGGGCGAGGTAGTCGGCGGTGCCCATGGCGATCACGGGCGGCACGATCATGACGACCAGCAGGGAGAGGACGAACACCAGCCAGCCCGCCAGCCGGCCGGCCAGCGTGGAGACCATCGCGTACTCGCCGCCCGCGCTGGGGATCAGCGTGCCCAGCTCCGAGTAGCAGAAGGCGACGCCGATGCAGAGCAGCGAGCCGATCGCGATGGTGAGGGCGGTCCAGGTGCCGAGGCTGGAGAACAGGTCGGGCACGACGACGAAGAGGGTCGAGGCGGGCGTCACGCACGAGAGCGTGAGCAGCGTTCCGCCCACGACGCCTATGGAACGCTTGAGCTTCTGCGGGACGGGCCCGGTGGCGGGGGACAGGGCCTGTGGTGCGCTGATCGTGTCAGTCATCGGTGCGGGGTTCCGATCGGCAGGTGCGGTGAATGAGCGCGGGAGCGGTATCGCCTCCGGGGCGGTGGTGAGCAAAGTGGTTCCGTGGCTCCCGGGCCGACATGCAATCCCTGCGAGATCCGCAGGTCAATAGCTGTTCACCTGCGGATTCCGTCGTCCGGGGCCCCGTCGGCCCCGGTCCGCGACGTAAAGACCGTGTTAACGCTGCACGAGCGGCAGGTGCGGGAACCGCAGCGCCCCCGCCGAAGAATTTCCCTCCGCTTTGCCGGATGCCGGGATCCGCTCCAGGACGCCGCCCGCGAAGACGTCGTAGAGCGGCAGCGTCTCCAGGTGGACGTAGCCGATGTGGCAGTCGCAGACGGTGAGCGGACAGCCGCGCGGCCGCAGGGCAGCCCGGTACGAGCCGTCGTACAGGTTGCCGAGCTCCGCCTTCACGAAATGGCAGCGGCGGACCGTGCCGTCGCCGTCCACCGAGATCACCGACTCGCCGGTGCGGCAGGGCAGCCCCGCCGAACGGTGCGGGTGGCGGCTGTACGCGAAGAGCGGGTCCAGCGCCGTCCAGCCCGCCGCTTCCGCGTCGGTGTACGTACGGCCCTCCGCCGCGTTCACCCACAGGTACACCTCCGCCGGGAGCTCCGCGCGCAGCCGCCGGGCCTCCCCGAGGTGCTCCGGCAGCCCGACCACGCCCACGCTGAACCGGATCCCGCCGGCAGCCAGCTCCCGGCACCGCCCGAGGAAGCGGTCGTACGGGGTCTGCCCCGGGTGGTACGTGCACCACAGCGCGAGCGTGTCCGGATCGGCCTCGGCGGTCCACCCGACGCGGCCGCTCAGGTTGGTCTGGATCGCGACGCGGCGGACGTGCGGCAGGTGCGACAGCTCCACCAGCGCGCGCCGGTACCAGGAGCGGACCAGACCCTCGCCCCACGGGGTGAAGAGCACCGACAGACGGTCGGCCGTGTTCCCCGCCGCCCAGGCCGCGAACCGTTCCAGCGCCGCCCGGTCCGCGGTCAGCTGCGCCCGGCTGTCGCGCCGCTTGGCGAACGGGCAGTACGGGCAGTCGTAGTCGCAGGACGCCAGCGGACCCCGGTAAAGGAGCGTCAGGTCCATGGCCGGTGACGCGGCCCCCGGGCCCGTCACTTGCGCTCGTACGCGGCCATCGCGGCCCGTACCTCCGCCGAGAACAGCGCGGGACCCACCGCGTCCGAATGCGCCAGGCCCTCCGGGGTGAGGCACATCAGGTCCGGTGCCTCCGCGAGCCATCCGCGCTCCGCGAAGGCCGCCAGCTCCGCCGGGAAGTCCTCCCACGGACCGCTGCCGAACCGCTCCCGGTACTCCGCCACCGCCATGCCTTCCGCCTGCAGCAGGGACTGGAGCAGGTGCCGCCGCCGCGCCTCGTCGGCGTCGATCCACCGGCCGTACTCCGCCCGCGCGAAGTCGGCCTCGGACCGCCCCACATAGTCGTCGACGATGCCCCGGATCTCCCGCATGTCCACCGCGTAGTCGAAGGAGTAGTGCAGCTCGGCGGTGTACGAGCGGGCCCCGCAGCCCAGACCCACCATGCCGTCCGTCTGGCAGGCGTAGTCGCCGGCGCCCGCCGCCGGGGCCCCGGAGCGGCGGAACATCCGCATCGACACCTGCTCGTACCCGGCGGCCAGCAGATGGTCCCGGCCGGCCCGGTAGAGCCGCAGCCGCTGCTCGTCCCACTCCGCCGTGGGCTCGTCCGACCGGCGCCCCAGGCCCGTCAGGGGCCGCACGTACAACGGATACAGGTACAGCTCCTCCGGTTCCCAGGCCAGCGCGGCGTCCAGCGAGTACCGCCAGCTGTCCTCGGTCTGGCCGTCGATCCCGTAGATCAGGTCGATGTTCAGGACCGGGATCGCCGCGTCCCGGATCCGGGACAGGGCCGCCTCCACCTCCGCACGCTTCTGCGGCCGGACAGCCGTACGCGCCTCCTCGGCCACGAAGCTCTGCACGCCCAGGCTCAGCCGCGTCGTGCCCCGGTCGGCGAGCACGGCGAGGCGGTCCGCGGTCGCGGTGGAGGGCGAGGCCTCCACCGACAGCGGGACCGCCCGCAGATCGGCGCCCGCGCTCTTCTCCGCGATGTCGCAGAGCCGTTCCAGCTCGGACGCGGTCAGAAAGGTCGGGGTCCCGCCTCCGAAGGCGGCCGCCGCGTACCGCACCGGCTCGTCCGGGCCGAGCGCCTCGCGGACCGCCGTCGCCTGCCGCTCCAGCGCGTCGAGGTACGCCGTGGTCAGCCCGTCGGGTGCGCCGATCCGGGTGAAGAGGTTGCAGAACCCGCAGCGCACCTCGCAGAACGGGACGTGCAGGTAGAGGGAGAGCGCGTGCTTGGGCTGCTCCAGCCACAGCTCGCGCAGCGCGGGCCGCCCGGTCAGCGCGCGGTACGCCGTCTTGTGCGGGTACGCGTAGACGTAACTCTCGTACGGGGTGGGGAACACGCTCATCGCACGGCCTCCTTCGGCTCCAGGAAGAACTGCGCGTACGGGACCGTCCAGACCGCCTCGTGGGCCAGCCGGTGCCCGGTGTACCCGTCGTCGCCGTAGGTCGTGCCGTGGTCCGAGCAGACGATCGCGAAGCAGCGGCGCCGCGCGCTCATCGCGTCGAACAGCCGGCCGATGTGGCGGTCCACGTACACCAGCGCCGCCGCATGCGTCTCCCACGAGTCCCCGGCTTCCGCCGTCGCGCCCGCCAGGTGGAACCAGTTGGGCTGGTGCAGCGCCGACACGTTCACGAACAGGAACAGCCGCCGGTCCCGCGGCAGTCCGGCCACCACCCGCTCCGCGCAGGCCACCTGCGCCTCGAAGGACGTCGGCGAGGGCACCCCGAACTCCGGCTCCCAGTGGCTGTCCTGGAACATCCCCGGCAGTACGGAACCCAGCGCGGCCTGCTTGTTGAAGAAGCCGACCCCGCCCACGCACACCGTCCGGTACCCGGCCCCGGCCAGTCCCGAGACCAGGTCCGGGGTGTCGAACACCCAGGTGCGCCCGGCCGTGGTCTCACTGCCCCCGAACCGGGCGGCGAACAGCCGCGGATGCGGCCCGGGCCCGGCGGGCGTGGGGAGGAAACCCGCGAACATCGCCTGATGAGAGGCGTAGGTGAAGCTGCCGGGCGCGTGCCGCCGCTCCCAGACGCCGCCGGGCAGGTGCGCCGCGAGGTGCGGGATCCGGCCCTCGGCCGCCAGCCGGGCGGCGACGTCGAAGCGCAGGGTGTCGAGGGTGACGAGCAGCAGGTCGTCGCGGCCGACGACCTCGTTCATGTCAGGGGCGGGCGGGGACGGGTGCATGGTGTTCCTGTCGTGCGGATGCGTGTACCGCGGCCAGTTGGGCCGCGTAGGTGTCGAGGCCCGCGGCGGGCGTGCCGGGCAGCCCGGTGAGACGGGGCAGCAGGTCCCCGAAGGCGTTGACCTCGCCGACGGCGAACCGCCGCCAGCCGGTGGCCGGGAGCAGGTCCACGCCCACGCACAGGGTGCCGGGGAAGGCGGCCGCCGCGCGCTCGCAGACGGCGAGGGCGTCCTCGGTCCAGCTGGCGCCCGCCGCCTCCACGGCGGCTACGGCGGCGTCGAGGTCGCCGCGGGCGCCGCCGAGGTGGAGGTTGGTCATAGGCCCGGACGCGGTGCGGACCACCGCGTGCGTGGCCCGGCCGCCGATGACCACGACCCGCAGATCGGCCGGGCGGCCGTCCTGCGAGGCCTTCGGCAGCCAGCGCTCGATGTGCAGGCCGTCGGGGGCGAGCGCGTCGACGATCGCGCCGACCGCGCCCTCGTCCTCGTACCGGCGCACCCGCAGCGAGTTGTGCAGGCAGCCGGAGGCGGACCGCTCCACCGAGGTGGTCGCCCGGACGCGGCCGCCGGCCCCGGATTCGAGGGCGAGGACCCCGGAAGCCGAGGAGCCGTGGGCCGGCTTCACGAACACCCGGCGCAGCCCCGGCCGCGCGAGCACCTCCCGGACGTCCACCCAGCCGCGCACCGGGGCCGCGGCGGGGCCGGAGGTCGGCGAGGCCGGCACCGGGACTCCCGCCGTCTCCAGGACGTGGTGGGTCAGCCGCTTGTCGAACAGCACGGCCAGGTCCCCCGGGGTGGTGAGCAGCCGTCCGCCGGCCGCCGCGACGTCGGCGGCCAGCGCCTCCACGGCCCCGGTGAACCGGCGGTACCAGCGGCCGGTCCCCTCCACCCGGGTGGGGTCGGCCGTCCCCCGCAGCAGCCGGTCGACCTCCGGGTCCTCGCCCGGCGAGTCGATCCGTACGGTCTCGCCCGGCCGGAACCGGGCCGCGCCGGTCAGCACTTCCCGCCAGGGCACCACCCGGGCGGCCGGGAGCCCGGCGGCGCGGACGGCGTCCTGGAAGAGCGCCACACGGCGGCCGCCCGGAACGCCGACGACCGCGAGGGACGGTCGCGTCACTCCGACACCGCGACGTACCGGTAGGTCTCCCCGTCGTACTCGTCCTGCTCGCCCGGGCCGAGGGTGAGCTCCACGCCGTGCGGCTCCAGAGCGGCGCGCAGCCGCTCCTGGAGCTCGACGCCGATGAAGTGGTGGTCCAGGTCGAGGCGGTGCAGGTGGGTGAGCGGCCGGCCCGCGAGCAGGGCGGCGGCGCCCTCGTCGGTGAGGATGCCCATCGACAGGTCCAGGGTCTCCAGCCGGGCCACCACCGGCGCGCCCGCCACGGCGACGGCGACCGCGTCCTGGATCTCGCTGTTGCGCAGGGCGAGATGGCGCAGGGCCGGCAGCCGCGCACCCGAGAGGATCGGCTCCAGGTCCTCCGGCTCGGTGTCCGCGCCGTACTCGGACGTGCCGAGCCACAGGTCGAGGAACTCCAGGGCGGGCAGGTCGCTCGCGGCGATGCCCCGCACCACCTCCCGGGGCAGCCCGCCCGTCTCGACCACCAGCCGCCGCAGTTCCGGGTGCTTGACGGGCGTGAGGACCAGCCCCTCACCGCCGCGCACGCCGAACTCGCGCAGGCCCTGGAACGTCTCCAGCAGCGGAGTGACGTCCGCCTGCTGGATCCAGGAGATTTCGCACTCCTCGCCTTCGATGTCACCGATGAACAGGGCGCGCAGGAGCGGGAAGTCCGCGGCGGCCGCCACCAGGGTGCTCACGATGTCGGCGCTGGAGGTCTCGTACGACTCCTCCCAGACGCCCACGCTCAGGGAGCGGACCTGCCGGGTGTCGACGGCGGCCGTGAAGCGGGCGAAGGCCTCGCTCCAGGTCTCCTCGGTCTCGTGCTCGTCGCCCCTGACCCGCCAGGCCACGGCGCCGGCCTCGGGCAGCTCGACGTCGCCCTCGACGTCCGTGCCCGGGAAGTCGAAGGCGGGCAGCCCGCCCAGCTCCTTGAGGTGTGCGACCTGGCTCATGCGCTGCTCCTGGTGGTGAACGGTCCGCTCGGACGGGCGGACGGTGCGACAGCAGTTCTACCAAGTGCCACTGACAGCGCCGGAGGCGGAGTGCGGCCGAGCGTACGGGTGGGCGCGGGTGTGGGCGTACGGACGGAGTCCGCGGGTATCCGCGGTCCATGACTGTCGCCAAGACGAGCGTTCTCGTACTGGACTGCGCCGAGCCGGAGTCGCTGGCCCTCTTCTACGCCGACCTGCTCGGCGCGGAGGTCCGGCCGGGGGAGGGGCCCGACACGGTCGAGGTCGTCGGCGGAGCCGGCGTCCACCTGGCCGTGCACCGGGACCACGGCTACGCACCACCGAGCTGGCCGCGTCCCGAGGACTCCCAGCAGGCACACCTGCGCATCCTGGTCGCCCCCGCGGATCTGGACGAGGCCGAGCGGGAAGCCGTCTCGCTCGGCGCCCGCCCGCTGTCGCCCGCCACCGGCGAAGGCCCCCGCGACGCCCGCCTCTTCAGCGACCCGGCGGGCCACTCCTTCACCCTGGCGGCCGGCCGGGACCCCCGGTAGCGGCGCGCGCCCGCGGGGGCTTGCGGGACAGCCCTCAGGGGGCCCCGCCAGTGCGGGACGCCAGCAGCAGGGCGATGTCGTCCGGCCGGTCGTCGCTGCCGCCCGCCTCGCCGATCAGCCGGTCGGCCGTCTCGGTCAGCGGCACGGGCCCGGTCGCGGCCAGCGCCGCCCGCAGCCGTTCCACCCCGGCGTCGATGTCGGTGCCCGGCTTCTCCACCAGC
This sequence comes from Streptomyces sp. NPDC048269, assembly GCF_040652395.1. NCBI lineage: Bacteria > Bacillati > Actinomycetota > Actinomycetes > Kitasatosporales > Streptomycetaceae > Streptomyces > Streptomyces sp. NPDC048269. Next base: position 23,374 of record NZ_JBEZLW010000007.1, read on the forward strand.
CCGTCCGTGTACAGGGCGAGCACCGAACCGACCGCCAGCCGCAGTTCGGTGACCGGGTAAGCGGCCTCCGGGTCGACGCCGAGCACCAGCCCGCCCGCCAGGTCCAGTACCTCGGTCCGCCCGTCGGGGTGGCGCAGCAGCGGCTGGGGGTGCCCGGCCCGGACGGCATGGGCGGAGCCCGACGCCGGGTCGAGCACCACGTAGCAGCAACTGGCGAACTGGCCCGGGTCCAGGTCGCTGAGCAGCTGGTTCGTACCGCGCGCCACCTGGTCCGGGGTGCTGCCGGTCAGCGCGAAGGCCCGTACGGCGCTGCGGAGTTGGCCCATGGTCGCCGCGGCCGCCACGCCGTGGCCCTGGACGTCCCCGATGACCAGCGCGAGCCGCCCGCCGCCGGTCTCGATGACGTCGTACCAGTCACCGCCCACGTCCATCCCCTGGGTGCCGGGGAGGTAGCGGCCCACCGTGTCCACGTGCTCGCGCACCGGCAGCCGGTGCGGCAGCAGGGCCGCCTGGAGCCCCCGGGCGAGCGCCGCCTCGCTGTCGTAGCGCCGTGCCCGTTCCAGGGCCTGCGCGATCAGCCCGGCCAGGGCGGTCAGCACCGTACGCTCCTCCGGGCTGAAGCCGCGGGGCGTGTCGAAGCCGAGGATGCACGAGCCGACCGGGCGGCCGGAGGCGATCAGCGGCAGGAAGGCGCGGGCTCCGGTATGGGCGTCCAGCGGGATGCCGGGGTAGGCGGCGGCCAGGTGTTCCATCGACTCGAAGAACAGCGGCCGGCCCGTGGTCAGCGTCTCCACGCCCGGCAGCCGCACGTCGAGCGCGACCCCGTCGAACCGGTTCAGGAAGCCCTTGGGGAAGCCGGTCTCCCACGCGAGGTGGAGATGCCGCTCGTCCAGCAGGTAGATCGCCAGCTGGCGGCCGCCGAAGGCCGGCAGCAGCTCGTCGGTGACCACCGCCGACACCTGGCGGGCCGTGACCGCCTCGGTCAGCGCGATGGCGAGGGCCACCGGCCGGTACAGCGCGGCGGCCCGGTCGGCGGGCGAACCGAGTCCCGCGCCCGGCTGGACCATCGACGCGGGCGCGTAGGCGGGCTTCTCGGTGGCACCGATCGTCACGGTGACCCCGTCGGCGCTGGGGTACAGGTCCACCGACAGCAACTGACCGGGCGGGTGCCGGCCGCGCCGGGCCGGAAAGTGCACCGGCTCGGTGGACATGAACACGGCCCGGAAGTGGTCCTCGTACGCGGGGTGCCCGAGCCAGGGCAGAGCCTCCCACAGTATCCGTCCGCGCAGCTGCGGCCTGCTGAGGCCGAGCAGGTTCTCGGCGGCGGTGTTGACGAAGCCGATCCCACCCTGCCGGTCCACGGACAGCACGGCCTGGTCGAGCCGGTCCACGGCCTCGCGTGCGCCCGCCTCGGCGGCGCCGCCCCCGGCCGGTCCGGGCGGCCGTACGAGCAGCGGGTCGCCCTCCCAGATCACCGGAGCCCCGGCCGCCGTCAGCGCCGCGAGCTCCTGGGCCAGCCGGTCCGCGACCTCGCGCAGCCGCTCGCGTTCCACCGCGCCGACCGGTACCCCGGGAGTCGCCTCGCGCAGGACCAGCAGGACGCCGAACCGCTCGGTCCCGGCCGTCACCGGCTCGTACAGCGAGCCGAAGGGGAACGGCAGCCCCGCCATCAGCTGGGGAAAGCGGCGCATGGCCGTTTCCACGTCGGGCAGGTGTACGGCCTGCCCGGAGCGGTAGGCCTCGGCCACCGGGTAGGGCCGGTTGACGTGCATCCGCCACCAGGGCCGGAACAGCGGCCCGGGGAGGCCCGTGAGCACGGCCATCCGGAGCAGCCCCTCGGTGCGGGAGCGCAGGTACACCCCGCCCGCGTACCCGCCGACGGCCGTAACCGCGTCGACGGAGGCCCGGGCGAGCACCTGGGTCGTGGCATCGGGGGCGGGGCCGCCACCGTCCGGTCTCGCCGTCACACCGTCAGCATGCGCCCTCGGCGGTGGTGCCCGCACCCGGACGCCCGGCCCGGTCCCGCCCGGCGTCCCGGTACCCCGCCACCACCGCGGCCGACGCCAGGAGCAGCACCACGGCCACCGTGCGCAGCGCGGCCCCCATCCCGTCGGTGAAGGCGGCGACCTGCGCCGGATCCGTCGGGTCCCCGTGGAACCGGGAGGCCAGCACCGTGCCGGCCACCGCCACCCCGAGGGCGGCGCCGATCTCCCGGGCCGCGGTGTTCAGCCCGGAGCCCAGCCCGGCCTGGTGCGGCGGCAGCTCGGCGACCACGGTCAGGGTCAGGGAGGGCGCGCACAGCCCGGTGCCGACGGACAGCACCAGCAGGTAGAGCGCGTACAGGGCGTACGGGGTGCCCGCGTCGGCGGTGGAGACCAGCAGCAGCCCCGCGCCGATGAGGCCGAGCCCGGCACCGACAGGCAGCCGGGGCCCGGTCCGCTCCTGGAGCCGGGCGCCGAACCGGGGCACCAGGGCCATGCCGACGGTCAGCGGGACGATGGCGAGGCCGGTCTCGGCGGGGGAGAAGCCCTTCGCGTACTGGAGGTACTGGGCGTTGACGAAGAACAGGGCGAAGAGCCCGAAGAAGCCGGTGCCGATGCCCAGCGCCCCGGCGCGCAGCTTGCGCGAGGCGAAGATCCGCGGGTCGAACAGCGGGCGGGCGGCGCGCAGGGCGTGGCCGGTGAAGGCCGCGAGGAGCCCCGCACCGGCGGCGAAGGCGGTCAGTACGCGTACCGAGGCCCACCCGTACGCGGGCCCCTCGATGATTCCGTAGACCACCGTGAGCAGCGCTCCGGCGAGCAGCGCGGCGCCGACGGGGTCGACGGCGGCGTCGGGCCGCGAGGGCGTACGGGGGACCGTACGGGCGACCGCGAGCGCGAGCAGCGCGCCGAGCGGGACGACGGCCCAGAACAGGGCCCGCCACGTCAGGTACTCCCCGGCCAGGCCGCCGCAGACATTGCCCGCCAGGCCCCCGAGGCCCGCGGCCAGTGTCCAGGTGGCCAGGGCCCGGCCGCGTTGCCCGGGCGGGCTCAGGTGGACCAGGACGGACATGGTGGCGGGCATGATCAGGGCCGCGCCGGCCCCGCACAGGCCGCGGCCGGCGATCAGTACGGCCGGGGCCTGTGCGAGGGCGCTGAGGGCCCCGCCCGCGGCGAACAGCCCGAGCCCGGCCAGCAGGGCGCCCTTGCGCCCGTACCGGTCGCCGAGGGCTCCGGCCGGGATCAGCAGCGCGGCGAAGACGATGACGTAGGCGTCGACGGCCCACAGCAGTTCGCCCGGGCTCGGACGCAGGGCGGAGGCGGCGAGCTGCGGGATGAGCAGGTTGACGGCGGCGACCATGCCCTGGGCGACCAGGACGCAGGCGCACAGGGTGAGCAGCGCGGGCCGGGTGAGGGCGGTCGGAGCGGGCGCGGGCGGCGCGGCGGGATCCCGCTTCAGGGCAGGGCGGAGCACGGCTCCTCCAGGAGTCGGTGGAAAGAGGGTGAAGAGGCGGCGAGGGGTCAAGGCCTCTGCTCCACCGTAGAGTTGGGGCGACCTGCTTTCCAGTGCAAGTTATGCAAGGGATGAATGCGCATGACGCAATCCGGAACCCGAGGCGGAACCAGTGCCGGAAGCGGGGCCGGAACCGGATCCGGTCTGGACCTGAATCTCCTCGTCGCCCTGGACGTCCTCCTGGAGGAGGCGAGCGTGTCCCGGGCCGCGGCCCGGCTGCACCTCTCCGAGCCCGCGATGAGCCGGACCCTGGGCCGGATCCGCAAGGCCCTGGGCGACCCCGTCCTGGTCCGGGCCGGGCGGACCATGGTGCCCACCCCGCACGCCCTCGCCGTCCAGGGCGAGGTCAGGGCCGTCGTGGAACGGGCCCGCGCCCTCTTCCTCACCGGCGGCCAGGTGGACCTGTCCACCCTCACCCGCACCTTCACCGTGCTGGCGAACGACGCCTTCACCGCGGTCTACGGAGCCGCCCTCCTCACCCGGGTGACCCGCGAGGCGCCGGGGGTGCGGCCGCGCTTCCTGGGGGAGAGCCACGTGGACGTCCCGGCGCTGCGCGAGGGCGTCGCCGACCTGGAACTCGGCGTCGTCGACACGCGTTCCCCCGAAGTGCGAGTCGAGCGCCTCGCCGACGAGCGGATGCTGGCCGTGGTCCGGCGCGGCCACCCACTGCTCCGCGGCCGGATCACCGCGCCCCGGTTCGCCGCCGCCGAGCACCTGACCGCCTCCCGGCGCGGCCGTCTGCAGGGGCCGGTGGACACCGCCCTGGCCGAACAGGGTCTGTCCCGCCGGGTGGTGGGCAGCGTGGGCACCTTCCCCGCCTCCCTGTTCGTGCTGTGCGAGAGCGACCTCGTCGGCCTGCTCACCACCCAGTCCGTACCGCTCGCCGCCGCGCTGGGCCTGGAAACCTTCGAGATCCCGCTCGATCTGCCCACGCTGCCCTTCGGCATGGCCTGGCACCCGCGCCACGAGGCGGACCCGGCGCACGCCTGGCTGCGTACCTGCATGCGCGAGCTGCTGCCGGGGGTCGCGGCGACGGCCCTGCCTACGGACATGCCGACCGGCATGCCGACGGACCTGCCGAGCGACAGGCCGACGGACGGGTCGGCGGAGGCGCCGGAGCCCGAGCCGCATTCCGTACGCGAAGACCCGGCCGCCCGGCGGCTGTAGGCCGACCGCATCCCTCGTCCGGGGGACGGACGGGTGTACGGCCCTTACCCCGGACGCGCCGCGGGGCACGATACGCACGCGTCCCACCCACCCCACCCACCCCACCGGCAGGCCACCGGAAGGCAGAGCATGCGGTTCCAGTACGACACCATCGGCGAGCGCTACGCGGAGTCCCGGACCACCGCCGCCTTCTCGGCGGCCGACACCTACACGCTGCACGGAGCCATCGACGCGCTCGGCGGGGTCCGCGGGCTCGACGCCCTCGACCTCGCCTGCGGGTACGGCTTCAACACCCGGCTGCTGGCCCGCGGCGGCGCCCGGCGGACCGTCGGCGTGGACATCTCGGAGGAGATCATCAGGCTGGCCCGGGAGCACGGGGCGGGGCAGGACCGGCCGGCCACCGAGAACATCGAGTACCACGTCTCCGACCCCGCCGGCCTTCCCGACCTCGGCCCCTTCGACCTCGCCACCGCCTTCTACCCCTTCCACCACACGCCCGACCGTCAGGAGCTGCACGCGGTGTTCCGGTCCGTCCGGGCGAGCCTGCGCGCCGGCGGACGCCTGCTCGCCATCGTGCCGAACGCCGGCGCGTTCCCCCGCGTGGACTGGTCGCCGTACGGGGTCCGCATCCTCGACCGGGTCCGGAGCGGCGACGCGCCCCTGCTGAAGGCGCACTTCCTGACCGACCCGCCTGTGCCCTTCGAGTTCCGCGAGTGGTCACACGCCGACCTCGCGGAAGCCGCCGTCGAGGCGGGCTTCAGCACCGTCGGCTGGCAGCCGAACCGGACCCCGCCCGCCGATCACGTACGCGACGAGGCGTACTGGACGGCGTACCGCGCCTGGCCGATCAGCTCGCTGATGACCTGCGTCGCCTAGAGGGTGCCGGTGTCACAGCTCCGCCGCCGACCGGATCAGCTCGACGATCCGGTCGCGCGCCGCCCGACCCTCCGGCAGCGGCAGCAGCGGGTAGGCGTGCGGCAGCCCCGCCTCCTCGTGGAACTCCACCTCCGCCCCGCCCGCGCGCACCCGGCGCACCAGTTCCCTGCTGTCCGTGGTCAGCACGTCCCGGGTCCCGGTGAAGACCGTCAGCGGCGCCAGCCCCTCGAAGGACCCGTGCAGCGGGCTCACCCGCGGATCGTCGGCGGCCAGGGTCCCGGCGTACAGGCGTCCGGCCTCCCGCAGCCCCGGAAGCGCCAGCATCGGATCGTCCGCCTCGATGCCCGCCTGGTCCGGATGGCTCATGCTCACGTCCAGCCACGGCGAGATCAGCACGATCCTGGAGGGCTGCGCCCCGGTGCGCTCGCGCAGCCGCTGGGCGGCGGCCAGTGCCAGCCCGGCCCCGGCGGAGTCCCCGAGGAGCACCGTCCCGCCCGTGCCGCCGCTCGCGATCAGACCGCTGAGCAGGTCGGCGGCGACCGGGACCGTCCGGTCGGCCGTCCCGCGCGGGGCCAGGATGTACGCCGGTACGACGACCCGCGCCCGCGCCCGCGTGACCAGCGTGCGGACCATCGCCCAGTGCGGGCGGACCAGCTCGTTGACGTAGGCGCCGCCGTGCACGTACAGCACCTGGGCCGCCGGCTCGGTCCCGCGCGGGGAGACGTCGTACACCGGCCAGGCCCCGACGAAGGTCCGCGAGATGTCCGCGACCCGGCCCAGCCCGCGCGGCGGCAGATGGGAAGCGGGCCGGCGGGCGGACTGGGCCACCCGGGTCCGTACCGCCTCGGCGCTCGCGAACCGTCTTCGCCGTCCCGCCGCGATCAGCGCCACCGACAACGCCCTGCTGCGCAGACTCGGCACGCCCCTCACCTCCCCTTTTCCCCCGGCCGTCGCCGGCCCGGGCCCCTGCCCCTGCCCCGTCACGTGAGGAGCATAGGCGTGAAGCTGGACTGTCGGCCCGCTTAAGAAAGTCTCGATGGACTGATCACCGCGCCGCTCGGCAGATTGGTTCCGTTCACCGACGCCGCCCGCGCCCCCGCGCTCGCGGCGCCCCCTTCCGCATGCCTGGAGCCACCCCCATGAAGGCACTCGTCAAGCACAAGGCCGAGCCCGGTCTGTGGCTCATGGACGTCCCCGAGCCCGAGTACGGCCCCGGCGACGTGCTGATCAAGGTGCTGCGCACCGGCATCTGCGGAACCGACCTGCACATCCGGTCCTGGGACGGCTGGGCGCAGGGCGCCGTCAAGACCCCGCTGGTCCTCGGTCACGAGTTCGTCGGCGAGGTCGCCGCCCTCGGCGCGGACGTCCGCGACATCGAGGTCGGCGCGCTGGTCAGCGGCGAGGGCCACCTCGTGTGCGGCAAGTGCCGCAACTGTCTGGCCGGGCGCCGCCACCTGTGCCGCAGCACGATCGGACTCGGGGTCGGCCGCGACGGCGCCTTCGCCGAGTACGTGGTCCTGCCCGCGCAGAACGTGTGGGTGCACCGGACCGCGGTGGACCTGGACGTGGCAGCGATCTTCGACCCGTTCGGCAACGCCGTGCACACCGCGCTGTCCTTCCCGCTGGTCGGCGAAGACGTACTGATCACCGGCGCCGGCCCGATCGGCATCATGGCGGCGGCCGTGGCCCGGCACGCAGGTGCCCGCAACGTGGTCATCACCGACGTCAGCCCCGAGCGGCTGGAGATCGCCCGCAAGGCGGGCGCCACGCTCGCGGTGAACGTCGCCGAGTCCTCCATCGCCGACGCGCAGGCGCAGCTCGGCCTGCGCGAGGGCTTCGACATCGGCCTGGAGATGTCCGGCCGCGTCGAGGCGATGCGCGACATGATCGACAACATGACGCACGGCGGCCGGATCGCCATGCTGGGCCTGCCCGCACAGGAGTTCCCGGTGGACTGGGCCAAGGTCGTCACCTCGATGATCACGATCAAGGGCATTTACGGCCGCGAGATGTTCGAGACCTGGTACGCGATGCAGGTGCTGCTGGAGGGCGGGCTCGACCTCAGCCCGGTCATCACCGGCCGCTACTCGCACCGCGACTTCGAGGCGGCGTTCGACGAGGCCTCGACCGCCCGCAGCGGCAAGATCATCCTGGACTGGACGGCGTAACCGCCCTCCCTTCCCACTGGACCATCTCCCTCCGGCCGGGCCCCGCACACCCTGCCCCCTCCGCGGGGTCCGGCCCTCTCCCGTCCGCCTCCGCTCCGCCGGACGGCACACCGCACAAGGAGAACCGCACCATGTTCGAGTCCGTCCGCGAGGACCTGCGCGCCACCCTCGACGAGATCCGCGCCGCCGGCCTGCACAAGCCCGAGCGCGTCATCGGCACCCCGCAGAGCGCCGCGGTCGCCGTGACCGCGGGCGGCGCCGCGGGTGAGGTCCTCAACTTCTGCGCCAACAACTACCTGGGACTGGCCGACCACCCCGAGGTCGTCGCCGCGGCGAAGGACGCGCTGGACCGCTGGGGCTACGGCATGGCCTCCGTCCGCTTCATCTGCGGCACGCAGGAGGTGCACAAGGAGCTGGAGGCACGCCTGTCGGCCTTCCTCGGCCAGGAGGACACGATCCTCTACTCCTCCTGCTTCGACGCCAACGGCGGTGTCTTCGAGACCCTCCTCGGCGCCGAGGACGCGGTCATCTCCGACGCCCTCAACCACGCCTCGATCATCGACGGAATCCGCCTCTCCAAGGCCCGCCGCTTCCGCTACGCCAACCGCGACATGGCGGAGCTGGAGACCAGGCTCAAGGAGGCCACCGAGGGCGGCGCCCGCCGCAAGCTGATCGTCACCGACGGCGTCTTCTCCATGGACGGCTACGTCGCCCCCCTCGCGGAAATCTGCGACCTGGCCGAGCGCTACGACGCCATGGTCATGGTCGACGACTCGCACGCCGTCGGCTTCGTCGGCCCCGGCGGCCGCGGCACCCCCGAACTCCACGGGGTCATGGACCGCGTCGACATCATCACCGGCACCCTCGGCAAGGCCCTGGGCGGTGCCTCCGGCGGCTACGTCGCGGCGCGCGCCGAGATCGTCGAGCTGCTGCGCCAGCGCTCGCGCCCGTACCTCTTCTCCAACTCCCTCGCCCCGGTCATCGCGGCGGCCTCCCTCAAGGTCCTCGACCTGCTGGAGTCGGCCGGCGACCTGCGCGAGCACCTCGCCGCGAACACCGCGCTCTTCCGTACGAAGATGACCGAGGCCGGATTCGAGATCCTGCCCGGCGACCACGCCATCGCCCCGGTGATGATCGGCGACGCGGCGGAGGCGGCCAGGATGGCCGAGCTGCTGCTGGAGCGCGGCGTGTACGTGATCGGCTTCTCCTACCCGGTGGTGCCGATGGGCGCGGCGCGCATCCGCGTGCAGCTCTCGGCGGCGCACTCGACGGCCGACGTGGAGCGCGCGGTGGCGGCGTTCGTGGACGCCCGTGCGGCGCTCGCGACCACCGGGGCCTGAGTGACCTCCGGGTCCTGAGAGAGCTCCGCGTCCTGAGACAATGGCGGGGTGATCGACCCCCGCCGGCTGCGCATCCTGCGGGCCGTGGCGGACCACCGTACGGTGACCGCCGCGGCCGCAGCCCTGTACCTCACCCCCTCGGCCGTCTCCCAGCAGCTCGCGGCGCTGGAACAGGAGACGGGCCACGCGCTGCTCACCCGCAGCGGCCGGGGCGTACGGCTCACGGCGGCCGGTGAGATCCTGCTCGGCCACGCCCACGAGGTGCTGGCCCAGCTGGAGCGCGCGGAGGCCGAACTCGCGGCGTACGCGGGCGGCTCGGCCGGCGAGGTCACGGTGGCCGCCTTCGCCACCGGCATCGCCGAGGTACTGGCTCCGGCCATCGCCCGGCTCGCGCTGGACCACCCGGGGATCCGGCTGCGCGTACGGGACGCGGAGGGCGACCAGAGCCTGCCGCTGCTGCTCGACGGCGAGGCCGACGTGGCCCTGGCGGTCGAGTACCGGGGCGGGCCGGGCGCGGACGACGGCCGGCTGTCGGTCCTGCCGCTGTACGCGGAGCCCTTCGACGCGGTACTGCCCTCGGGGCACCCGCTCGCCGACCTGCCCGCGGTGTCGCTGGCGGACCTGTCCGACTCGGACTGGGTGGGCCAGTACCCCGGCAATCCGTGCCATGACGTGACGCTGCTGGCGTGCGAACTGGCCGGGTTCCAGCCCCGGTTCGTCCACTCCTCCGACGACTTCCGGGCGGTGACGGCGCTGGTGGGCGCGGGGGCCGGAGTGGCCCTCGTACCGCGCTCGGCGCTGCGCGGCATGGACCTCAAGGAGGTCCAGGTCCGCCCGGTCGCCGGCCCGGCCGCCACCCGCCGGGTCTTCGCCGCCACCCGCCGCGGCGGCGAGACCCACCCGCTCATCGCCCCGGTACTGGCCGCCCTCGTCCGGGAGTCGGAGAGACTGCCGGCGCACTGACAGGCGGGGCCTGAACGGCGGAGCCGGGAGGCCGGAGCGCGCAGCGCGGACGGGGCGCCGGAGCCGGCCCGCTCAGCCGACCGGGAAGACGGCACCGGGCGCGGCGTGGTCGACGGGCCCGTCGTAGTGCGCCGAGGCGCGGGTCACCGCCTCCTGCGGGGTGAGGCCGCGGCCCACGTGGGTGACGACCAGCCGCCGGGCGCGCGCGGCCGCCGCCGTCCGCCCGGCCTCCTCGGGCGTGTGGTGGAGGTGCCCGGCCTCGTCCGGTGCCGGGTGCCGCGCGCTCTCGGCCTCGCAGAGCAGTACGTCGCACCCCTCGGCGAGTGCCGTCAGCGCGGGGCAGGGCGCCGTGTCCCCGGAGTAGACCAACGCGTGGCCGCCGGCCTCGACGCGTACGGCGAAGGCGGGCATGCCGTGGGCCACCGCCCGGCTGGTGAGCGTGAGCGCGCCCACCCGCGCCCGGTGCCCGTCGGACAGCTCGTGAACCGCGAAGGCGGACTCGACCGGACTGCGCGCCACACCGTTGGTGAGGAACCCGGCCAGCCGGTCGGCGGTGCCCGGCGGGCCGAACAGCGGCAGCGGCGCCGCACGTGCCACGTCGGCGAAGAGCAGGCCGTAGTACGCCGTGAGGAGGTCCGCGCTGTGGTCGGCGTGCAGATGCGAGATCCAGACCGCGTCCAGCTCGCCCAGCCCGACGTACCGCTGCAACGGCCCCAGCGTCCCGCTGCCGGCGTCCATCCAGACCCGGGTGCCCCCGCCGGACACCAGGTAGCCGGAACAGGGGTTGTCCGCACTCGGATACGGCGTGGCGCTGCCGAGGACCGTGAGGTGCAGGGCGTCGCCGCCCGTCGTGTCGCTCATACCCGCACGACCTCCACGCCCGCCGCCGCGAATTCCTCGGCGTCCGCCGTCGTCAGGCCGGTGTCCGTCACCAGGACGTCCACCGACGAGGTCGCGCAGATACGGGCGAAGGCGCGCACGCCGAGCTTGCTGGAGTCGGCCGCGATCACCACCCGGCGGGCCCGCTCGCACAGCAGGCGGTTCACCGAGGCCTCGTCCTCGTGCCGGGTTGCCGCGCCGTCCGCCGGATCGAAGCCGTCCACGCCGAGCACCGCCGTGTCCACCGCGAGCTGCCCGAGCACCTGCTCGGCGAGGGGGCCCGTCAGCTCGTACGACTGCGGGCGGGCCACCCCGCCGGTCAGCACGATCTTGAACTGCGGCCGGATCACCAACTCACCCGCGATGTTGAGGGCGTTGGTCACCACCGTCAGCGCGGGGGAGCCGCTGGACAGGTCCGGGCGCCCGGCCAGGGCCCGCGCCACCTCGGTGGTCGTGGTGCCGCCCGTCAGACCGATCACCTCGCCCGGGGTGACCAGGGCGGCCACGGCCTCGCTGATGCGGCGCTTCTCGGCGGCGCGGCGCGAGGTCCGGTAGCGCAGGGGCAGTTCGTAACTGACGCCGTGCAGCACCGCGCCGCCGCGCGTGCGGACCAGCAACTGCTGCTCGGCGAGCTGGTCGAGGTCGCGGCGGATGGTCGCGGCGGACACGCCGAGGGCCTCGGCGGCCGGCTCCACCTCCAGCTCGCCCCGCTCCACCAGCAGATCCAGCAACGTCTGCCAGCGCTCCTTGCGGGTCATCGGCCGCCCCCTTCGGTGTGCCCGCAGCGTGCCTGCGGTGTTCTGCCGTGTTCTCCATTGGCCTACCCGCCGACATTAACTCAGGCGATCCACCCGTAGATGCTTGAAGTTGCGCGAAACTGGCAGCTACCTTGCAGGAACACGCATTCAGACCCGCCTGCCGCACGAGGGAGCCTGCATGAGTCACGTCGCGCACGAGTTGGGCACACAGCCCGAATGCTGGGAGCGGGCCGCGGAACTGGCCCCGGCCCGGCGGGCGGCGCTGCCGCAGCCGGGGGAGCGTACCGCGATCGTCGGGTGCGGGACCTCGTACTACATGGCCCAGGCGGCCGCCGTGTTGCGCGAGGAGGCCGGCCAGGGCGAGACCGACGCCTTCCCCGCCTCGGAGTTCCCGCACCGCCGGCGCTACGACCGGGTCGTCGCCCTCACCCGGTCCGGGACCACCACCGAGGTGCTGGAGCTGCTGGCCGGACTGCGGGACGCGGGCGTGCCCACGACCGCCGTCATCGGTGATCCGGCCACCCCGGTGATGAGCCTGGCCGACGAACTCGTCGTCCTCGACTTCGCCGACGAGCGGTCCGTCGTCCAGACCCGCTTCGCGACCACCGCACTCACCCTGCTGCGCGCCCACGCCGGGCTGCACACCGCGCGCGTGGTCGCCGACGCCCGCACGGCGCTGGCCGAGCCGCTGCCCGCCGAGCTGGCGAGCCGGGGGCAGTTCACCTTCCTCGGCCGCGGCTGGAGCGTGGGCCTCGCGAACGAGGCCGCACTGAAGATGCGCGAGGCCTCCCTGTCCTGGGCAGAGTCCTACCCGGCGATGGAGTACCGGCACGGGCCGATCAGCGTCTCCGGCCCCGGCACCGTGACCTGGTCGCTCGACGAGGCCCCCGACGGGCTCGCCGAGCAGGTGCGCGGCACCGGCGCCCAGTGGGTGGCCGGGCGGCTCGACCCGCTCGCCGAGCTGGTCCGGGTGCACCGCCTGGCACTCGCCGTCGCCGCCCACCAGCAGCTGGATCCGGACACGCCGCGCCACCTCTCCCGCTCGGTGATCCTCACCACCGGAGAGGAAGCGGTCCGATGAGTCTCGTCCCCGCCGGCACGCTCGTCCGGGAGGCGGCCGGGGCGGGCCGCGCCGTCGCCGCCTTCAACATCATCACCCTGGAGCACGCCGAGGCCGTCGTCGCCGGAGCCGAGGCGGCCGGACTGCCGGTCATCCTCCAACTCAGCGAGAACGCCGTGAAGTTCCGCGGCGGGCAGCTGTTGCCCATCTCCCGGGCGGCCGCCGCCTGCGCCGAGGCGGCGGGGGTCGCGGTCGGCCTGCACCTCGACCACGTCAAGAGCCCGGAGCTGCTGCGCCAGGCCGGCGACGCGGGATTCGGCTCGGTGATGTACGACGCCGCGCACCTCCCCTACGCCGAGAACCTGGAGGCGACCCGCTCCGCGGCGGACTGGGCTCACGTCAACGGGCTCTGGATCGAGGCCGAGTTGGGCGAGGTCGGCGGCAAGAACGGCGCCGCCCCGCTGGACCCGCACGCGCCCGGCGCCCGTACCGACCCGGACGAGGCGCGCCGATTCGTCGCCGACTCCGGGGTCGACGCGCTGGCCGTCGCCATCGGCAGCAGCCACGCCATGACCAGCCGGACGGCTTCCCTGGACCACGCGCTGCTGGCCCGGCTGGCCAAGACGGTGGACGTGCCGCTCGTCCTGCACGGTTCCTCCGGGCTGCCGGACGCGGAACTCGCGGCGGCCGTCGCGGGCGGCATCCGCAAGGTCAACATCGGGACCGCACTGAACGTGGCGATGACCGAGGCCATCCGCACCCACCTCACCGAGGCGGACCCCAGGCCCTACCTGACGGCCGCCCGCACGGCGATGGCGGCGACGGCCGCGGCTATGATCAGCGCCCTGAACTGACGGGACCGGGGACCGGGGGGATCATGGGAGCGCAACGGGGCGGCACCGACCGGCGCGGACTCCTCGGACTGCTCGGCGGCTCAGCCCTGCTGCTGACCGGGGCGGCGGCCGGCGGGTACGCCCTGTGGCCCGAGGGGCCGCGGCCGGATCCGGAGCGGGTCCGCACCGACACCGAGCCACTGCGCGCCAGGTTCGCCGCCTTCGGGGAGATGGCCGACGCGCACTGGCTCGGCTACGACATCAACAAGGGCGCCTACGACGACCGCTCGATTCCGGGACCGGAGTCCCGGATCCGCGTCGTCGGCCTGGCCCGTCTGCCGCAGGGGAAGGTGACGGAGGCGGTACGCCGCCCCCGCCCGGTCCCCTTCTCCGTCGGCGGCCTGCCGGAAGTCCCGCCCCTGCTGCGGAAGTTCGTCCCGGCGGGCGCCGTCTGGCAAAGCAGCCCGGACCACGACCTGGAGATCAACACCGCGCCGTCGTCGGCCGACCACGTGGAGGGCCGCTACTTCCTCGACGCGGCGCGCGACCTGGTCTGGTTCGACGCCGTCTTCCTGTACGCCTGACGGCCCCTGTCCGGGAGTCCTCCGAGCCGGCCTTCCCCCCGTACCGAAAGCCCGGCCCGCCGACCCTTCCAGATTCTTGTAACAGGTTCTAGTCTGCCCTGCGCCACCACAGCGACCGGCTGGACCGCGAGAATCCCGGAGGGGCCGTGCACCTCGAATACACGCCCGAGCAGCAGCAGTTGCGCACCGACCTGCGCGCCTACTTCGCCCAGCTGATCCCCGAGGACGTCTACGCCCGCTACCAGGACCCGGCCGCGCAGAAGCGGTTCTACCGGGAGACCATCCGCCGGCTCGGTGCCGACGGCTGGCTCGGGGTCGGCTGGCCGAAGGAGTACGGCGGCCGCGGGATGTCCCCGATGGACCAGTTCATCTTCTTCGACGAGGCCGCGCAAGCCGTCGTACCGCTGCCCCTGATGGCCCTCAACACCGTCGGTCCCACGATCATGCAGTTCGGCACCGACGAGCAGAAGTCCTACTTCCTTCCGCGCATCCTCTCCGGCGAGATCGACTTCGCCATCGGCTACAGCGAGCCCGACGCGGGCACCGACCTCGCCGCGCTCAAGTGCAAGGCCGTACGGGAGGGTGACGAGGAGACCGGCACCTACGTCGTCAACGGGCAGAAGATATGGACCACCAACGGCGACACCGCCGACTGGGTCTGGCTCGCCGTGCGCACCGACCCGGACGCCCCCGCGCACAAGGGCATCACCATGCTCCTCGTGCCGACCTCCGACCCCGGCTACTCCTGCACCCTCATCAACACCCTGGCCTCGCACGACACCACCGCCAGCTACTACGAGGACATCCGCGTCCCCGCCACCCGCCGCGTCGGCCAGGAGAACAAGGGCTGGCGGCTGATCACCAACCAGCTCAACCACGAGCGCGTCACGCTCGCCGCCCACGGCACCATGGCCATCCGCGCCCTGCACGACGTCCAGCGCTGGGCCGCCGGGACGAAACTCGCCGACGGCCGCCGCGTGATCGACCTCTCCTGGGTCCGCGGCCGCCTCGCCCGCACCCACTCCCGCCTCGACGCGATGAAACTGCTCAACTGGCAGATGGTGAACGCCGTCCAGTCCGGCACCCTCACCCCCCAGGACGCCTCCGCGGTCAAGGTCTACGGCTCCGAGGCGCGCCGGGACGCGTACGCCTGGCTCATGGAGGTCGTCGGCGCGGCCGGCTCCCTGAAGGACGGCTCCGCCGGAGCGGTCCTGCACGGCGAGCTCGAACGCGGCTACCGCAGCGCGGTCATCTTCACCTTCGGAGGCGGCAACAACGAGATCCAGCGCGAGATCATCTCCTGGATCGGCCTCGGCATGCCCCGGGTCCGCCGCTGACCGGCTGTGACGAGGGACGATAGTTGGCACATACCAGGGATAGCTGTCACCGAATGTGTGTGAGTGGGTCGGAGTGACTCGGTCCTGCGTCAGCGGCGAGGGCGCATCACCTGGATACAGGGCAGACCCGGCTGAGTTCGAGCGGTAGTGGGGTGAGCAGCAGCCCAGGTTCATGCCGCTGTCCGTCTCGACAGGGGGCTGCCGCCGGGCTTCGCCCATGTGGACGCCGGCCCCGGAGCGCGCTCCGAACGTCGATTTGACCGGGGTTAGGCGGAGGGCGAAGCTGGAGACGAGACAGCGTTGATGACGGGGTGATCCCCATGTCGCTCCCCAGCGGTAGCCGTTCGGGGGAGGTTGTCACCGGACAGTCCAGGGCGCGTACCCCCGGCCTGCCGCGCCTTGTGGTGGGACCCTATGCCGCAGACGAGAGTCAGTTGCTGAAGGAAGCGCTGGACGTCGTGTGCGCGCGGCCGGAGATCGCCGAGCAGATGTCCGTACTTCAAGTACCCCCGGATCTTGAGGGGGTGGTGAACGAGCATCGTGACGTCATAAGACTGAATGTCGCGGACCAGCAGGAGCGCGCTCGCCAGCTGGGTAATCGGCTGGATGAGCTACTCGTGGCCGAAATGGCTTCGGATCCAGGCCGTCTTGCCACGTTCACCAAACTGTCGGAGGCGGCGGACGGGCTTCGATATGTGGCGGACGCGCTCGCCGAGGTCATTCGCGGATCGGAATCGGGTCAAAGGGTCAGCCCAGACGGTGTACGCGAGGTCCTCAGCGCAGCGTGGAGCCGTCGTTCTGCAGCTGCTGAACTCAGTTCGAACGGCGTGGCATGCCTTTCCGTGACGTGTTCGACAGTTGCTTCGATGACATCCTCACCCTGGAACGCCTGAAGCTTCCCGCGGCGCGGAAGATCCTTTGGGGCATGCTCCTGGGATGGACGGAGCCCTTCGTGGCGTTGTGCTACGTGCTCTCCGGTGGACTCCCCAGGGAACTGCAGCGCAGCGCACGTGAACTGGTCGGTCAGCGCGAGGAGAAGAGTGACATCGACTTGGTGATGGCCGTGCCGGACCTGATGCGGCGCGAGGCCGTCGCACGACTGGGCGCCGTCCGGCACAGTCTGCTTCGCGATGCCTGTGACCCGGTGGGGCTCGTCCTCCTCAGCCGGATCGAACTCATCGACCCGGGGCGTGCCACGGCCGAGCAGTTCTACCAGTGGTACGAGGAGTTGTGCTCGTGGTGCCTGCGGCAATTCACGGGCTTGGCCCGGCCGGGCGGGTCCCCCCAACTGTCCGCGGCGACACGTCTGGGATGCGAACTTGCTGCCTACATGCTCTTCACGGCGACGGTCATCGAATTCTTCGGAAGCACCTTGAATGCGACCCGCCTCAAGCAAGCCGAGGAGATCAACGCGGGCAACGGATCCCTCGCCAAGCTCGCGGATGCCCGCCACGCACTGTCGCTCAGCCCGTGGACCTCGGTCAGCTGCCTTGTGAGCTTCCGGAAGGCATGGGGCATGCGGGTCTAAGACGCCGTGCGGCCGCCGAGAAGAGAGAGCCCGATCACGAACTCAACGCGTACGTGGCGGCGCGCCGATGGGTGACATTCCTGTACCGAGGTGCCAACAAGACTCCGTGCATCGGCTGGGCCGCGATTCTGATGGGCGGCTGGGTGACGACGTACCTCACCTGGCGGGTCGTGTTCGTCGCGGAGGTCGTCACCGTGGTGGCGATCCTTTGTCTCCTCTGCTGGATCACAGAGCCGCCGCCACCGGCCCGGCCGCCGCGCCTCGACGCAGTCGGCGCGGTCCTGTCCGCCCTCGGTCTCGGGTGGGTGGCGACCCGCGCGGCATGGCGATCAAGGACACGGCAGGTGACCATGGACCTGCAAGGCTCACGGTCACGTCCGCCGGGCAATGTCCGCTCCGGCGGCCGGAGCGGATACGAACGGAAAGAGGCGCGCGTACAGGGCCGCGACCGCGGCGTGCCGCCTCCGCCGGGGGTTTGCCCCTATGACTGAGCATTTCGCGAGCGCCCCCCTGCTCGCCGCCAAGTTCGCCGTACCCGTTTACGCACCCGGCCTGGTCCGCCGCCAACGCCTGCTGAACCGGCTCACGCGGGGGACGGAGGGGCCGCTGACGTTGATCACCGGAGCCGCGGGCGTCGGCAAGACGGCCCTGGCCGCATCGTGGGTCCGGTCCCGGCCGGAGTCGGCCCCGGCGATCTGGCTGACGCTGGACGCCGACGACACCGCGGGAACCTTCTGGGCCTACGTCGTCGAAGGACTTCGACGCAGCGGCGGTCTGGCCGTCGCCGCTGTCGGGACGCCCGTCTGCCCCGATGAGGTCGACCGTTCCCTGCTCGTCCGGCTGGCCGCGGAAATCGAGCGTCTGCCCGAACCGGTGGTTCTCGTCCTCGACGGTCTCGACAAGGTGCCCGGCAGGGGCGTGCACACGGGCCTGCGGTTCGTCTCGGAACATGCCGGTCCCGCCCTGCGGCTGGTCGTCATCAGCAGGGAGGACCTGCCGCTGCCGCTCCACCGCTACCGTGCCGAAGGCCGGGTCCACGAGATACGCGAGCAGGACTTGGCGTTCACCCGGCGCGAGGCGGCGCTGCTGCTGCGGGGACCCGGCCCGGCACCCGACGACCACGTCGTGGACGTCCTGCTCCGGCACACGGAAGGCTGGGGCGCGGGACTGCGGTTGTGTGCCCTGGCCATGGAACGGTCCGGGGACCCCGCCGGCTTCGCCCGCTCGTTCACGGCCTCGGAACAGGCCGTTTCCGACTACCTCCTCACCGAGGTGCTCGCAACCCTGCCCGCCCCCTCCCGCGACCTGCTGCTGCGCACGGGCATCCTCAGCCGGGTCCATCCCGACCTCGCCGCCGTCCTGACCGGGCGGACCGACGCCGAGCGGATCCTGCAGGACCTGGTGCACTCCCACGCCTTCGTCGAACCACTGAGCGGAAGCCGGTGGTACCGCTTCCACCCCCTGTTCGCCGAGGTCCTGCGCGCCCACCTGCGCAGTCGGCAGCCGGAACTGGAGCCCCTGCTGCACCGTCGCGCCGCACGCTGGTACGCCGCCCGCGGCCGGACCGCCGAGGCGGTGGACGAGGCCGCTGCCGGTGGCGACTGGCGCTACGCGGCGACACAGGCCGTCCAGGACCTGGCGGTCGGCACGATGCTCGCCGGTCCGGGCACCTCTCCGTACGCCGAAACCTTTTCCCGCATGCCCGACGACACCCCCGGGGCCGCGCCGGCCCTGCTCGCCGCGGCGTGCTGCCTGGCCCGCCAGGACGTGTCCGGATGCCGCACGCGGCTCTCCCGGGCCGAGCGCCGCCTCCTTCGCGAGGGCCTGCGGGCCGGTCCGGCCGAGCAGCTCAGCGCCGCCCTGCTGCAGCTCCTGTCCGTCGACGACGGCGCTGCCGCGGCGGACGGTGCGGCGCACCGGGTCGCGGCACTCATGACCCGTCTGCCGCCCGAGGACCGCGCCCGGCACCCCGAGATCGAACCGCTGCGTGCCTACGGGCAGGCGCGTGCGCGCCTGTGCGCCGGGCAGCTGCGGGCGGCCCGGGAGGGGCTGGAGGAGGCGGTCCGGGCGTGCTCCGGCACCGCGACGGTGCTGCTGCGGCACCGGTGCCTGGGCCGGCTGGCTCTGGCGGAGGCCGCCGACGGAGCCCTGACGGAGGCGGAAGAGCACGCGACGGCCGCTCTCGACGTCGCCGGCCGGCACGGCATCCCCGAGGCACACCGCTCGGGCGCGGTCTCTCTGGCGCTGGCCTCGGTGGCCGTGGAACGGGGAGACCTCCACGCGGCGGCCGTGCACCTCGACCACGCGGAGCTGCTCCCGGACACCTTCCACGACCCCGACCTGAAGACGGAACGAGCCGTGCTCCGGTCACAGTTCGAGCTCGCCTGCGGGCGGTGGGAGGCCGCGTTCGCGGTGCTCGGTGAGGCGCAGTCGCCCGCCCGGCCCGGTCCGGCCGTGCGCCTCGCGGTCGCACGCGCCACCGCCGCTCTCGCCTACGGCGACCCGGACAAGGCCTTCACCGCCCTGCAGGGCATCCCTGACGGCCTGCCGTCACGCACGGTGCTCCTCGCGCAGGCGCACCTGACCGCCGGGGACTCCGCGCAAGCCCTGCGGCTGATCGCGGAGGCAGAGGCCGCGACCGAGGCGAGCGTGCCGGACCGGGTGCGGGTGGCGCTGCTGCACGCCCACCACGCCGTGATGCGTTGCGACGACGACACGGCGCGGGACCGGCTCGTACAGGCCCTGGACACCGCGCGCCCGGAGCAGCTCAGACGTCCCTTCGCGGAAGCCGGCCCCTGGGTGCGGCACCTGGCGAGCGGGCTCGACGGGCGCCGCGCCGCGTACGAATGGCTCACCGCCAGCGCGCCGCCCCGCGGGGAGACCGTGGTGGTCGAGGCACTGACCCCGCGTGAGAAGGAGGTGCTCGAACAGGTGGCGCGCATGATGTCGACCGAAGAGGTCGCGGCTGAGCTGTGCCTTTCCGTGAACACCGTCAAGACCCACCTGCGCGGCATCTACCGCAAGTTGTGCGTATCACGCAGGCGTGACGCGGTGGAGCGCGCCCGGGAACTCCACATTCTGTGACACCGTCCTCGCCCCCGTGGCAGCGCGTTCACCTCCGACGGGTGAGGTGCACGGCACGGGCACGGGACCAGCATGGAGGAGGCAGGCCCCACCGGGCTCCGGCGGACAGGGGGAAGGACGTTGCCCATGCGCTACGAATTCCGGATCACGGGCCTCGTGTCCGAGCCGCTGTCCCACGCCTTTCCGGAACTCGACACGGTGCCGGCGCCCAGTCAGACCCTGTTCTTCGGCCCCGTCACCGACGAGGCGCACCTCTACGGTCTGCTCGGGCGATTCCGTGACCTGGGGCTGCGTGTCGAGGAGATGCGACGCCTGCCCGACTGAACACGGGCAGGCGTCGGTCCTGACCATCTTCGACCGGGCGCCGGCCGATTTCCGTTTCCGAGGCCGCCGCGGCGACGACCCGGCGAGGTGAGGCGAGGAGGAGGCATGGACCCGACTGCCCCGGTCCCACGGCACCACGGGGGTCGCGCTGCCGGCGACCACCCGTTGACCGCCCAGGAGCGCACGGAGTACGAGCGGTTGCGGAAGGCCGCCTCCGTGCGCCACCGGCGCCTGCGCTACACAGGGGCGTCGGTCCTGACCCTGGTGGCACTGCTGCTGTCACCCGTCGCCGTCGTCTCCGCCTGGCTGGACGAGACCATCTCCGACACGGACCGCTGGGTGCAGACGGTCGCCCCCCTCGCCGAGGAGCCCGCGGTGCAGAACGCGGTCACCGACCGTCTGACCAACCGGGTGGTCTCCAACGTCGACATCAAAGCCATCACCGCGGCCCTCCAGCGCGCACTCGAACAGGCGGACGCGCCGCCGCTGGTCGTGGAGAAGTCGCAGGCGCTGGAAGGCCCCCTGAAGAGCGCCCTCACATCGGCCGTGCGCGCCGTGGTGTCCAAGGTGGTGACGAGCGACCAGTTCGAGACCGTGTGGACCGAGGCCAACCGCCGTGCCCAGTCCGCAGTGGTGAAGGTACTGACCGGCGAGGGAAGCAGCGCGGTCCAGGCCAGCGGCCAAACGATCGTCCTGGACATCGGCACCCTCACCGATCAGATCAAGCAGCGGCTCGTCGACGCGGGCTTCGAGAAGGCCTCCGGCATCCCCGAGGTGGACAAGCAGATACCGCTGCTCCAGGTCGACAAACTCAACCAGGCCCAGAACACCATGCGGCTGCTGAACGTCGTCGGCGTATGGCTGCCCGTCGTGGTGCTCGCGCTGGCGGCCCTGGCCATCTGGGCCGCTCCCGCGCACCGGGTGTGGCTGCTGGCCACCGGCGTCGGACTCTTCGTGATGATGCTGCTCTTGCTCGTCGGTCTGGCCGTGGCCCGGAGGATCTACCTCGACTCGGTGCCCCCGGCGACCCTGCCACCGGACGCCGCCGCCGTCGTCTACGACACGATGGTGCGCTTCCTGAGGGAGAGCGCCCGTACGCTCCTGGTCCTCTCCGTGATCACGGTCGTTGCCGCATATCTGTACGGACCCGGGCGCGGCGCCCGTGTCGTACGGAAGGCCGCCGGCCGGACCACCGGCGCCGCAGGGCGTTCCCTGGCGCACCTGGGGCTGCGCACCGGTTCCACGGGGCGGTGGCTGGACGGCCACCGGGCGTGGACGACGGGCGCGGTGATCGGAGCGGGTGGGCTCGCCCTGCTGCTCTGGAACCACCCCACGCCCGGAGTCGTGGCCCTCGTGTTCGGGATCGTCGTCCTGCTGCTGGCGCTCCTCGGAGTCCTGGCAGCCGCCCCGGGCGGCGACGAACCGCGCCCGGGGACGGGTACCGAGGCGCAGGTCTGAGGGGAGGGAGGGCAGGGGCCGAGATGCGACGGGATCGCTGGGTTCACCCGTCGGGGGTGATCCAGAACGGTCCCGGGTGCGACACAGTCGAACTGTTACCCGCCGTGAGGAGGAAGAAATGGACGGTCTCGTGCCATTGGCGTACGACTATCCGGTTCTCGGGATCTTCTGGAGCACCTTGTGGATCTTCCTGTGGATCCTGTGGTTCATGCTGCTCTTCCGGGTCATCGGAGACATCTTCCGTGACCACGAACTGGGCGGCTGGGGCAAAGCCGGCTAGCTGGTGTTCGTGATCTTCCTGCCCTTCCTCGGCGTCTTCGTGTACGTGCTGGCGCGGGGCAAGAAGATGGGCCGGCGGGAGGTCCAGCAGGTCGAGGAGCAGCAGCGGGCGATGGACGACTACATCCGGCAGACGGCCGGCACGGCCGGCACGGCCGGCACGGCCGAAACGAGCCAGGCGGACCAGCTCGCCAAGCTGTCGGAGCTTCGGTCCAAGGGAGACATTTCCGACGAGGAGTTCCAGCAGGCCAAGCAACGCATCCTGCGGTGAGCAGACCCGCCCCGGAACCGGAATCGCACCGGAGCCGGACCGACCGGGGTGCCCTCGGCACCCGACCGACCCCCCCCACGTAAGGAATCCGGAGCCATGACCACCACGCCCACCCAGGTCAGGGACCACCCCTTTGCCAGCGGCCTCGTCGTGTTCGCGTCCGTGATGCTGATCGTCGTCGGCATTCTGGACGTGCTCCGCGGCATCATGGGGATAGTCGAGGACGAAGTCTTCGTCAGCACACCCAACTACGTCTTCCAGTTCGACGTGACGAGCTGGGGCTGGCTCCACCTGATCTTCGGAGCCATCGCCGCCCTTGTGGGCTTCGGCCTCATGAAGCCCCGCACGTGGGCCCGGATCGCCGGTGTGGCCGTGGCGGCTGTCCTGATCATCATCAACTTCCTGTCCATTCCGTACTACCCGCTGTGGTCCCTCGTGGCCATAGCGCTGTACGCCTTCATCATCTGGGCGCTGTGCGTCGTGAAGACGCCGGACGCCTGAACCCCACGACGTGCCCGTGGCCGACCGCGCCGCCCGCACCGGCAGTACGCCGGCCCGGGCGGCCGTCCGTTCCCGGGCCGGCGTCCCGGCCGGTGGCCGCCGTATCACGCCGGGGGACCCGGCGACGCGGCGAAGTCGGGCTGCTGCAGGCGGAGTTCGCACGGATGAGGCCCTCTGGCTTCCGGCGGGCCACGGCAGCATGATGAGAGGCCACCCTCACCGTGGAGGCCACGAATGGACCCTCTGTCCCTCGCCATCGCCGGAGCCCTCGCCGCCGGTGTCGCCACCGGAGCGGGCGAGTCCGCCGGGGCCGCCCTTCCGGCCCTGCTCCGGAGGATCAGGGAGCGCTTCGCCGGCCGTCCGATCGAGATTCCGACCGAGGGCGCGTCCCAGGAAGAGCTCTCGGCCGCCCTGGACGAGGAGTTCACGCGCGACCCCGCGTTCCGGCAGGAGTGCCAGGCGCTGTGGAGCCAGGCAACGCACGAGGGCGCCGCCAACTCGTTCCAAGGCCAGGCCAAGAACGTCGTCATGACCCGCGACATCCATGGTGGGTTCACGATCCAATGAAGTTCGTTCCCTGCGTTCCCTGCGTTCCTCGGGCGCGCGCCGGGAGGTCACCGCGGCGGAACCGGGGGAAGCGCCATCTCCGCCGTGATGGCCCAGCGTTCGTGGTCGCGCCAGACTTCGTCGATGTTGATGAAGCCTGGTGAGACGCCCTCTTTCCGGAACCCGAGCCGCCGGACGAGGTTCAGCGAGGCGGTATTGCCCGGCTGGACGTCGGCCTCCACGCGGTGGAGGCGCAACTGGCCGAAGGCGTAGCGCACCGCGAGCGCGACGCCCTCGGACATGTAGCCCCGGCCCGCGTAGGGCAGGAAAGCGGCGTAACCCAGCACGCCCCGGTGGTAGGGGTGGCGGACGATGCCATTGATGTTGACCGTTCCGACCAGGTCGTCCCCGTCGTTGAGGCAGACCACCATGCCGACGGCGGCCGCCCCATCGGTTCTCGCCAAGTAGGCCGAGAATCCGGTCGTTGTGGACGGTATTCCGACCCACGGGTGATGGAGCTCGGCACTCATCCGTGACAGTTCGAGAAATCGTTCCTCGTCCTCCGCCGCGACCGTCCGGAGAGTTACTTGCGACCCCTGCATCAATACGGTATTCATCGCCCCGAGTGTACGCCGACCGGGAGCGAAAGTATCCGCGAACTCTCTGAATTCCCTTAGTCCAGTGCTAATCTGAGGGCTTGCACCCTTCTTGGATCACGCCTTCCGTTGTGAGAGAAAGGTGATCATGAGAGATGTGGATCCCGTCGGGCGTTCCCTCCCCGACATCGGAAAACTTACCCTGTCGAGCCTCGCCTTCGATTCGTCCGGCACGGCTGCCGAATTCCGTTCGCTGATCTTCAGTCCCGATGTGCCCGAGCGGATGGCGGCCTTCAATTCTGAGATTGGCGGCGATTCACTGCCCTTCCATCCAGATGTGCCCGAGCGGATGGCGGCCTTCAGTTCTGAGATCGGTGGAGATTCGCCGATCGTCAATCCCGAACCGTCCGAGCGGATGGCCGCCTTCCAGTCTGAGATCGGTGGCGATCAGTGCCTCGTGCCATCGACCAATTCGTCCTGAAAGTACACGGCGGCTGCAACCTGGCCTGTGACCACTGTTACGTCTACGAGCACGCTGATCAGAGCTGGCGCGACAAACCACGGACGATGAGTCCGGAAGTGGTGGCGCAAGCGGCGGCGCGTATCGCGGAGCATGGTCGCATTCACCGGCTGTCCGTGGTGCGCGTCAGTCTCCATGGCGGAGAGCCGCTCCTTCTCGGAACGAAACGCCTGCGGGAGATCGCCACCACACTGCGCGACGTCGTCGGTGGTGAATTCGGCCTCGGTCTGCAGGTGCAGACCAATGGCGTGCTGCTCAACGAGAGGTTCTGCGAGCTCTTCGCCGAACTCGGCATCCAGGTCGGAGTGTCACTCGACGGTGACCGGACGGCCAATGATCGGCACCGCCGATACGGGAGCGGCCGCAGCAGTCACGCAGGCGTCCTGCGGGGACTTGAGCTGCTGCGGCGTCCCGAGTTCCGTCATCTCTACGGCGGGATCCTGTGCACCGTGGATGTGGCGAACGACCCGATCGCGGTTTATGAGGCGTTACTGGCGCAGTCCCCACCCCGCATGGACTTCCTGTTCCCCCATGCGACCTGGGAGAACCCGCCGCCGCGGCACGGACAATCACCCCCTCCCTACGCTGCCTGGCTGGGCCGCATCCACTCCCGCTGGCTCGCCGACGGGGCGCCGGTTCCGATCCGGCTGTTCGACGCCCTGAGGGCAGCGTCCCGAGGCGAAGCCAGCGGAAGCGAAGTGGTGGGGCTCCGACCGGTGGCCCTCGCCGTCGTGGACACCGACGGCTCGTGGGAACAGGCCGATTCCCTGAAGACCGCCTATGCGGGCGCACCGGCCACCGGCATGTCCGTCTTCACCCACAGCCTGGACGGCCTCATGACCCACCCCGGCATCGCCGCGCGGAACGAGCACCACGCGGAGTTGTCCGCGACCTGCATGGCCTGCCCCGTGGTGCGGACCTGCGGTGGTGGTCTCTACGCCCACCGCTACAGCTCCGCGAGCGGCTTCGACAACCCGTCGGTGTACTGCGCCGACCTCCTGGTCCTGGCGACCGAGGTGCCGGCTGCGCAGGCGGGCCACGCGGCCGCCGGCCCCCGCCCCGATGCCCGGCAGCGCGTCACCGCTCACCTGCCGGACGGCGCGTTCGACGCGTTCGCGGCGGGCGCGGGGACCGCGGCAGGCGTCCAGGCGCTCCAGGACATGCAACTCACCTTGACGAAGACGCTGATAGCCGGCGCAGCCGCCCGGCCGCCCGGACGATCCCCCTTGGGAGCCGCGGCCTCCGAAGGCTGGGAGCTGCTGATCGAGATGGAGAACCGCTACCCGGCCGAGACCCGGGAAGTCCTGCGCCACCCCTTCGTGCAGGCGTGGGCGGACCAGTGCCGGCGTCCCGTCGGCGCGGGAGAGGCCGAACGGGACAGGGCACACATCGCCGGCGTCGCCGCTGCCGTCGCCTGGCACGCGGGCGTGGACGTGAGCCTGCCGGTACCGGTGAGAGCCGGGCTGGCCCATCTGCCGGGCGTGGGCGCGTTACGGGTCCAGGGCGCCGGGCCCACCACAGTGGTGTCGCTCGCGGGTGGCCGTCCGGCAGGTGGCGGGCCGGTCGTGATCAGACGGCTGACCGCGGCCCCGCTCCCCGTCGCCGTCGAGGACCTCGACCCGTACCGCGCCGACGAGGACCGGCCCCCACTCGGTCGACTGTCCGCACCCGAGTGGGACACCTGGCGGACCGCCCTGGCCGACGCGGGAAACGAACTCTCGCGCCTGGTCCCCGCCTACGCCGCGACGCTGAGGGCGGGACTGCGTGCGGTCGTCCCCCTCCGGGACGCGGTGACAGAGCAGGGCGTCGGCTTCCGTGCTGCGAGGCGCGCGTTCGGTGGCGTCGGCCTGTGCTTGCGGCGGGTGTCCGAGGGCCAGGCCGTCGTGGACCCGGCCGCTGCCCTGCTGTGCGGGTTCCAGCACACCAAGCTGGCCGCACTGCTGGACGCGTACGCCTTCTTCCCGGCGGAGGACACTGCCCTGGTGTCCGTACCGTGGTGGCGCAAGCCGTTGTCGGCCCGGCAGGTCCTCCACGGTCTCTACGCCCATGTGGCCCTCGCGGAGCTGTGGGGCGCGCGTTGCGCCGAGATGCCACGCCCGGCCGCTCCGGAGCCGCACGGGGAAGCCGCGGCGGCGTTCCGGCGGTACCTGGACCGGGCAGACATGACCGTGGACGCCTTGGCGGCCCAGGTGGCGATGGAACCGGCGGGCGCCCGCTTCACGGCCGGCCTGCGGGCCACCGTCGACCGGCTGGCCGCCGAGGGCCGACCGGGGGTACGGCGCGTTCCGGCCGGCCGGCCAGGCACGGGCGTGACACGTACGAGGAGCCGGACCCGGAGAGAGGGCCCATGACCGCAGAGGGCAGCGCCAACACGTACTCCGGACAGGCGAGGAACGTCGTGCTCGCCGAGAACATCTACGGCGGCGTGAACACCGGTCCGCACGGGCTGCCGGTACCGAGGCAATTGCCGCGGCCCCCCACCCACTTCACCGGACGCACCGACGCGCTCCGCAGGCTGGACGAGCTGGCCGCGGCCGGGAACGGCATCGCCATGATCTCCGGCCCGGCCGGGGTGGGGAAGAGCGGCCTCGCCGCGCACTGGGCCCACGAGCGCCAAGCGGACTTTCCCGACGGCCAGTTGTACGTCAATCTCTGCGGCTATGACCAGCGGGCGCCACTGCGGCCCGAGGACGTGCTCCACGGTTTTCTGCACGCCCTGAGCGCTTCGGCCGACGGGATGGTGGACGATCTGGACGCCATGGCGGCGCTGTTCCGCTCGATGGCCCACGGGAAGCGCCTGCTGGTCGTGGCCGACAACGCGCGGAGTGCGGACCAGGTACGGCCGCTCTTCCCGTCGTCGCCGGGCTGCTTCACGCTCGTCACCAGCAGGAACCGCCTGGGAAGTCTGACCGCGGTGGACGGAGCCACGCCCCTGCTCGTGAGACCGCTCGACCTTCCCGAGGCGGTTCACCTGGTGGAGCGGCTCTCAGGTCACCGCGACACGCGGGCGGCCACCGAACTCGTGATCCGCTGCGGTGGCAAGCCGCTCTTCATCAGGATCGTGGCTGAAAGAGCCAGCGCTTCCCCGTCTTTGAGCGGGCCGGTTGCGGACCTCGCGCGCGACAGCGACCGGCTCGACGCCCTTTCCACACTAGATGATGGGATGGATGCCCGTATGGTGCTCTCGTGGTCCTACCAGGGACTGCCCTCAACGCTTGCCCGAGCCTTCCGGTTGCTCGCCCTCCACGCCGGTCCCGACTTCTCCGTTCCGGCAGCCGCAGCGCTGATCGACCGCCCCGAGAACGAGACCCGGCGCATCCTCGAGAAGCTGGACGCCCTCAACATGCTCGAGGAAATGGGAGGAGGGCGGTACCGGTACCACGACGTGCTCCGCGACTACGCGCGGGAGCGTGTGGAGGAGGAGACGCCGTCGGAGCGACGGGGAGCCCTGCGCCGGGAGCTGGCGTACTACCTCCGAAGGGTGGATGCCTGCGACCGTGTACTGGCCCCCGAGCGGCGGCACGTGCCGCTGGACCCCCACACGGAACAGGAACCGGCGCCGTTCACGGGCCCCGATGACGCCCTCGCCTGGTGCGATTCCGAGCTCCCGAGTCTCGTCCGCGCGGTCTATCAGGCCGTCGAGCACGGCTTCGACGACGTGGCCTGGAAACTACCGGTGGCGCTGGTCTACTTCTTGCGTCTGCAGAGGCGCGATACGTACCGGTTCGAACTGTCCACCATCGCGGTCGACGCGGCCCGCCGGGAGGGTGACCGGTGGGCCGAGACCTGGAGTCTGATCTGTGTCGGCGGCGCGGAGTCCGACCTGGAGCGCCACGAGGACGCGCTCGGGCATTTCACGGAAGCGCTGGGGATCAGCCGGGAGATCCAGGACCGCCACTGGGAGGCCACCTGCATCTACAACGTGGCCTGGACGTTGCGTCTGCTGGGACGGTACGCCGAGGGGCTGGAACGGCAGCGCCAGGCGCTGGAGATCCACCAGGAATGCGGCGACCGGCGCAGCGTGTCGATCACCCTGACCGAGATCGGTGCACTGGAACTCGACCTGGGCAGGCCCGACCAGGCGTACACCGAGTTCGAGCGGGCGCTCTCCGGAGCACGTGCGGCGGCCGATCTGCCCACGGAGGGCAAGGCGTTGCACGGGCTCGGGGACGTGTGCCGCACGGTCGGCCGGACGAGCGAGGCGGTCGAGTGGTACCAGCAGGCCGTCGGCGTACGTCACCGCGTCGGCGACCGCTTCGGGCTGGCCTGCTCGCTCCTCGATCTGGGCAGGCAACTCGCCGCGGCCGGCCGCCCCGCCGAGGCCGGCCAGGCGCTGGCCCAAGCCGTGGTGATCTTCGACGACCTGAAGGACCCGCTCGTGGAGGACGCGCGACGCTCTCTTGCGGGCATCGGCGGTGAAGCGGACTGAGCACCCGTCCACCCGTACCTCGTACCTGGCCGAAATCTGCTGTGGCGCCCGCTCGCCGCCCTCGCCTACGGATCCCTCCCCGCATGGGCACACCAGCTGTACGGGCGGCCCGCACCGGCCCCACGCACGGTCACCCGGCGCCTGCGTCTCACCGGACGCGTACTGCGCAGCATTCCCGCAGGTCTGCGCTGGCAGCTGCCTCCAGGTCACATCTTGAAAGCGATGCGTCGCATGGGCCCCGGGAGCCGCCCCTCGACGTACACACTGCGTACATCAGCGGCCATACTGGACCGGCCGGGGAGGGCATGGCACGACAACGGGGGCGACTTCAAGACATGGCGGAGTCCAGACTGATCCAGGGGCGGTACCGATCGCTCGATCTGATCGGTCGCGGCGGCATGGGCGAGGTTTGGCGCGCCCGGGACGAGTCGCTGGGCCGACAGGTCGCCGTGAAATGCCTCAAACCACTCGGACCGGAGCAGGACGCCCACTTCACCCAGGTGCTGCGCGAGCGGTTCCGCCGCGAGGCGCGCGTCGCGGCGTCCCTCCAGCACCGGGGCGTCACCGTCGTCCACGACTTCGGCGACGACAGCGCCGCCGGCGGGCCCCTCTACCTCGTCATGGAACTCCTCGAGGGCCGCAACCTCAGCCAGCTCCTGGAGGACAACGAGACCCGCCCGCTCCCCGTGGACGTGGTCGTCGACATCGCCGAACAGATGGCCGCCGCCCTCGGCTACACCCACGACCAGGGCGTCGTCCACCGCGACCTGAAGCCCGCCAACATCATGCGGCTCACCGACGGCACCGTGAAGATCTGCGACTTCGGCATCGCCCGCCTCGCCCACGACATCGGCTTCACCGCCAAGCTCACCGGCGGCGGCATGGCCATGGGCACCCCGCACTACATGTCGCCCGAGCAGATCGCCGGCGGCGAGGTCGACCACCGAAGCGACCTCTACTCCCTCGGCTGCGTCCTGTACGAGATCGCCACCGGCGCCCCGCCCTTCGACCTCGGCGACTCCTGGTCCGTGCTCGTCGGCCACCGCGACAACGCGCCCGTCCCGCTCCGCGAGCACCGGCCCGAACTGCCGGACTACTTCGAGCAGGTCGTCCTGGACCTCCTCGCCAAGCGCCCCGAGGACCGGCCCGGCGACGCCCGCCACCTGCACCGGCGGCTCGTCGAGGCACGCCTCGGCCAGGGCGGGCTGCCCGGCGACCGGGCTCCGCTCCCGGCCTGGGCCCGCGGGATGACCGCCGGGCGCAAGGCCGGCACCGAGGCCCGTCCCGCGAGCGGCGCATGGGCCGTGCTCACCGGCGCCTGGACGGCCCGCCCCAGCGGCGAACAACCCCTCGGAGCCCCGCAGCGGATCGTCCGCCCCGCGCCCGCCGAGGACCCCCGGCTCACCGCCCCGTACGGGGTCGCGCGCGTCCCCGGCCCCCGCGAGACCGGCCCCGACGCCCTCGCCGCCGGGCACACACGCGCCTTCGCCCTCAGCCGGGCCGGCCGGCCCGAGGAGGCCCTCGCCGTCTACGAGGCCGTGGCCGACGGACGCGCGCGGGTCCTCGGCCCGGACCACGCCGACACCCTCGCGGCGCGCCAGGAGGCCGCGTACGAACTGGGCCGTCTCGGACGCCACGCGGAGGCGTACGGCATCTACCGCGCCGTGCTCGTCGCCCGCGAGCGCACCATGGGCCCGCGCCACCCCGACACCCTGCGCTGCCGCCACAACCTTGCCTGCGCCCTTGGGGCGCTCGGCCGGTTCGAGGAGGCCCACGCCTCCGCCGCCCAGGTCGCCGCCGACCGGGCGGCCGTCCTGGGCGCCGAGCACGCCGACACCCTGCTGACCCGCTACGAGGCGGCGTACGCGCTCGGCCGCTTGGACCGCTGGCAGGAGGCCCTGGCCGGCTTCCGCGAGGTCGCCGCAGTACGGGAGCGGGTGCTCGGCCGCGACCACCCCGACACCCTGGCCGCGCGCTACGAGGTCGGCATCGCGCTCGGCCGTACCGGAAACGCCGCCCAGGCCCTCGACCTGTTCCGCGCCCTGGTCCGCGACCGCACCCGCGCGTACGGGGCCGCCGACCCGGAGACGCTCCGCGCCCGGCACGTCCTCGGCGTCAACCTGGGACGTCTGGACCGCTGGGAGGAGGCGGTCGCCGAGGCCCGGCAGGTGGGCGCCGCACGGGCCGAGCTACTCGGCGCCGAACACCCGGACACCCTGGTCAGCCGCCGCGAACTCGCCGTCGGACTCGGCCGGCTGGGCCGCTGGGAGGAGGCGCTGCCCATCTACCGAGAGCTGTCCGGCATCCGCGAGCGGTCCCTGGGCGACGAGCATCCCGCCACCGCCCTGGCCCACGCCGACGAGGCGTACTGTCTGGAGCGACTCGGCCAGGTGTGCTACCAAGAGCCATGACAGCCATGCCAGCCATGCGGGGCTCCAGCGGTTTCGGACGCGACGTCTACGACGATGTGATCGTGGGCGGCGGGCACAACGGCCTGGTGGCCGCCGCGTACCTGGCCCGGGCGGGCCGGTCCGTGCTGGTCCTGGAACGGCTCGGGCGCACCGGCGGGGCGGCCATCTCCAGCCGTCCCTTCGCGGGCGTCGACGCCCGCCTCTCGCGCTATTCGTACCTCGTCTCCCTGCTCCCCGCGAAGATCGTGCGCGATCTGGGGCTGCGCTTCGAGGTCCGCAAGCGCACCGTCTCCTCGTACACGCCCGCTCTGCGCGACGGGCGTCCCGGCGGGCTGCTCGTCGGCGGCGGTGAGGCGCGCACGAGGGAGTCCTTCGCGCGGCTGACCGGCTCGGAGCGGGAGTACGAGAGCTGGCGCGCCTTCTACGGCACCACCGGCCGGGTCGCCGCGAAGGTCTTCCCGACACTGACCGAGCCGCTGCCCACCCGCGAGGCGCTGCGCGCCCGGATCGACGACGAGGCGGCCTGGCGGATGCTGTTCGAGGAGCCCCTCGGCCAGGCGGTGGAACGGCACTTCGCCGACGACCTGGTCCGGGGCGTGGTCCTGACCGACGGGCTGATCGGTACCTTCGCGGACGCGCACGACCCCTCGCTCGCGCAGAACCGCTGCTTCCTCTACCACGTCATCGGCGGCGGGACCGGTGACTGGGACGTGCCCGTCGGCGGCATGGGCGCGCTCACGGACGCCCTCGCCGGCGCCGCGCGGGCGGCGGGGGCGGAGATCGCCACCGGCCACGAGGTGCTGCGGATCGACACGGACGGCATCGCGCCGACCGAGGTGGTATTCCGTACGGCGACCGGCGAAGGGCGGGTCGTCGGCCGCACGGTCCTGGTCAACGCCTCACCGCGGGCGCTGGCGGATCTCCTCGGCGAGGTACCCGCCCCGTCGGCCGAGCCCGCCCCCGAGGGGGCCCAGCTCAAGGTCAACATGCTGCTGCGGAGGCTGCCCCGGCTGCGGGACACCTCCGTCGACCCGCGCGAGGCCTTCGGCGGCACCTTCCACATCGCCGAGGGTTACGAGGAGCTCGCCAGGGCCTACGCGGAGGCGGCGGCCGGGGAACTGCCCTCCGTACCGCCCTCGGAGATCTACTGCCACTCGCTGACCGACCCGACCATCCTCGGGCCGGAGCTGGTGGAGCAGGGCTACCAGACGCTCACCCTCTTCGGCCTCCACACCCCGGCCCGGCTGTTCGGACACGACAACCAGCAGGCGCGCGAGGTGCTGCTGACCGCCACCCTCGCGCAGCTCGACGCGCACCTGGCCGAACCGCTCACCGACTGCCTCGCCTTCGACGCCGACGGCCGCCCGTGCATCGAGGCGAAGACCCCGCTGGACCTGGAACGCGACCTGCGGCTGCCCGGCGGCCACATCTTCCACCGGGACCTGTCCTGGCCGTACGGGGCTGCGGACGTCGACACCGCCGGAAGGTGGGGCGTGGCGACCGCCCACCGCAACGTACTGCTGTGCGGTGCGGGGGCGGTGCGCGGCGGCGGCGTCAGCGGCGTCCCCGGCCACAACGCGGCGATGGCGGTGCTGGGGCACTGAGCGCCTGCTAGCGGTTGGTTCCGGTCACCGGTTCGATGACCACGATCGGGATCTCGCGGTCCGTCTTGGCCTGGTACTCGTCGTACGCGGGCCAGTGCCGGAGCATCAGCGGCCAGTACGCGGCGCGTTCCTCGGAGGTCGCGGTGCGGGCCGTGCCCTGGAGGGTCTGCGGGCCGACCTGGATGCGCACCTCGGGGTGCTCGGTCAGGTTCCGGTACCAGAGCGGGTGGGCCGGGTCGCCGCCCTTGGAGGCGACGAGGAGGTAACGGCCGTCGTCCTCGCCGTAGATGAGGGGCGTCCGCACCGGGTTGCCGGAGACCCTGCCCACCGTGGTGAGCAGCAGGGTCTGGGTGCCGTTCCAGAACTGGCCCTCGGCCCCCTTCGAGGCCACGTACTGCTTGACGTGGTCGAGCTGCCAGCTCCCGGGCCTCGGGTCGGTCGGGTTGTCCCAGTCGATCTCGGTCTTCATAGGCTCTGCCTGCCTTCGTGTTGAACAGTCAACAACCTCGGTAACGAGTTCCAACGCGCGCGGGCACGGCGTTATGCCGTGTACCCGGGGAGCGCGTGAGCGGGAAGGGTGAAGCCGCCGTAGAGATCGTCCAGCGCCCGGAGCGCGGCGCGGGCCGGGACGGCGCGGACGGCCAGGTCGCGGGCGGCCGCCGCGAGGGGGTGGGTGAGGGCCGCTACCCGGCCCGCCCGGCGGGACCGGACGCGGATGGCGTCGGTGCGGGCGACGCGGGCCGCGCTGTAGGCGGCGAGGGCGGCGGGCACGTCCCGCGCGGCCAGCAGGTGGGCGAGGACGACGGCGTCCTCGACGGCCTGGCAGCCGCCCTGGCCGAGGTTGGGGGTCATGGCGTGGGCGGCGTCCCCGACCCAGGCGAGCCGGCCCTGGTGGTAGCGGGGGAGCGGCGCTGCCAGGTCGTACAGGTCGTGCTGGAGCAGTGCCTCCGGGTCGATCCGCTCCAGCAGCGCCGGGATCGGGTCGTGCCAGGTTCCGTAGCGGCGCAGGAGTTCGGCGCGCGGGTCGGTGGGGCGGTGGCCCTCGGGGACGACGGCGGTGGCGTAGACGTAGACCCGGCCGTCGGCGAGCGGGACGATGCCGAAGCGCTCGCCCCGGCCCCAGGTCTCGGCGGCCTCGGGCGCCGGGCCGGGGACGGCGGGCAGGACGGTGCGCCAGGCGGTCTCGCCGCTGTGGCGCAGGCCGGGGTGGTCCGGGAAGTACTGGTGGCGCAGCGGGCTGTGGATGCCGTCGGCGGCGATCGCGACGTCGGCGCTGAGGTCTCCGGAGGAGGTCCGGACCACCGCGCGGCCGCCGGCCTGGTCCACGGCGGTCACGGCGGCTCCGTACGCGACCGTCCGACCGGGGAGTGCGGCGGCCAGGGCGGCGGCGAGGTCCGCGCGGTGCACGGCGAGCGGGGGACGGCCGTAACGGGCTGCGAGCCCGGCGGTGTCGGCGCGGCTGAGCCGGCCGCCGCCGGGGAGGCGCAGGCCCAGGGCCGCCGGGACGGCGTGGCCCGTGGCGCGGGTGGCGTCGAAGCCGATGGCGTCTAAAGCGTGCAGGGCGTTGGGGGCGAGGACGATGCCGGCTCCCGCGGTGGCCGGTTCCGGCGCCCGCTCACACACGGTGACGCGCCAGCCGCGGCGGTGCAGGGCCACGGCCGCCGTGAGTCCGCCGACCCCCGCACCCGCCACGACCGCGTGACGCTGAGACATGAGATGCCCCTCCCTGTCGACCACCTGTCCTCTACAGCTGTAGAGGACATGGCCTCACTCTACAGCTGTAGAGTGAGGCCATGTCCACCCCTGAGCGCGGTACCGAGCGCGGCGCCGACCGCAGAACCCTCATCGCGGACACCGCGATCGGCCTGGTCGCCGCGGGCGGCCTGCGGGCCCTGACCCACCGGGCGGTCGACGGCGCGGCGCGGCTGCCGGCGGGCAGCACCTCCTACTACTTCCGTACGCGGACGGCCCTGATCGGCGCCTGCTACCAGCGGCTGGCGGAACTGGATCTCGGCGACGTGGACGTGGACGTGGCCGGAGGCGGGACCGCGGGCGACGGGGCAGGGGCCCGAGGTCCGCTGCCGGACCGGGACGCGGCCGCGGCGGCGCTCGCCGCGTTGCTGCACCGCTGGCTGACGGTGGGACGCGAACGCCAGCTGGCCCGCTTCGAACTGAGCCTGGAGGCGGCCCGCAACCTCGAACTGGAGACGGACTTCCACCGGGCGGGCCAGGGGGCCCGGGCCCGGGCGGCGGGTATCCTCGCCGCCCTCGGCGCGGAGCGGCCCGAGGAGGCGGCCGAACTGCTGGTCGCCTGGACCGACGGCCTCCTCTACGACCGACTGGCCGGCGCCCTGGCCCGCTCCCGCCCGGCCCCGGACCTCACCGAACTGACCTCCGCCACCCGCCGCATGATCGACGCGGCGCTCTCGACTCCTTAGGGGTGTCTTCCCTTGATCGCTGAACTGCAGTGCGTGGTCCTGGACTGTCCCGAGCCGCAGCGGCTGGCCGGGTTCTACCGGTCGGTGCTGGGCGGAACCGTCGACCAGCCCGACCGGCGGTGGTCGGTCGACGCGGACTGGACCACGCTCCACACCCCGTCAGGCCTGGTCTTCGCCTTCCAGCACGCGCCGGACCACCAGCCGCCGCGGTGGCCGGACCCCGCCCGGCCACAGCAGTGCCACCTGGACTTCGGTGTCCCGGACCTGGACCGCGCGCAGGAGCAGGTGCTCGCGCACGGTGCGACCCTGCTCGACGAGGGCCCGGCCGACCGGGGCTGGCGCATCTACGCCGACCCGGCGGGGCACCCCTTCTGCCTGGTCCGTCACTAGGCCCTGTCCTACGCGATCTGCCACTGCTGATAGGCCGAGCCGCCGGCCGGCTGTTGGGTGACCAGGGCTCCGTCCGTGCCGGAGGCCGTGGTCAGGAGGAGGGCGCTCTTCTTGTTGGTCACCGAGTAGCCGCTCGCCCCGAGTGCGCCGATCTTCCAGTGCTGGCTGTCGCCGCCGGTGCACGTCGCCTGGACCACGGCCGCGCCGGCGGCGGTCGAGCCGCCGGAGACGTCCGCGCACAGCCCGGACGCCCCGTTGACCAGGGTGTGGCTGCCGTCGCTGTTGAGGGTCAGCTGCCACTGCTGATTGGGCCCGCCGTGCGGGGTCCACGTGATCAACCGGGTGCCGGACGTGCCGGAGCTGGCCGGGTCGTCGAGTGCCTTGCCGCCCGCGGTGAGGGTCCGCGTGCCGCCCGGCCGGCCGCCGTACACCTCGAACTCGTACAGCGAGTAGCCGTACGAGGTGCCCCGCTGGGTGCCGTACACGCGGATGTACCGGCCCGATCCGGTCAGCCCGGTCAGGTCCTGGACCCCGCCGGTACCGGTGGTCGTGGAGTGGACGGTGCGCCAGGTGGCGGCGTCGTCGGAGAGCTGGATCTGGAAGGACTTCCCGTACGCCGCTTCCCAGCGCAGCACGACGCGGCCGACGTTCTGGGTGGTGCCGAGGTCGACCTGGAGCCACTGCGGGTCGCTGTAGGCGCTGGACCAGCGGGTGGCGGGGTCGCCGTCGGTGGCTGCCGTCGCCGGGAAGTTCGCCGTCTCGGTGCTGGAGGCGGTGGTCGGGCGGCCCAGGGCCAGGTTGCCCGGCTGGGTGAGGCCGGGCCAGGCGGGGTTGTGCCCGACGGCCGCGACGAGGGGGGTGAACGCGGCGTACGTCGCCGCGGGCTTCGGCGATCCCCAGGTCTGCTGGGCCAGCGCGCGCAGCGGGTACATGATTCCGGCGGCTATCTGTTCCTCGGTCTCGGCGGTGGGGTTGTCGCACCAGACGTGGAGCAGCGAGCCGGGGTTCTTCGCGGGGTCGAACAGGGTGTTGCCGCCCTCGAAGCGGTCGGGGGTCCAGGTCTCGTACATCCACTTGGTGTCGGGCTTCGCGCCCCCGAGCACGTAATAGGTCGGGGTCCAGGACTCGTTGGCCACGACGTGCCCGGCGTCGGCCAACTGCTGGGGAGTGAGGCCGTAGCTGTACCAGTATTCGACGACGATGCCGGGGTGGGGGCGCAGCGTCCCGTCGCCGGACTTGATGCCGTCGTTCCACATCCGGGTGGTCTTGCCGCCTGCCCGCACCAGGTCGTCCGCCCAGTTGACGAACCCGTAGTAGGTGTCCTTGGCGGTGGCGTTCGCGCCGTAGTGGGCGCGGGCGTAGCCGAGCAGCTGCGGGTACTTGGCGTAGTCGGTGACGTATTCGTCCGCGCCGATGTGCCAGTACGGGGCCGGGAACAGCGGCAGGTACTCGTTGATCAGGTCCTTGATCAGCGTGTACGAACCGGGCAGCGAGAGGTCGATGAAGTCGGGGCTGACCGCGCCGAGGCTGCTCTTGAGCTTGAGTTCGGGGTGCGCGGCCAGGACCGCGTTCATGTGACCGGGGGTGTCTATCTCCGGGACGATGGTGACGTGGTACTTGCGGCCGAGCTCGACGAGGTCGGCGATGTCCTGCTTGGAGTAGTGGTCGGCGGAGACGATCTCCGGGTGGGTGGAGCTCTCCATGCGGAATCCGAACGTGTCCGACAGGTGGAAGTGGAAGTAGTTGAGCTTGAGGTAGGCCAGCTCCTTGATGTGCTGCTTCAGCCAGTCGACGGTGAAGAACTTCCGCCCCTGGTCGACCATGAGCCCGCGCTCGGCCTTGGTCGGCCAGTCGACGGCCGTGCCGGCCGGTACCGAGGCGGACTGGCGCAGGAGCTGGAGGACGCTGCGGGTGCCGTAGAAAGCGCCGGTGTCGGTCGCGGCCTGGAGGGTGAGGGATCCCGCGACCGTCATCCGGTAGCCCTCGGCGGGCAGAGCCGCGCCGCCGAGGCTGAGGCCGATGTCACCGGCGGCCGGGCTCCCGGTGGCGACGGCCACGCCGCGTCCGGCCAGCGCGCCCAGATCCTGCGCGAACGTGGCGGCTTCGTCCGCCAGTTGGGCGGCGGAAGCTGGGTCGACGACGATCCGGGTGGCGTCGGTGAAGGTGTAGGTACCGGTGCCGGCCGTCCATTGACGCAGGGCCGGTACGGTCTGCGGCGGGCCGGCGGCCGCCCGCGCGGGGCCGGCGCCGACGCCGGGCAGCGCCAGTGCGAACACCGCGCACGCGGTGGCGATCAGCAATCGGAGCAGACGCATGGCTGCCTCCAGCCGGGTGTGGCCGAGCGGAGCGTGAGAGGGGCACCAGTGCAGCGCAGGGTCGAGTTCATGTCAATAGATGCTCGAAACCACGCCGAACCGCGCAGGAACACGCAGGGCCGGCGCGAGGTCGTACGCAAGACCGCAGACTCTGTGGGGTGACAGCACGCGCGGTGCGGCCGGACCCCGCCCGTGCCGCCCGAGGTCACACCGGCCCACCTGCGGCGCCGCGCCGACCATGGGGCAGGATGGCAGCACCAACCGTGTGTGCGTACACACGCCCGAACGGGGCCCCGCACAGCACGATCTGACAGGTGACAAAGTGACGACACAACACATACGCCGCTCGTCGGCGCCCATGGCTCCGGAGGGGACCCTGTGAGCCGCGATCTCGTCCTGCACGACTGGGTGGTGGCCGCCATCGCGATCGCCGCGGGTGTCGCGGCCGGGCTGCTGCTGCGCGCCCTCCTGCGCTGGCTGGGCACGCACGCGAGCAGGACGGCGTGGAGCGGGGACGACGTCATCGTCGACGCGCTGCGCACCCTCGCGCCCTGGGCGGCCGTCATCGGCGGCGCCGCCGCGGCGGCCACGGCGCTGCCGCTCACCACGCGGCTCACGGGGATCGTGAACCAGTCGCTGACCGCCCTGCTCATCCTCATCGCCACGGTCACGGCGGCCAGGGTCGTCGCGGGGCTCGTGCAGTCCGTGGCCCAGTCCCGTACGGGAGTGGCCGGATCGGCCAGCATCTTCGTCAACATCACGCGTGTCGTCGTCCTGACCATGGGCGTACTCGTCGCTCTCGAGACCATGGGCGTGTCCATCGCGCCACTGCTCACCGCCCTCGGAGTGGGTGGCCTCGCGGTCGCCCTGGCGCTGCAGGACACGCTGGCCAACCTCTTCGCGGGAGTGCACATCCTCGCCTCGAAGACGGTGCAGCCCGGTGACTACATCCGGCTCAGCAGCGGCGAGGAGGGGTACGTCGTCGACATCAACTGGCGCAACACCGTGGTGCGCAACCTGTCGAACAACCTGGTGATCATCCCCAACGGCCGCCTCGCGCGTACGAACATGACCAACTTCACCCAGCCGGAACAGAAGTTGTCGCTCCTCGTCCAGGCGGGTGTCGGCTACGACAGCGACCTGGAGCACGTCGAGCGAGTCACCCTCGACGTCGTCGACAGGGTGATGGCCGATGTTTCCGGAGGGGTCGCCGACCACGAGGCCGCCGTTCGCTTCCACACGTTCGCGGACTCCAGGATCAACTTCACCGTGATCCTGGGCGTGGGCGAGTTCAGCGACCAGTACCGGATCAAGCACGAGTTCATCAAGCGCCTGCACGAGCGGTACCGGGCCGAGGGCATCGCCATCCCCGCCCCTACGCGGACGGTCTCGGTCCAGCCGTGGGGGTCGTCCGCGGTCCCGCACCAGCGCGACGCTGCGGACCCGGTCCTGGCCGAGCGCTGAAGGGACCGGAGCCGAGGTTCTGGGATGGCCGGATCCGCCCGCTCGGAGGGATCCTGGAATCGGTACCGGAGCGGGAGGAGGCGCGCGATGACTCACGCCGAAGAGTGGAATGTGGGCGTCTACCTGATCGAGGAGGACGGCACCACCAAAGCCCGGGCGGTGCTCGAGAACGGCAAGACGACGATGGTCGGCCGCGGCACGGCGCGCTGCAATCCCGAGGACGTGGAGATCCCCGCGATCGGTGACGAGCTGGCGGCGAGCCGGGCGATGCGTGACCTGGCCGGGCAGCTGATGCGGGCCGCCGACCGGGACCTGGCCTCGGTGGGCGCCCTGCCCAGGCCGCCCCGTACGGGCTACGGCTGGCCGGAAGACGCGGGCCCCGGCACGTAGACCGTGTGCGCGGGTGGGGTCCGGAGCCTCGCCGTGGAGCGGCCGGGCTGACGCGGGGGCGCGTCAGCCCGGGCTGCCGACCGCTGGAGGGCAGCCCGGTCTGCCGTTCCCTCGGTGACCCTCCGTGACGGGATCCGCGGGTCGTGGTGCCGTCCCGCCCAGCGCGGGCGAGTGCCCGCCGAGTGCCCGCCGAGTGCCCGCTACGGGCAGGTGCGTGCGGGAGCCAGGCCCGAGATCCGGCTGAGCGGGATGTCGATGTTCTGCCCCTGGGTCCGGAGGAGGACGTTTCCGTCGCTGCCGGAGCCCAGAGTGCCGCAGACCGTGCCCGCCGAGGTCGAGACCTGCACGAACTGGTCCTCGGAGGCTTTGGGGGGAGAAGGCCACCAGGAGGAGGCGGCCGCCGTGGCCACCAGCACGACGGCGAGGAACGTCCACATGAGCCCCCTTCGCAGCCGTCGGGCGGATCGGTCCGCGCTGTTCCTGCCCTCCGGCCACGTGCCGGCGTCCGGTACCGGCTCCGGCACGGGCCAGGCGACGCGGGCGACCAGATACGTCGCCCAGCAGGCCACGGCCAGCGCCACCAGGACCAGTAGCCCGGCCAGTTCCTCGATGCCCCGGGGCGCTGCCGAGCTGCCGCCGCTCTTGAGGACACCGCAGATCCCGATGAACCCGAAGACCGCCAGCTGAACGGTGTGCCAGCCGCGGGCGGAAGCCTGCACCTCCGCGGCTGCGCTCGACGCGTGCAGGTCTGGGACCGGCGGCCGGTTGTCCTGGCTCATTGAGTCCTTCTCCCCGGATCACTCCTGCGGACGGCGGCCAGCGGGCCTGGCACGCGTACGAGCAGGCCAGCAGCTTCCCTCCGCAGGGTCAACGGGACACTCCGCACACGGCCGCCGATCACCGGTATGCACGGGGACGACGGGCTCAGTCCGACGAGCGGGTCCAGCCGATGGCCACGATGCGGGCGGCGTCGGCGGGGCGGTCCTCCGCGAAGAGGAGGCGGCCCGGTTCCGCCACGCGCAGGACGTCCACGTACACGCCGCGCCCGACGTAGCGGCCGGTCGCGGTGTGCCGGAATCGCAGCCGCACCTCGCGGCCCGACCAGGCGGCTGTGAGGGGGGCCTCCAGGCGATGCCAGATGCGGCCTCCCCAGCCGCCCGCGGAGCCGCGCGGCCAGGACTCGGCGGCGCCGCCGGTGGACCGCACCGTGGTGAACGGCAGCGGCTCCCAGTGCTCCCCGTCCGCCGAGGCTTCCAGGTGGAACGCGCCCTCGCCGGGCACGGTGTCCCACCACACGGCACAGCGCAGCCGGGCGGAGGCCGTCGCAGGGGTGAGCGGCGGCAGGTTCAGTGTGCCCGAGGCGCCCGGAGTGATCCCGGAGAACCAGGCAGGGCCGCC
This sequence comes from Streptomyces sp. NPDC048269, assembly GCF_040652395.1. Classification (NCBI taxonomy): domain Bacteria; kingdom Bacillati; phylum Actinomycetota; class Actinomycetes; order Kitasatosporales; family Streptomycetaceae; genus Streptomyces; species Streptomyces sp. NPDC048269. The sequence continues at coordinate 64,777 of NZ_JBEZLW010000007.1, forward strand.
GTGCCTCGTACGAACAGGGACGGCGCGGGCGAAGCGGTTGCCGACGGCGACCCGCGGCGCGCTGCCGGCGCGCCAGGTGCGCACGGGGTGGACGGAGTTGCCGAGCAGGATCAGGAAGGAGTCGGTGGAGGGGTCCAGGACCAGGGAGGTGCCGGTGAAGCCGGTGTGCCCGGCGGAGTGAGGGGTGGCCATGGCGCCCATGTACCAGTGCTGGTAGAGCTCGAAGCCGAGACCGTGGTCGTCACCCGGGAAGGCGGTGTTGTAGTCGGTGAAGAGCAGCTCCACGGAGGCGGGACGCAGGATGCGCCGGCCCGCGTAGACCCCGCCGTCGAGGAGGGCGCGGGCGAGCACGGCCAGGTCCCAGGCGGTGCCGAAGACCCCGGCGTGGCCCGCGACCCCGCCGAGCGCGTACGCGTTCTCGTCGTGGACCTCGCCCCACACCAGCCCGCGGTCCAGGCCGGACCAGGGCGGGCGCTGCACCTCGGTGGCGGCGGTGACCCGGCGCCAGGAGCGCGGCGGGTTGTACCGGGTGCGGTGCATCGCGAGCGGAGCGGTGATCTCGTCGTGGAGCAGGACATCCAGAGTGCGGCCGGTGATCTCTTCCAGGAGCAGCTGGAGGGTGATCAGGTTCAGGTCGGAGTACCGGTAGACGGACCCGGGAGTCTCCTGCGGCCGCACTGACCACAGCAGCCTCAGCCGGCCCTCGCGCGTGGACTCCTGGTAGAAGGGTGCCCAGGAGCGCAGCCCCGAGGTGTGCGTGAGCAGCTGACGGACCGTGATCAGTTCCTTGCCGCCACCGGTGAAGGCGGGCAGGTACCGGTGCACCGGGGCCTCCAGCTCCAGCCGGCCCCGCTCCATCTGCTGAACGGCCAGGATGGAGGTGAACAGTTTCGTCAACGAGGCCAGGTCGAAGACGGTGTCCTCGGCCATCGCGATCCGCTCGGCCGCCGGGAACTCCCGGACCCGGTCCGTCCGCCCGTCGTAGTCCGCGTACCGTACGGCGTCACCCATGGCGCGGTGCAGCGCGATGGTGCGGCCCCGGCCGGCGAGGACCACTGCCCCGGCGTAGTAGGGGTGTTCGGGGGAGGGGCCGAGGAACCGCCGTGCCTCCTCCGCCACCCCCTCCAGGTGCTCGTCCAGCAGCCCGGCCTGGCGCGCGGAGCCGTACCGCAGCCGCAGCCCCTGGAGCGCGCGCCGCTCGGCCGCGCCGCCGGCCGCCCCGGCGGAGCTGCCGGGGAGTGCGGCGTGCAGGACGAGCACCCCGCCGAGTGCGAGCAGCCGTGCGCCCAGGCGCCGCCGGCTCAGCGCGTTTCCGGGTTCACCGGTGGCCGCGCCTTCTTCACCTGCCGCTGCGTCGGCCCCCGTGCCTGCTGCCATGTCCGGCCCTCCTGTTCGCTTCCGAGTCGGCCTGCGACGCCGTATCCCGGGCTCCGCCCCGGATCCCGCGCCTCGCTCTCCCCGGCCACCGATGGGAGGTGTCCGCGGGCGAGGCTGGATCTGCCGCACGCTAGTGGGTATCTGCCCGGCCGTCGGGGACCGTTCGCACCTGACGGACCGGAAAGAATCTGACACTGCATCAGAAAATCTCTTCCCTCGGATGCGGGGCTGCGGCATCCTGCCGCCCATGGAGACGGAGCTGAGCAAGAAACTGGGAGTCGAACACGCCATCTTCGGCTTCACGCCCTTCCCGGCGGTCGCCGCCGCCATCACCCGCGCGGGCGGATTCGGCGTACTCGGCGCGGTCCGCTACACCGCACCCGACGACCTCAAGCGAGACCTCGACTGGATGCAGGCGCACACTGACGGCAGGCCCTACGGCCTCGACGTGGTCATGCCCGCCAAGAAGGCCGTCGACGGCATCAGCGAAGCCGATATCGAGGCGATGATCCCGGCCGGTCACCGTGCCTTCGTCCGCGACACCCTCGCCAAACACCACGTGCCCGCGCTCGCCGAGGGAGAGGCCTCGGGCTGGCGGATCACCGGCTGGATGGAGCAGGTCGCCCGCAACCAGCTCGACGTCGCCTTCGACTACCCCATCAAACTCCTGGCGAACGCCCTGGGTTCCCCGCCCGCCGACGTCATCGCACGCGCCCACGACCACGGCGTCCTCGTCGCCGCCCTCGCCGGCAGCGCCAAACACGCCCGCCGCCACGCCGAAGCCGGCATCGACGTCGTCGTCGCCCAGGGCTACGAGGCCGGCGGCCACACCGGCGACATCGCGACCATGGTCCTCGTCCCCGAGATCGCCGAGGCCGTCGCCCCGCTCCCGGTCCTGGCCGCCGGCGGCATCGGCAGCGGCGAGCAGATCGCCGCCGGACTCGCCCTCGGCGCCCAGGGCGCCTGGCTCGGCTCCCTCTGGCTCACGACCACCGAGGCCGACCTGCACTCCCGCGCCCTCACCGAGAAACTGCTGGCCGCCGGCTCCGGCGACACCGTCCGCTCCCGCGCCCTCACCGGCAAACCCGCCCGCCAGCTGCGCACCGAGTGGACCGACGCCTGGGACGACCCCGAAGGTCCCGGCGCGCTGCCCATGCCGCTCCAGGGCCTGCTCGTCGCCGAGGCCGTCTCGCGGATCCAGAAGTACGAGGTCCAGCCGCTCCTCGGCACCCCCGTCGGCCAGATCGTCGGCAGGATGAACAGCGAACGCAGCGTCCAGGCGGTCTTCGACGACCTCACCAGCGGGTTCGAGCGCGCCATCGACCGCATCAACCGCATCGCCGGCCGAGCCTGAGAGAGGCGTGAGCAGCATGACCGAAAAGCCCAACGGTTTCTGGGCGCAGGCCGCCGCCGACCCCGAGCGGACCGTCCTGGTCACCCCCGACGGCGAGGAGTGGTCCGCCGGACGGCTGCACGCCGACGTCAACCGCCTCGTCCACGGCCTGCGCGCCGCCGGTCTGGAGAAGGGCGACGTCTTCGCCGTCGTCCTCCCCAACGGCGTCGAGTTCTTCACCGCCTACCTCGCCGCCTCCCAGGCCGGCTTCTACCTCGTCCCCGTCAACCACCACCTCGTCGGCCCCGAGATCGCCTGGATCGTCTCCGACTCGGGCGCCAAGGTCCTCATCGCCCACGAGCGCTTCGCCGACGCCGCCACCGCCGCGGCCGACGAGGCGGCCCTGCCCGTGAACCGCCGGTACGCCGTCGGAGCGGTCCCGGGCTTCCGGGCGTACGGGGAACTCCTCGAAGGGCAGCCCGGTACGGCCCCCGAGGAGCGCACGCTCGGCTGGGTCATGAACTACACCTCCGGCACCACCGGCCGCCCGCGCGGGATCCGCCGGCCGCTGCCCGGCAAGCTCCCGGAGGAGACGTACCTCGGCGGCTTCCTCGGCATCTTCGGCATCCGGCCCTTCGACGACAACGTCCACCTGGTCTGCTCGCCGCTCTACCACACGGCCGTCCTCCAATTCGCCGGCGCCGCCCTGCACATCGGCCACCCGCTGGTCCTGATGGACAAATGGACACCGCAGGAGATGCTGCGGCTGATCGACCACCACGCCTGCACGCACACCCACATGGTCCCGACGCAGTTCCACCGGCTCCTCGCGCTCCCGCAGGAGACGAAGGACGCGTACGACGTCTCCTCGATGCGCCATGCCATCCACGGCGCCGCGCCCTGCCCGGACCACGTCAAGCGGGCGATGATCGACTGGTGGGGCCGGTGCGTGGAGGAGTACTACGCCGCCAGCGAGGGCGGCGGGGCATTCGCCACCGCCGAGGACTGGCTGAAGAAGCCGGGAACCGTCGGCAAGGCCTGGCCGATCAGCGAACTCGCCGTCTTCGACGACGACGGCAACCGGCTGCCCGCCGGCGAACTGGGCACCGTCTACATCAAGATGAACACGGGCGGCTTCAGCTACCACAAGGACGAGGGCAAGACGAAGAAGAACCGCATCGGCGACTTCTTCACCGTCGGCGACCTGGGCCTGCTGGACGAGGAGGGCTACCTCTTCCTCCGCGACCGCAAGATCGACATGATCATCTCGGGCGGGGTCAACATCTACCCGGCCGAGATCGAGGCGGCCCTGCTGACCCACCCGGCGGTCGCCGACGCCGCCGCGTTCGGCATCCCCCACGCCGACTGGGGCGAGGAGGTCAAGGCCGTCATCGAACCGGCGGAGGGCTTCGAGGCGGGCAAGGCCCTGGCAGCGGAGATCCTGCACCACTGCGAGAGGCGGCTCGCCGGCTACAAGCGCCCCAAGACGGTCGACTTCATCGCGACGATGCCGCGCGACCCGAACGGCAAGCTGTACAAGCGCCGCCTGCGCGACCCGTACTGGGAGGGACGCGAGCGCGCGATGTGAGCCGCGGGCCGGCCGGGTCACCAGCGGGTGAAGTCGTACGCCTCGGCGCAGTACGGATCCTCGGCCTCCGAGGCGTTCCATTCGAGCTCGTCGCGTACGAGGGAGGGCAGCGCCGCCGTCAGCGCGGTGTAGCCCCCTCGTACGCGACCCTCCTCGTCCCGCAGGGCGACGTCCAGGCCGATCCGGGCGGCCGGGCCGGCCGCCCGGTCCACGTACAGCCGTACCGTGTCGGGGCCGGTCAGCAAGAAGCCGCCGAGCATCAGCTCGGGCTCCGGCTCGTCCTCCGGATCCACGGAGGGCCTGAGCACGGAGACCGCAGCGTGCAGCGCGTCGGTCCGGTCGTACGAGGGATCGTCCCGGAAGCGCGCGGCCTCGGCGCGGGCGTCGACGACAAGGATGCCCAGGCCGTCCCGGGACTCCGCGCACGCCGCGCCGCTCCCGTCCGTACCCGGACCGGCGGCAAGCCGCCGCAGCATCCCCGCGATGGCCGTCCACGGGATGTTGGTGTCGTACTCGTCGTCGACCAGGGGCAGGTCGTAGGCGACCGACGTGTCCAGGTCGTGGCCGTCCCACAGGACCACACGGGTGACCTCCGGTGGCCCGGGCGGCTGCAGCACGCCGCGCACGGGCCGCCCCGCGTCCGCGCGCCCGGCTCCCGGCGGCGGGGAGACGTAGCGCAGCAATGCCCAGAGCACGGTGCGGTGCAGATCGGTCAGTTGGTCCTGGGTCCAGGCCGAGGGCGCTTCCGGTGAGGTCATGCCCCATCCTCCGGCGCCCCGCGGTGTTGTCGGTGCACCCTGCACCCGCCACGCCCGGAGGTTCCGTGAGAAGCGCCACGCCAGGGCTCCGGAGGCGCGCCTTGCGCCGCGCCGGAGGGACAGTTCTGGCAACTTGGCCGATATGAGGACGGCTACCCGCAGATCCCCCCTGACCGATTGGACCCTCCTGGTCCCCGTGGTGGCGCTCGTCGCGCTCGTGCTCAGCTGGGGACGCGATCTGCCGCCGCTCGCGGTGGCCCTCGTCGCGCTCTGCCTCGCGGGCGCGGTGCTGGCGGCCGTGCACCACGCCGAGGTCGTTGCCCACCGGGTCGGCGAACCGTTCGGTTCCCTCGTCCTCGCCGTCGCCGTCACCGTCATCGAAGTGGCGCTCATCGTCACGCTGATGGCCGGCGGCGGCGACAAGGCGTCCTCCCTCGCCCGGGACACCGTCTTCGCCGCCGTCATGATCACCTGCAACGGCATCGTCGGCCTGTCCCTGCTCGTCGGCGCCCTGCGCAACCGGGTCGCCGTCTTCAACGCCGAGGGCTCCGGAGCGGCCCTCGCCACCGTCGCGACCCTCGCGGTCCTCAGCCTGGTCCTGCCGACCTTCACGACGAGCAAGCCCGGCCCGGAGTTCTCCACCGCGCAGCTGACCTTCGCCGCCGTCGCCTCGCTGGCGCTGTACGGGCTGTTCGTCGCCGTCCAGACGGTCCGCCACCGGGACTACTTCCTGCCCGTGGACATCGAGCGCAGCCCCGGCGAGCACGACGACCACGCCCCGCCGCCCACCTCCCGCGCCGCCCTGATCAGCCTCGGCCTGCTGCTGGTCGCGCTCGTCGCGGTGGTCGGTGACGCCAAGGCCGTCTCCCCCACCATCGAGAAGGGCGTCGCCGACGCCGGCCTGCCCGATGCGGTCGTCGGTGTGATCATCGCTCTGCTCGTGCTGCTGCCCGAGACCCTGGCCGCCGTCCGCGCCGCCCGCCGCGACCGCGTCCAGACCAGCCTCAACCTGGCCTACGGATCCGCCATCGCCAGCATCGGCCTCACCATCCCGGCCATCGCCCTGGCCTCGGTCTGGCTCTCCGGCCCGCTCATGCTGGGCCTCGGCCCGGTCCACATGGTGCTGCTCGCCCTGACCGTCGTGGTCAGTGCCCTCACCATCGCCCCGGGCCGCGCCACGCTGCTCCAGGGCGGCGTACACCTCGTGGTGCTGGCCGCGTACCTCTTCCTGGCCGTCAGCCCGTGAGGGCCGGGGCCAGGAAGAGGGCGCGGGTCACCGCCGCTCGCGGGCCCAGACCACCTTGAGCCGCGGCGAGGTGAGGATGTCCCGCTCGCAGAACCTGGACGTCACCCAGCGCTCCTGCGAGAACAGCCGGGTCTGGTCGGCGTAGTACGGCGAGTCCGGGTTCGAGGACTGGCTGTACGTCAGCAGGGTGCGCGCCACCGGGCAGCGGCCGCCGTCCCAGCCGACCGCCTGGATGTGGCTGGACCCGTGCACGACCTCGGCGTAGCCGCCGGCCGCCGCGTTCCACGGCGCCTCGATCTTGTTCCAGACGCCGAGCGCCTCGGTGCCGCCGCCCACCGGCAGCCGCTGCCCGCCCCGGACCACGAACTGGTGCTCGCCCAGCGGGGCGTCCAGCGCGATCCCGGCCGCCCTCAGTTCCAGCACGGTCTCCGCGAGCGCCCGGCCGATCCCGGGCGCCGCCCGGTTGAGCGTGCGGGGCGTGCGGACCGGGTCGGCCGCGGAGAACGGCACCAGCCACAGGTCCTTGGCCGGGGTCGTCGCCGTCAGCTTGCGCCAGAACCGGTCGAAGAGCAGCGCGCCACGGCTGGCGCTGTCGGCCGTACGGTCCCAGCCCGCCAGCACTCCGCAGGCCGCCGAGACGTCCACCGCGGTGCCGTCACCCGCCGTCGCCGTCCCACCCGGCAGGGCGGCGCAGGCCAGCGCCGCGTCCGCCGCCGCCAGGTCACCGGCCGGCGCCCGGTTGGCGAACTGCTGCTTCTGCAGGTCGGCCACGGTCAGCCGGCCCTTCGCCGCCATCGCCGCCACGTCTTCGATCGCGCCACGGGTGCGCATCGAGCGCGGGGTGCCGGCATTTCCCCAGATCCGCTCGTAACCGGTCAGCGGCCGCTCCGCGTTGGCCAGCCACGCACTGTCGTTGGAGTTCTCGGCGTACGGGGCATCGCGCAGCGTCGGCGCCTTCCCCGGCCCGAACACCCCCGGCTGCACCGCGTCCGGATCCGAACCGAGCCCGCAGTCACCGCGCGCACCGTCCAGCACCGCCAGCCCCGAAGCGGGATACGTCGCGCGGCCCAGCGGAGTGGAGCAGCGCGCCGCGAGCTCGTCGGTGATCCGGGGCAGCACCTGGGACTGGGTGAAGAGGGTGCCGCCCGTCGAGTCGGCGGCCACGGTGTTGACCCACGGCAGACCCTGGGTGCGCTTCAGGGCGTCCCGGATCCCGGCCACCGAACGGGCCTTGCCCATGGCGAGCGCGGTGTCGGAGCCGCGCAGGTTCGCCGCGTTGGGATCGTTCAGCGCGTACGCCGTACCGGCCGTCCAGGGCAGCGGCAGACTCGGGCCGAGGTTCGAGACCACCGGGCCGTAGCGGGTCCACCACTGGGTGCGGGTCTCCGGATCGCCGCCCGCCACCGGGACGGTGACGGTCCGCCGGGTCATCTTCTCCGGCTTCCCGTCGACCAGGTAGGCGGTCGGGTCGGCCGGGTCGAGGGTGAGCTGGTGCAGGTTGACGGGCGTGCCCGTGGCCACCGTGTGGCTCCAGGCCACCTTCTCGTTGAAGCCGATGGTGACCACGGCGGTACCGAGCAGGGAGCCGCCCGAGACGTTCAGCTCGCCCGGGATGGTCTGTTGCGACTGCCAGAAACGCCGCCCGCCCTGCCAGGGGTAGTGCGGGTTGCCGAGCAGCAGGCCGCCGCCGCTCGCTGTGGTGGATCCGGCGAAGGCCACCGCGTTGGAGCCCATGTCGTAGCGGGTGGTGTCGAAGAACTCCTCGGCCGCCTCGGCCGCGGCCGCCGGGTCGGGCTCCTGCGGCGCCGCCGTACGGGCGCCGGCCGTGCCCGGCGGCTGGGCGGCCGTGATGCCGTCGATGCCGCGGCCCTGACCGCCGAGGACCGAGACCGCGAAACCGCGGGCGGCCACGTCGGTCACGCTGACCGGGCGGACCCACCCCGCGCCCTTGCAGGCGGGGTCGGTGACCTCGTTCTGGGCGAGCCAGGCGTTGTAGCCGGCGGCCCAGCCGCGCATCAGCTCCTTGAGGTCCTTGCCGGGGCCGGCCGGAGCGGGCGTTTCCAGCAGCTTCTCGACCGTCCCGGACTCCCGTACGCCTTTGAAGTACAGGTCGCTGGAGAGGTTGCGGGCGGCGGAGGACAGCGATCCGTCGGGCGCGGCGTCGGGGCCGAACCAGCGAGAGCGCTCACCGGCAAGGGTCACGAACCCGTCGGCGAGGACGCAGACCTGATCGGCGGCCTGGGCCCAGCCGGTGCCGAAGCCGAGGTGCGCGTAGTCGCGGGCGAGGATGTGCGGAATGCCGTTCTCGGTGTACCGGATGACGGCGGACAGGCCACCGCCGGCGGGTATCCGCTCACCGGTCGCCGCCGAGGCCTGCGGTATCGCGGCCGTCGCGGCGAGCAGTGCGGTGCCGGTGAGGGCGACGCGGCGTAATATCGGGCGGGTGCGGAGCAACATACCTCCAAGTAGCCTGCGGATGCGCAAGGTTGTCCGTGCAACAGGCGGTGCGTACGTGCCCCCACACTCACGCAGGCAGTCCGATGATCTGTCAACATCCCGTTGGGTATCCCGGTCATTGACCTCGGCCGGTGAGGGGACGAGGATCACGCCATGACGGCAGTGCGGCACAACACGGTCGACGGACTGGTACACGACAGCGCGCGGCGGGTCCCCGGCCGGGTCGCCGTCCGCTACGGCGGGCGGAGCTGGACGTACGCGGAACTCGACGCGGCCGTCACCACCGGGGCCACCGTCCTGCGGGAGCGGTACGGGCTGGCCGACGGCGACCGCGTCGCCACCTTCGCGCACAACTCGGACGCCTATCTGCTGGCCTTCCTCGCCTGCGCCCGGGCGGGGCTCACGCACGTACCGGTCAACCAGAACCTCACCGGCGAGGACCTCGCGCACATCCTGGACGACTGCACCAGCGCGCTGGTCCTCGCCGACCCGGAGCTGGCCGGACGGATCCCCGACGGGTATCCCGTACGTCCGCTGCGCGACGCCCCCGGCTCCTTCCTGGCCGAGCTGACGGAGCCGGGCGAACCGCTCGCCTTCGAGCCCGGCCGGGACCCGGGCGTGCCGGCGCAGCTGCTCTACACCTCCGGGACCACCGCCCTGCCCAAGGGCGCGGTGATGACGCACAGGGCGCTGGTCCACGAGTACGAGAGCGCGGTCGAGGCCCTGGACCTGTCCGAGGACGACCGGCCGGTGCACTCGCTGCCGCTCTACCACTCGGCGCAGATGCACGTCTTCCTGCTTCCGTACCTGGCGGTGGGCGCGGAGAACACCATCCTCGACGCGCCGGTGGCGGAGCGGATCTTCGACCTGGTGGAGGCGGCGCGGGCGGACAGCCTGTTCGCGCCGCCCACGGTGTGGATCGCCCTGGCCAACCACCCGGAGTTCGCGGTGCGCGAGCTGGGCGCGCTGCGCAAGGCGTACTACGGAGCCTCGATCATGCCGGTGCCCGTACTGGAGCGGCTGCGGGAGCGGCTGCCGGGACTCGGCTTCTACAACTGTTTCGGCCAGAGCGAGATCGGGCCGCTGGCCACGGTGCTGGGGCCGGACGAGCACGAGGGGCGGATGGACTCCTGCGGCCGGCCGGTGCGTCACGTGGAGGCGAAGGTCGTCGACGAGGACGGCAAGGACGTCCCGGACGGCACGGCGGGCGAGGTGGTCTACCGGTCGCCGCAGCTGTGTCTGGGGTACTGGAACGACCCCGAGGCGACGGAACGGGCCTTCCGGGACGGGTGGTTCCGCTCGGGGGACCTCGCGGTGCGGGACGCGCAGGGGTACTTCACGATCGTCGACCGGGTGAAGGACGTCATCAACTCCGGCGGAGTGCTGGTGGCCTCACGTCAGGTCGAGGACGTGCTGTACACCCACCCGGGGGTGGCCGAGGCGGCGGTGGTCGGGCTGCCCGACGAGCGGTGGATCGAGGCGGTCACGGCGGTGGTGGTGCCGCGCGGGGAAGTGACGGAGCCGGAGCTGCTGGCGTACGCGCGGGAGCGGCTGGCCCACTTCAAAGCCCCCAAGCGGGTGCTGTTCGTGGACGCCCTCCCGCGCAACGCCAGCGGCAAGATCCTCAAGCGCGAACTCCGGGACCGCTTCGCGGGCTGACGCGCCGCCGGGTGCCTCCGGCACCCCCCTGACCGGGCCCCGGCACGCGCGAGGCGGACCCCCCTCGGGCAGCCGCGGCCCGGCCGGCTCCGGCGCCCGCCGGCCCCGCCCTCGGCTCGGGCAGCCGCGGCCCCGCCCGGGCGCCCGCCGGACCGACCTCGGCCGCCCGCCCGGAACGCGGGCAGGTTGGTGATCCGAGCCGTGGCTCGGGCGCTTGCGGCCCGGGGCCCGCTCGGGCGGGGGCCCGACGTCAAACCGCCCGCCCTGACCACATCGCGGGGACGGTGCTCATCCGAGCCGTGACTCGGGCAGCCGCGGCCCCGCCCGGGCGACCGCCGGACCCGACGTCGGTCGCCCGTCCGGAACGCCGGCAGGGTGGTGATCCGAGCCCTGGCTCGGGCGCTTGGGGCCCGGCGCTGCACTTGGGGCGGGCGCCGGTATACCCCGGGCGGGTCCGCGGGTCCGGGCGGCTGGCGCGGGCCTGGACGGAAGCCGGACCCGGCCGGTCATGGGCCTACCGCGCCGGAGGCGGCACGGCGTCGAAGTCCGTGCCCCGGCTGACCGGCTCCCAGGCAAGGGCCTCCGCGCGGGCGGCGTCCGCGTGGGCGGTGATGAAGTCGACCGCGTCGTTGCCCAGTACGAGCCTCAGCGGCGTGTTCTCCGCGTCCAGCGCGGCGAGGATCGCCGCGGCCGCCTTCACGGGGTCGCCCGGCTGATGGCCGTCACTGGCCGGCAGCCCCGCGCGTACCGGGCCCACCGCGTCCTCGTAAGCGGGCAGGGCCGTGGTGTGCCGCAAGGCGCTTCCGCCCGCAAAGCCCGTACGGAAGGAGCCGGGCTCCACGATGAGCGCCTTGATGCCGAAGGCGGCGACCTCGGCGGCGAGCGCCTCGGTCAGACCTTCCAGGGCGAATTTCGTCGCGCAGTACGCCCCGACACCGGGGAACGCCAGTCGCCCTCCCATGCTGCTCATCTGCACCACCGCACCCGACTTCCGGGCCCGCATGTGCGGCAGCGCCGCCCGCGTGAGCGCCGCCGGGCCGAAGAAGTGCAGCTCCATCAGCTCGCGGAGCTCGCTGTCGGAGGTCTCCTCCACGGCGCCGACCAGACCCCGCCCGGCGTTGTTGACGAGGACGTCGATCCGGCCTAAGCGGTCCACGACGTCCGTGACGACCTCGTCGGCGCGCGCCGTGTCCGTCACGTCCACCGCGATCGGTACGAGGCGCTCCGGATGGGCGGCGGCCAGAGCGTCGAGGGAGGCGGGGCGGCGGACCGCCGCGACCACGGTGTCCCCGGCCGCGAGTACGGCCTCGGTGAGGGTCAGGCCGAAGCCGGACGAGGCCCCGGTGATCAGCCAGACCCGGCCCTCGGCCTTGGTCTCCCGGTCCTGTACAGACATCAATCCCCCTGGGGGTGAAGGTGTTGGCAGACGGTTCCCGCCCATCCTGGCACCGTCGGCCCGGCCCGGTCAGCCCCTTCAGGGGTCATGAGGGGTGGTCGGAAGGGGGGTCTTCGAAGGGGAGGTGTCCGCTGCGCCGGAGGCGGCGCAGGGTGAGGTACTCGTGGAGGAGCCGGCCCACGAGGGCTCCGCCGTAGACGACGAAGCCGACCCCGACCAGCCAGGACTGGACGACCAGCAGCGTGCCGAAAGGGCCGTAGGTCACGGCGTTCGAGGCGATCAGCGGGGAGAACACCATCTGCGAGAACACGCGCAGCCCGAGCAGGCCGATGCTCGTGGCCACCGCGCCGGGCACCAGGGCGCGCCAGCGGACCCGGCCGCCGAGCAGCATCCGCTGCGAGCCGATGAAGAACAGGCACGTGCCGACGAGGTCGCCGACGGTGCCCACGGTCGTGCCGACGGCGTCGTCCGACGGCGCGGGGATAACGACGAGCAGGGCGAGGTAGCAGACCAGCAGGGCGAGCCAGACGACGTGCCGCCACATGGTGTGCCAGCGGGCGGTCGGCAGGTCCCAGACCTTCTCGTAGCCGGTCTGCACGGCGGAGCCGAAGGTCAGGCCGAACACGGCCAGGGCGGCCAGACCGAAGGCGGTGGTCCGCTCCAGCGCCAGGTCCGCCGCGCTGAACAGCGTCTCGACCCGGGCCCGCGAGGACGCCGTCACCCCGAGGGCCTGGCCGAGCCAACGGCCGAAGCCGGAGCCGCTGCCGGGTGCGGCGGCCGCCACCACCACCAGCAGCGGCACCAGGGTGAGGAACCCCAGGGCCGCGAAGCCCATCGCCCGGTGCATCAGCTCCATCTCCCGGCCGCGGCTCCAGGCCAGCCCCGCGGCCGAGCCCTGGAACCGGCGGTACAGCCGCCGGAAGATCGAGGTCACGCTCATGCACTACCCGGGCGGGCCCGCCCGCTCCCGGGAGCCACGTCGAAATAGGCCCGAAGGGGTGGTCAGGGGTGGTTTCATCCGGCCGCCCGCGTGTCCGCTCCTTCTCCTCCTTCTGCAGCGCGGAGGTCCACCAGCCGCTTGATCTTGCCCACCGAGCGCTCCAGGGTCTCCGGCTCCACCACCTCGACCCGGACCGAGACCCCGATCCCCTCCTTGACTGCCCGGACCACCGCGGCGGCCGCCACCTCCCGCCGGGCGGCGTCCGCCTCCCGGCGCGCCTCCACCCGTACCGTCAGGGCGTCCATCCGGCCCTCCCTCGTCAGCCGCAGCTGGAAGTGGGGAGCCAGACCGGCCGTCCGCAGGAGGATCTCCTCGATCTGGGTGGGATACAGGTTCACCCCCCGCAGGATGATCATGTCGTCGCTGCGGCCCGTGATCTTCTCCATCCGGCGGAACGCCGGCCGGGCCGTGCCGGGCAGCAGCCGCGTCAGATCCCGGGTGCGGTAACGGATCACCGGCATGGCCTCCTTGGTGAGGGAGGTGAACACCAGCTCGCCGGTCTCGCCCTCCGGCAGCACTGCGCCCGTCAGCGGATCGATCACCTCCGGGTAGAAGTGGTCCTCCCAGATGTGGAGCCCGTCCTTGCTCGACGCGAACTCCTGCGCCACGCCAGGTCCCATCACCTCGGACAGGCCGTAGATGTCCACCGCGTCGATGCCCAGCCGCTCCTCTATCTCCCGGCGCATCTCCTCGGTCCACGGCTCCGCGCCGAAGATCCCGGTGCGGAGCGAGGTGGAGCGCGGATCGATGCCCTGGCGTTCCATCTCGTCCATCAGGGTCAGCATGTACGAGGGGGTCACCATGATGACCTCCGGCCGGAAGTCCTGGATGAGCCGGACCTGGCGGTCCGTCATCCCGCCCGAGGCGGGCACGACCGTGCAGCCGAGCCGCTCTGCGCCGTAGTGCGCGCCGAGGCCGCCTGTGAACAGTCCGTAGCCATAGGCGATGTGGACGATCTGGCCGGGTCTGCCGCCCGCGGCGCGTATGGACCGGGCGACGACATCAGCCCAGGTGGAGAGGTCTCCGTCGGTGTACCCGACGACGGTGGGGCGCCCGGTGGTGCCGCTGGAGGCGTGGATGCGGCGCACATCGGAGCGCGGCACGGCGAACATCCCGAAGGGGTACTGGTCCCGCAGGTCGGCCTTGGTGGTGAAGGGGAACAGGGCGAGATCGGCGAGTGAGCGGCAGTCGTCGGGGTGCACACCGGCCTTGTCGAAGGCCTGCCGGTAGTACGGCACCCAGTCGTACACGCGGTGCAGGGTCGCGCGCAGCCGCGTCAGCTGGAGGGCGGCCAGCTCGTCGCCGCTGAGCCGCTCGCCTTCGTCGTGGAGATCCGCGTGTGCCGCCATGCCGTCACCTCATCGTGAGTCAACCGACCGATCATTCGGTAGATTGCCAGGACCTGGCCCGGTAAATCAATGACTCGAACGAGTGATCGTCTGATGTGATGGCCCGCATGCCTACGTTCAGCACCTACGACGGAACCGAACTCGCCTACCACCTCCGCGGCGAGGGCGAGCCGCTCGTGTGTCTTCCCGGCGGCGCCATGCGCGCCTCGGAGTACCTGGGGGACCTCGGCGGGCTCACCGCGAACCGTCGTCTCATCCTGCTCGACCTGCGCGGCACGGGCGACTCCGCGATACCGGCGGACGAGTCCACGTACCGCGTCGACCACCAGGTCGCCGACGTCGAGGCGCTACGGGCACACCTGGGTCTGGAGCGGATGGACCTCCTCGCGCACTCCGCCGGCGGCAACCTGGCCCAGCTGTACGCGGCCGCGCATCCCCAGCGGGTGGGCCGGGTCGTCCTCGTCACCCCGACGGCGTGGGCGGTGGACCTCCCCGCCACGACGGAGCAGCGGCTGGAAGCGGCCCGGCTGCGGGCCGGGAGCGAGCCCTACGACACGGCGATCGCGGCCTACCAGCGGATCCTGGCGGGCGGCCCCGGCGGGCGGGGTGTGGAGGAGTGGGACCTGGCCGCGCCGCTGTTCCACGGCCGCTGGGACGAGGAGGTCCAGGCGCACTGGGCGGCGGGCGAGCACCAGCAGAACGAGGAGGCGGCCGCCGCGTTCGCGGGGCCCGGCGCGTTCGATCCGCCTGCCACCCGGGCCGGTCTCCGCCGGGTGGAGGGTGAGGTCCTGGTCCTGGCCGCGGAGCTGGACGGCAATCCCAACCCCGCGCTCGCGGCCGAGCTCGCCACGCTGTTCCCGCGGGGCGCGGTCGACGTCCAGCCCCAGGCATGTCACTTCCCGTGGCTGGACGACCCGGAGTGGTTCGCCGCCCGCGTGGAGCGGTTCCTGTCGTCCGGAGCCTGACGCCGTCGCCTCCTGCGCCGGGTGGGCGGGTGCGCCTCGAGGACCTAGGGTTCTGCCCCAGGCCCTGCGCCTCAAGCGCTGGCGGGGCTGGATTTGGCCTGGGCTCGGTGGGCGGGCGTGCCTCAGAGGCCCGGGGCTCCGCCCCAGGCCCCGCGCCTCAAGTGCCGGCGGGCTGGATTCGGCCCGGGGGTTGCCGGTCAGCGGGCCGTGTCCGCCTCCGTCGCCACCGTCTTGGCCCAGCGGTAGTCCGCCTTGCCGCTCGGGGAGCGTTGGACGGCGGGGGTGATGACCAGCTGGCGGGGGATCTTGTAGCCCGCCAGGCGGGTGCGGCAGTGGGTCTGGATCTCGTCCAGGGTCGGCTCCGGGGCGCCCGCCCGGATCTGTACTACCGCGGCCACGTGGCTGCCCCAGGTCGGGTCCGGAACGCCCGCGACCAGGGCGTCGTACACGTCCGGGTGTGACTTCAGCGCCTGCTCGACCTCCTCCGGGTAGACCTTCTCGCCGCCGGTGTTGATGCACTGCGAGCCGCGCCCGAGGACGGTGACGATGCCCTGCTCGTCCACCGTGGCCATGTCGCCGAGCAGCACCCAGCGCTCCGTGCCCTTCTGGAAGAAGGTCTCGGCGGTCTTGGCCGGGTCGTTGTAGTAGCCGAGCGGCACGTGGCCGCGCTGCGCGAGGCGGCCCGGTTCGCCCACCGCCACCGGCTCGTGCGTCACCGGGTCCACCACCTGCGTACGGTCGTTGACCTCCAGGCGGAAACCCTTCTCCGGGCCGGAGTCGTTCGTCGCCCGCCCGTTGGATCCGGACTCCGAGGATCCGAAGTTGTTCAGGAGCAGCACGTCCGGTACCAGCCGCTGGAACTCCGCGCGCACCGTCTCCGACATGATCGCGCCAGACGAGGAGACGCTGAACAGCGAGGACAGGTCGGTCCCCTTGAGCGGGCCGTTCAGCGCGTCGATGAGGGGCCGCAGCATCGCGTCGCCCACCAGCGACACGCTGGAGACCTTCTCCTTCTCGATCGTGCGGAGCACCTCCTCGGGCGCGTACTTGCGGTGGATGACCACCCGCTGTCCGTAGTTGAAGGCGATGAACGAGGTGAGGGTGGACGTACCGTGCATCAGCGGAGGGGCGGGGAAGAAGGTGAGCCCGGCGCCCTTCGACGCGACCCGCTCCGCCAGCTCCTCCGGCCGCTTGACCGGCTCGCCCGAGGGTTCGCCGCCGAAGAGCCCGGCGAAGAAGAGGTCCTCCGCCCGCCACATGACGCCCTTGGGCATACCGGTCGTGCCGCCCGTGTAGATGATGAACAGGTCGTCGGGGGAACGGGGTGCGAACCCGCGCTCCGGCGAGCCGGCCGCCTCGGCGTCCGCGTACGCGATAGGTGCGATCGAGGGCTCCGTCGCCCCCTCGGGAGCCGCCCCGATGCGGATCAGGTGGCGCAGCTTCGCCGCCTGCGGGAGGGCGGCCGCCACCCGCTCGGTGAACTCTCCCTCGAAGACCAGCGCGGCGAGGTCGGCGTCGTTGTAGAGGTAGACCAGCTCCTCCTCCACGTACCGGTAGTTGACGTTGACCGGAACCAGCCGGGCCTTCAGGCAGGCCAGCACGGTCTGCA
The DNA here is from genome assembly GCF_040652395.1 of Streptomyces sp. NPDC048269. Taxonomy (NCBI): domain Bacteria; kingdom Bacillati; phylum Actinomycetota; class Actinomycetes; order Kitasatosporales; family Streptomycetaceae; genus Streptomyces; species Streptomyces sp. NPDC048269. The sequence continues at coordinate 81,514 of NZ_JBEZLW010000007.1, forward strand.
AGTACTCGATCCCGTTGTAGAGGTGCAGGCCCAGGTGCTCTCCGGGCTTCAGCCCGCTGTCCAGCAGGTGGTGCGCGATCCGGTTCGCCGCCGAGTCCAGCTCCGCGTACGTGAGGCGGCGCTCGGCGCCGGTGCCGGGGTGGTCCACGTAGACGAGGGCCTCGCGGTCCGGAACCACGTCCACGACCGACTCGAACAGGTCGGCAAGGTTGTACTCCACCGTTCCTCCTGACCCTGGACTTACCCATTGCTGGGCACATGGCTGTCTGCTCCGGCGGTCATTAGAGCGCCGCCGACGGCAGGTGGGAAGGGAGCCGCTGAAGAAATCTGACTGACTGTCAGAAAACTATTGAACTGCACCCGCCCCTACTGCAACCTGTTCTAGGTCTTGAGACGGGAGGACGGCAATGGGTGGGACGGAACACCTGACCGTGCAACGGCACGGCGCCACGCTGGTGCTCACCATGAACAGGCCCGAGGCGAAGAACGCGCTCTCGCTGCCGCTGCTGGTGGGGCTGTACGACGGGTGGCTGGAGGCCGATGCCGACGACGCGATCCGCTCCGTGGTGCTGACCGGCGCGGGCGGGGACTTCTGCGCCGGCATGGACCTCAAGGCACTGGCCGGGAAGGGGATGGCGGGCGACCAGTACCGGGACCGGCTCAAGGACGACCCCGACCTGCACTGGAAGGCCATGCTCCGACACCACCGGCCGCGCAAGCCCGTGATCGCGGCGGTGGAGGGGTACTGCGTGGCCGGCGGGACCGAGATCCTCCAGGGCACGGACATCCGGGTGGCGGGGGAGGGTGCCACCTTCGGGCTGTTCGAGGTCAAGCGGGGACTCTTCCCGATCGGCGGCTCCACGGTGCGGTTGCCGCGTCAGATCCCGCGTACGCATGCCCTGGAGATGCTGCTGACCGGGCGTCCGTACTCCGCCGCGGAGGCAGCGCGGATCGGGCTGGTCGGGCGGGTGGTGCCGGACGGTACGGCGCTGGAGACGGCGCTGGAGATCGCGGAACGGGTCAACGAGTGCGGGCCGTTGGCCGTGGAGGCGGTCAAGGCGTCGGTCTACGAGACCGCCGAGTTGACGGAGCGGGAGGGGCTGGCGGCCGAGCTGCTGCGGGGGTGGCCGGTCTTCGACACGGCTGATGCCAAGGAGGGGGCGCGGGCGTTTGCCGAGAAGCGGCCCGCGGTGTATCGGCGGGAGTAGCCCCGCCGGGCCGTCACCGGGCAGGGCCCGGGACCGGGGGTTCGGCTGCGGCACCGTTGCTGGGGCTCCGCCCCTGGCCCCGCGCCTCAAACGCCGGCGGGGCGGGGATGGGCTCCGCCCCTGGCACCGCGCCTCGGACGGAAGGGGCTCCGCCCAGGCCCCGGCCTCGAACGCCCGGGGGGCTGGGATGGGCCCGGTGCGGCATGAAGACGTTCGTCACCCGAATCGAGAATCGGAGAGCCACCCGTGACAGCCACCGCTTCCTCGCCTGACGTGCTCCGTGCGCCGCTCGTCGTCGAGTTTCCGTTCACCAGGTCCCTCGGGCCCGTGCAGTCCGCCTTTCTCACCGGGCTGCGCGAGCGCCGGGTGCTCGGTGTCAAGACCTCCGGCGGTGCGGTGATGGTTCCGCCCGTCGAGTACGACCCCGTCACCGCCGAGGAGGTCCGCGAGCTCGTCGAGGTCGGGGCCTCCGGGACCGTCACCACCTGGGCCTGGAACGGTCGGCCCCGTCCGAACCAGCCCCTGGGCACGCCGTTCGCCTGGGTCCTGGTCAGGCTCGAGGGCGCCGACACCGCCCTGCTGCACGCCCTCGACGCCCCCGGCCCCGAATCCGTGCGCACCGGGATGCGGGTGCGCGTGCGATGGGCCGCCGAGCGCACCGGGGCGATCACCGACATCGCCTGTTTCGAGCCGTACGAGGGCCCCGCCCTCCACGAAGCGGCCCCCCACGACGGGGTCTTCGCGGAGCCCGTCACCGGCATCGTCGCCGAGGCCCGCCTGGACTACACGTACAGCCCCGGCCGCGCCCAGACCGCCTACATCAACGGGCTCTCCGAGCGGAAGACCATCGGCGAGCGCTGCCCCTCCTGCCACAAGGTCTACGTCCCGCCGCGCGGCGCCTGCCCCACGTGCGGGGTCGCCACCACCGACCAGGTCGAGGTCGGCCCGGCCGGGACGGTCACCACGTACTGCATCGTCAACATCAAGGCCCGCGGCCTCGACATCGAAGTCCCGTACGTCTACGCCCACATCGCCCTCGACGGGGCGGGCCTCGCACTGCACGGCCGGATCGGCGGCATCCCGTACGACCAGGTCCGCATGGGCCTGCGCGTCGAACCCGTGTGGACCGAAGGCGGCCGCTATCCCGACCACTACCGCCCCACCGGCGAGCCGGACGCGGACTACGACGCGTACAAGGAGCTCATCTGATGCCCAGGACGAGCAGGCACGCACGCGACGTGGCCGTCGTCGCCTTCGCGCAGAGCGACCACCTGCGCCGCACCGACGAACTCAGCGAAGTCGAGATGGTCATGCCGGTCCTCCACCAGGTACTCGAGCAGACCGGTATGAAGGCCGGTGAGATCGGCTTCACCTGCTCCGGCTCCAGCGACTACCTGGCCGGCCGGGCCTTCTCCTTCACCATGACGCTCGACGGGGTCGGCGCCTGGCCGCCGATCTCCGAGTCGCACGTCGAGATGGACGGCGCCTGGGCCCTCTACGAGGCCTGGGTCAAGATCCAGACCGGCGAGGCCGACACCGCGCTCGTCTATTCCTACGGGAAGTCCTCCCCGGGGTCGGTACGCGACGTACTGACCCGGCAGCTCGACCCGTACTACCTCGCCCCCCTCTGGCCCGACTCCGTGGCCCTGGCCGCCCTCCAGGCCCAGGCCCTGATCGACGCGGGCGAGACGGACGAGGCGTCACTGGCCGCCATCGGGGCCCGCAGCCGCGCCGCCGCCGAGGCCAACCCGCACGCCCAGCTCCGCGGCACCGTGCCCCACGGCGACTACCAGGTCCGCCCGCTGCGCACCGGCGACTGCCCGCCCATCGGCGACGGCGCGGCGGCCGTGATCCTCGCCGCCGGGGACACCGCACGGCGGCTGTGCGCGCGCCCCGCCTGGATCACCGGCATCGACCACCGCATCGAGGCCCACGGGCTGGGCCTGCGCGACCTCACCGACTCCCCGTCCACCCGGACCGCCGCCGAGCGCGCCGGGGTCTTCGAGGCCCCGGTGGACACGGCGGAACTGCACGCGCCGTTCTCCTCCCAGGAGGTCGTGCTGCGCAAGGCCCTCGGCCTCGGCGACGAGGTGACCGTCAACGCCTCCGGCGGGGCGCTCGCCGCCAACCCGATGATGGCCGCCGGCCTGATCCGGATCGGCGAGGCCGCCGCCAGGATCCACCGCGGCGAGTCCGACCGGGCCGTCGCGCACGCCACCTCCGGCCCCTGCCTCCAGCAGAACCTGGTCGCCGTCCTGGAAGGGGACCCCTCATGAGCACGTCGGGCAAGGAACCCGTGGCCGTCGTCGGCATCGGCCAGACCAAGCACGTCGCCGCCCGCCACGACGTCTCCATCGCCGGCCTCGTCCGGGAGGCCGCCGCGCGCGCCCTTGCCGACGCCGGGCTGAGCTGGGCGGACATCGACGCGGTCGTCATCGGCAAGGCCCCCGACTTCTTCGAGGGCGTGATGATGCCCGAGCTGTACCTGGCCGACGCCCTCGGCGCGGTCGGCAAGCCCATGCTGCGCGTGCACACGGCCGGTTCGGTCGGCGGGTCCACCGCGCTCGTCGCCGCCAACCTCGTCGCGGCCCGCGTCCACCGGACCGTCCTGACCCTCGCCTTCGAGAAGCAGTCCGAGTCCAACGCCATGTGGGGCCTCTCGCTCCCCGTTCCCTTCCAGCAGCCGCTGCTGGCGGGCGCGGGCGGATTCTTCGCCCCGCACGTGCGCGCGTACATGCGGCGCACCGGCGCCCCCGACACGGTCGGCTCGCTGGTGGCGTACAAGGACCGGCGCAACGCGCTGAAGAACCCGTACGCCCACCTCCACGAGCACGACATCACCCTGGAGAAGGTCCAGGCCTCGCCCATGCTGTGGGACCCGATCCGGTACTCCGAGACCTGCCCCTCCTCGGACGGCGCCTGCGCGATGATCCTCACCGACCGGGAGGGCGCGGCCCGTTCGCCGAAACCGGCGGCCTGGGTGCACGGCGGGGCGATGCGCAGCGAGCCGACGCTCTTCGCGGGCAAGGACTTCGTCTCCCCGCAGGCCGGCAAGGACTGCGCGGCCGACGTCTACCGCCAGGCGGGGATCACCGACCCGCGCCGGGAGATCGACGCGGTGGAGATGTACGTGCCGTTCTCCTGGTACGAGCCGATGTGGCTGGAGAACCTCGGTTTCGCGGCGGAGGGCGAGGGCTGGAAGCTCACCGAGGCCGGCGTCACCGAACTCGACGGTGACCTTCCCGTCAACCCTTCGGGGGGTGTCCTGTCCACCAACCCGATCGGCGCCTCCGGCATGATCCGCTTCGCGGAGGCGGCCCTCCAGGTCCGCGGCCAGGCCGCGGAACACCAGGTTCCGGGAGCCCGCCGGGCCCTGGGACACGCGTACGGCGGCGGCGCGCAGTTCTTCTCCATGTGGCTGGTGGGCGCCGAGCCGCCCACGTCCTGAACGGAGTCGGCCCGTCGCGGACGGGGCCGCGCGGAGTGCCGCACCGGCCACGGGTGACTCACCGTGCCCTGTGCGGCACCCGCCGCGATGGTTAACCTTGCCCCCGGACGACGTACCGGGAGGAGCACGCACGTGGCCGAGAGCATGACTTCACAGCCCCTCGCTGGCTGGGGCAAGCCGGACCTCGATCTCACCGAGGCGGACTGGCGGTCGAGCAGCCGGGGAGCGGGGGACGTCCAGATCGCCTTCGTCGAGGGCTTCATCGCGATGCGCAACAGCGAGCGACCCGAAAGCCCTTCGCTGATCTTCGCGCCGGACGAGTGGCGCAGGTTCGTACTGGACGCGCGGGGCGGGGAGTTCGACCTGACCTAGGGCCTGTCGTCAAGGCACCGCCAGGCGGGACTTCGACGACAGGCCCTGGCCCGCCCGTCCGCCGTGCGCGGCGCACCACCGGTGGCGCGGAGCCGCCCCGTGGTGCGCCGGCCCGGTCCTCCGGGCCGGTCGTCGGGCCGGTGGTCGGGCAGGTCGTCGGGCCTGCCGTGGGGCCCTCCGGAAAGCCGTTGCCGCGCCTGCGGCGCACCGGCAGTATGGCCCTCATGACGATCATCCGCCGAAAGGGCGATGCCGCGTAAGCGGCCCGGCGCGCTGCGCGCCGCACGAGGAACCTTCGAAGGCCGTCGGCCGCCCGCCTGGGCGTGGGAACTGCCGTCCGTGGACCGGCTGTCGCCCGCTCCGAGCGCGGAGGTCCACTGGGCCCTGGGCGCACGCGCGGGAAACGTCGCGGGCCTGCTGAGCATGTACCGGCGCTTTCTGCGCACGCCCGGCCGCCGGCTGTGGCTGGTCCCCTCGGGGTGCCCGGGTTGCCCCGGTTGCGCGTTGGACGACGTCGCCGTCGTCAGGGACGAGCTGGCGGACCACTACCGCGCCGTGCCGTCCGAAGCCCGGCGCGCGCTGGGCCGCGTACTGCGCCTGCTGGACGAGGAGTTCCGCCACCGTACCTTCCCCGATCCCGATCCGCCCGCCGCGCACTGGACCGACTGGAGCGGCGATCCGTACCCCTGGTGGCACCGGCGGCTCTACGCGGACAACCCCTGATGTGGCGGCATGAGCGGAGAGAGCGACCTGCGCAAGCTGCTGAGCGGGATGCGGCCCGAGTTGAACGAGGGCCGGTAGGTGTTCTGCACCGTCCCCGGCACCACCGTCCCCCCGGGTACCGCACCCATCGCCACCGTCCTGGAACGAGTGCACCGCTACCTCGTCCACGTCCTGCGCGAACGCCTGACCGAGGCACCGGACCCCACGGACCTGTCCCTTTACGGCCTGCCCGCCGACCCGGAGGCACTGGCCGCCCGGCCGATGCCCGACCGTGCCCCCAACCTGGGCCCCGCGCCCGACGGGCTGACGGACTGGTTCGCGCAGGGCGCACGGGACCTGGAGGGGCTCCTGCGCGAGCTCGGGCCGGACGTACCGGTCTGGACCTGGTCGGCGGAGCAGAGCTCGGGCTTCTGGATGCGGATGCAGACGATCGAGCTGGCCCTCCACCGGTGGGACGCGGAATCCGTGACCGGGACGCCGTCGCCCCTGGATCCGGACCTGGCGGCGGACGCCGTGTCCCAGACCTTCGAGATCATGGCCCCCGCCCGCCGCTCCTGGCGGGCAGCCCCGGCGGGAGCGGGGGAGCGGTACCGCTTCCGGCGTACGGACGGCCCGGAAACCTGGACGGTGGTCTTCGACGGCGACGAGGTCCTGCCGGAGCCCCGCTCCACCGCCCCGGCGGACGTCGAGGCCGCGGGGGCGGCCTCGGACCTGGCCCTCTTCCTCTGGCACCGCCTGCCGGCCAACGGCCCTGCGGGTCTCCGGCGACGCCACCCTGCTCCCGCACTACTTCAGGTTCGTACCGCCCGTCTGACGCGCCCCGGTCCCGCCGCCCGCCCCCGGCCAGGGCAGCGGCCCGATGAGGGGCCCCGGGCCGGAAATCTTCGCCCGGCCACGTACCATGGCGGCATGTCCTTCCTCCGCCGCCACCGCGCCGCCACACCCGCCGGCCCGGACTTCGACGTCCTGGCCATGGACCCGGGGGACTGGCCGGGCAATCTCGGGGCCGGGCTGCTGCCCGCGCCCGACGGCAGCTGCCAGGGTGTCTTCCTCCGCTACGACCTGTTCGGCGGACGCGGCCCCGCGATGATCATCGGCAACCTCCCCGAGGGCTCCCCCGCCCGGGAGCTCGCCGACGGCCAGGTCCCCTTCGAGGTGGCCCAGCTCCTCGACGCCCTGGAGAACGACGAGGACGTCGAGGTCACCGGCGTCGAGGACTGCCCCGTCATGCAGGGCGACAACCTCCTCATCGTCCGGAAGATCAAGCTGTCGGAGTCCCGCATCTCCTGCGTCCAGTTCGACCGCAGCGACAACGTGCTGGTCACCATCGCCAGCTGGGACCGCCCGATCACCGATGACCTCTACGCCCTGCTGAAGCCGCTCCCCGCCGAGCTCTTCCAGCAGGGCTGATCCGGCTGCTCCGGAGCAATCAGGCGTCCGCGATGTCGTTCGCCGCCACGTAGCCGAACGTCATCGCGGGGCCGATCGTCGATCCGGCCCCCGCGTAGCTGTGGCCCATCACCGCCGCGCTCGCGTTCCCCGCCGCGTACAGGCCCCGGATCACCGAGCCGTCCGCCCGCAGTGCCCGGGCCCGCGCGTCCGTCACGATGCCGCCCTTCGTGCCCAGGTCACCCGGCACGATCTTGAAGGCGTAGAACGGCGGCGCCCAGACCGGTGCCAGGCACGAGTTCGGTGTCACCCCGGGGTCCGTGTAGTAGTGGTCGTACGCCGTGTCGCCCCGGTGGAAGTCGGAGTCGGTCCCGTTCCACGCCTGCGCGTTGAACCGGTTCAGGGTCGCCCGCAGCGCCGCCGCCGGTACCCCGATCTGGCCGGCCAGCCCGTCCCACGTCCACGCCTTCTTCGCCGCACCAGCCTCGTACCACGAGTCCGGGAAGACGATCGTCGGCAGGACGTCCTTGAACAGGTACTTGCTGCGGTAGTTCTGGTCCACGATCAGCCACGCCGGGATGTGCGAACCGGCAGCGCCCCGGTCCTTCTCGTACATCACGTGCACCACATCGCTGTACGGGGCCGCCTCGTTGACGAACCGCGCGCCGTTCCCGTTCACGATCAGCCCGCCCGGCAGGGTCCGTTCGGCGAGGCAGAAGTACGGCTCCCCGGGCAGCGGGATCGACGGGCCCCACCACGCGTCCTCCATCAGCGCCAGCGCAGCCCCGGCACGCTGCCCCGCCCGGATCCCGTCACCCGTGTTCTCCTTCGCGCCCACCGACCACTGGGTGCCGATCGGCTGCTGCTGGTACTGCGCCCGCATCTGCGCGTTGTGCTCGAAGCCGCCCGAGCCGATCACCACCCCGCGCCGGGCCCGTACGGTGCCCCGTACGCCCTCCTTCTCCACCACGACCCCGTCACGGCGCCGCCCGCACCGCCCTCCTGGACCAGATCGACCAGCGGGCTGTTCAGCCACACCGGCACCCCCGCCCGCTGCAGCCCGGCGCGCAGCCCGGCCGCCAGGGCCTGGCCCATCGTCAGCGGCTTCTGCCCGAGCAGCGCCGCCTTCGTGCCGCGCGCCAGGCACTCGGTGGAGACGGCCAGGCCCTTCGCGTTCACGGCCGCCAGGTTCAGCCACTTGTAGTCCTGGCTGAAGACCACCATCCCGGCGGGGACCGGCATGTACGCCGGGTTCAGGCGCGCCAGTTCGGAGCCCAGGACGTTGCCGTCGAGCTGGTCCGGCTCGATGGACCGGCCGTTCGGCAACCCGCCCGGCAGGTTCGGGTAGTAGTCGCTGTACCCCTCCATGAAGCGGAACCTGAGCGGGCTGCAGGCCATCACGAAGTCCAGCATCCGCGGCCCGTTCGCGAGGAAGGCGGCCTGCCGGTCCGCCGGCACCCCGGGCCCGACCACGGCGGAGAGGTACGCCGCCGCCTTCTGCGGGGTGTCCGGCACCCCCGCACCCAGGATCACCGAGTTGTTGGGCAGCCAGATCCCGGCCCCCGAACGCGCGGCGGACCCGCCGAAGGTGGGCGCCTTCTCCACCACCACGACGCTCAGCCCCCGCTTGGCGGCGGTGAGCGCGGCGGTCATCCCGGCGGCGCCGGATCCGACCACGACGACGTCGTACTCGCCGAGCGAGGGTCCCTCTTGGGCGTCGGCGCCGACGGCCCGCGCGGCGGCGGACGGCAGCACGGCGGCGGTGAGCACCCCGGCGCCGGTCCCGGCGAGGAGGGTACGCCGGGACGGGAGGCTCTCGCGGTACGTGCGTGAAGCGCTTGCGGACATGGGCAGGCTCCAGCGGAGTGGGGAGGAGGGGAATGGCTCCGGCATGTCTGATGCTGAGCCAGAAAAGGTGTTAGGGGGATCATGTGATGTCAAGGCATCCGACGCCGCAGCCTCCCGTACGCCGCCTCCAGTACGCCACCGTCACCACGGCCAGCAGGGGGCCCCACAACACCAGCGGGGTGTAGCAGACGTAGAACCACAGCGCGGTCCAGCCACCCGCCTCGCTCGGAAAGCCGGCGGGCAGCGGATCACCCTGGAGGGTCGTCCCGGCCACCTGGGTCACCACCGCGAGGACGGTCCACAGGGCGGTCAGCGCGCAGGCGCCGAGCGCGGCGGGGACGGCGGCGGCCGCCACCGGGATCCGCCGTCCGCCCAGGACCGGGATCCAGCGGGGGACCGACTCTCCCCACGGGGCGACCAGCCCGACGGCGGTGAAGGCCAGCAGCTCGGAGACGACCGAGAGGATGACGACGTACACATCGAGCGGCAGCCAGTCAGGCAGCTGCCCGCTGTCCGCCCCGGAATGGTCGACGAACAGGAGACCCAGTCGCCAGATGCCGGACGGCAGGACGGTGAAGGGGATGGCGTATGCGGCGATCCGCGCCCAGCGCGGAACTCCCGCCACCGGGGTGTGCGCTGCCTTCCAGGCGGCGCGCATGCTACCGCCCGACGGCCTCGTCTCGGTGGGCACGGACATGGTTTCCTCCGGAGTGGCGGGCATCGCTTGCCCGGTCTGCTCCGAAGATCGCAGCCGCGTCGGTGGGCGCGGATCGCCCGCCGGGAGGATCCACTTCCGCCGCGCGGGGGAGGCGGGTCATCCTCCCTGCGTACGCGCCGGAGTGCGCGCCCGGGTACATGCCCGCGTACGCACCCGCGTACGAGCGAAGTCCCGTGGCGGTGGGGGCCACGGGACTTCGCGTACGGGGGACGCGGGACGCGTCAGCGGGTGCCGACCGCCGCGCGGATCGCTCCGCGGGCCATCCCTGCGTCATCGTGCAGCCGGCGCAGCAGCAGCCGCTGCTCCTCGCCGGACGACAGGGCGCCCGCCGGCAGGGGCTGGGCCGGAGCGGTCGCCAGCATGGAGCGCTGGACCGCCGTCTCCGACATCCGGATCTCCCGGGTGAGCACCAGCATCAGATTGATCAGGAAGGCGTCCCGCACCGCCGGACCGGCCGACTGCGCGAGCCGGCTGATCTGGCTGCGCGCGGCCGGGGCGTCGCCCAGCACCGTCCACAAGGTGGCAAGGTCGTAGCCCGGGAGGTACCAGCCCGCGTGCTCCCAGTCCAGGAGCACCGGTCCGGCCGGGGACAGCAGCAGGTTCGACAGGAGCGCGTCACCGTGGTTGAACTGCAGAGCCGTGCCCGACAGCTTCACGCCGTGCAGCAGCTTCTGCAGGTCACCGAGGTCCCGGTCCGTCAGCAGGCCCAGCTCGTAGTCGCGGGCGATCCGCCGCGCGTAGTTCAGCGGGGTCCCGAACAGATCCGCCGGCGGACGCCACTGGTTGACCCGGCACACCGCCCCCAGGGCCGCCCGCAGGTCGACCCGCGGCGGGGCCTCCACGGGATGCCGCTGCAGCGCCGCGACCCGGCCCGCCATCCGCTCGACGATCAGTACGCAGTTCTCCGGGTCGGCGGCGATCAGCCGCGGCACCCGGACCGGCGGGCGGTGGCGGACGAAGGCCCGGTATGCAGCTATTTCGTGCCGGTACCGCTCGCGCCACTCCGGCGAATGGTCCAGTAACACCTTCGCGACGGCGGTCATCCGTCCGGTGGTGCCCACCAGGAGGACCGATCGGCCGCTGCGCCGCAGCACCTGGACCGGCGCGAACTCCGGACAGATCCGCTGGACCGAGGCGAGCGCGGTCCGCAGTTGTGCTCCTTGCGGCCCCGACAGGTCGATTCTTCCGCTGAGCGGCTGCGATCCGGATCCCGGCATCCGCCGTGCCCGTACGGCGGCGCTCTGCGCCGGAGCGGAGGGGCGGCCGGGTTCGAGGTAGGGGCCGCCGCCCGCCTGGAGCGTGCGGTGCGGCCGGACCGGGGCGGACACGGAGGACGTTGCTGCGTACATGGCGTTACGGATCCCTTCGTGCGCCGACGATTTACGTACGCCGCCCCGCCGGATCCCGTACTTCACCCTGGGGAGCTCCGCCGGTGAACCGGGGCGGGGAGGCGCATTCCAACCAGACACCCGGCCGTGGGTGGCGCATCATCGAGCGCGCCCTGGCGAAGCCTGGCGAATAGTCGCTGGGCATCTGACGGCGGGTTACTGTCAACTCAGCCGAGAACCTGGGGGCTTGACGTGAGCAAAGGTCCGAACACCCGCTTGAACGACCTGTTCGGCCTGGCCGGCTGGTCGAAGGGCGAACTGGCGAGGATGGTCAACAGGCAGGCGGCGGCCATGGGCCACCCCCAGCTGGCCACCGACACCTCGCGGGTACGGCGCTGGATCGACATGGGGGAGACCCCGCGCGAACCGGTTCCCACGGTACTGGCAGCACTGTTCACCGAGCGGCTCGGTCGTGTCGTGACCATCGAGGACCTCGGGTTCGTACGGCAGCGGCGCACCAACAGACGGCAGCCGGACGGGGCGCAGGAGAACCCCGACGGAATGCCCTGGGCGCCCGAACGCACAGCCGCGGTCCTCACCGAATTCACGGGAATGGACCTCATGCTCAACCGTCGCGGTCTGATGGGCGCGGGCGCCGTGCTCACCGCCGGCTCCGCCCTCAGCAACGCCATGTACGACTGGCTCCACACCGACCCCGCCCACGCCAAGGAGACACAGCGCTTCGGGGAGTCCTTCCAGGCCGACCCCGCGGGCTTCGACCGCTACGAGGCGGCGCCCATCGGCTCCCAGGAGATCGAGGCACTGGAACGCTCCGTCGAGGTGTTCCGCGCCTGGGACGCCTCCAGAGGAGGCGGCCTCCAGCGCAAGGCGGTCGTCGGCCAGCTCAACGAGGTGGGCGGGATGCTCGCCTACCACCACCCCGACCACCTCCAGCGGCGGCTGTGGGGGGTGGCGGCCAACCTCGCCGTGCTCGCCGGCTGGATGTCCCACGACGTGGGCCTCGAACCCACGGCGCAGAAGTACTTCGTCATCGCCGCGCACGCCGCGCGCGAAGGCGGCGACCGGCCGCGTGCCGGCGAGGCACTCTCCCGCGCCGCCCGCCAGATGGTGCACCTCGGCAAGCCGAACGAGGCCCTGGACCTGATGAAGCTGGCGCAGTCCGGTTCCGGCGAGCAGACCCTGCCGCGCACCCGCGCCATGCTGCACACCATCGAGGCGTGGGCGCAGGCCGCCATGGGAAAGGGCCAGGCCATGCGCCGCACCCTGGGCGAGGCGGAGGAACTGTTCGTCTCCGACAAGGGCGACGTACCGCCGCCGAGCTGGATGCAGCACTTCGACGAGGCGGACCTGCACGGTATGCAGGCCCTGGCGTACCGCACCCTCGCCGACCACGACGTCACGGCGGCGCCGATCGCCGCCCGCCACGCCAAGGAAGCCCTCCGGCTGCGCGGCGACGGCCACCAGCGCTCACAGATCTTCGACTACATCTCGATGGCCTCGGCCTGCTTCATCGCCGACGACCCCGAACAGGCCGACCGCTACGCCCGGCTGGCCCTGGTGTCGATGAACGAGACCTCCTCGCACCGGACGTGGGACCGGCTGCGGGAGATGTACCGGCTCACCGGGCAGTACGCCGGTTACGCGCGCATCGAGGACCTGCGCGAGGAGATCGAAATGGCCCTCCCCGACATCCCGGCACCACGCAGCCCGCGCGGCACGGAGGTGTAGTGGCGGACGGCGTAGGGAGACGAGAAAGGCCGCGCCGTCCGGCGCGGCCCTGAAACCCGTACGGCTGATCAGCGCTCAGGATCCGACGCGGGCGACCAGCACGCAGGCGTCGTCCTCGCGCTCGCTCTCGCCGAACTCCTCGATCACCATCCGCACGCAGTCCTGTGCCGACCGCGCCGCCGAGAACCGGGGCGCGAGCTCCAGCAGCCGCTCGGTTCCGTCCGCCCGGCTGAACTCGATGCTGCGCGGCGTCAGCCCGTCCGTGTGCAGGACGAGTACGTCGCCGACCTCCAGGCACTCCTCGGCCTGCCCGTACGAGGCTCCGGAGGTGGCGCCCAGGAGGACGCCCTCCGGCGGAGCCAGGGAGCGGCCGGACCCGCGGCGGAACAGCAGGGGGGCCGGGTGTCCGGCCTGCGCCCAGGAGAGCACGCGGCGCGCGGGATCGTAGCGGCAGCACACGGCCGAGCCGAGCGCGGGCTGTACGGAGGTCTCCAGGAGCTGGTTGAGCCAGCCCATCAGGGGGCCCGGCTCGATGCCGGCCATGGCCATCCCGCGCAGGGCGCCGAGCATCATCGCCATCCCGGAGGTGGCGGTGACCCCGTGCCCGGTCAGGTCGCCGACGGTCAGCAGGGAGCGTCCGTCGGCCAGTTCGAGTGCGTCGTACCAGTCGCCGCCGATCAGCGCGCTCGTCGCCGACGGCAGGTAGTGCGCGGCCACGTCGAGGGTGCCCGTACTGCTGTGCGGGAACCGCAGGGAGCCGCGCCACGGGGGGAGCACGGCTTCCTGCAGCTCGACCGCCAGCCGGTGCTCGGTCTGCGCGATCTCCCGCCGGCGCTGGAGCGAGTCACGCGACTCGCGCACCGCCCGCTGGCTCCGGCGCAGTTCACTCACGTCCCGCAGCACGGCCCACATGGAGGCGGTGCAGCCGTCGGAGTCGAGTACCGGCTCGGCCCTCATGTGCAAGGTCCGGACCCGGCCGTCGGCCCGGACGATGCGGAACTCGCCGTCGATCGGCTTGCCGTCCACCAGGCAGGCGGTGACCCACGCGGTCAGCAGCGGCTGGTCCTCGGAGAAGAGGGTGGAGCCCAGCTCGTCGAGGGGGAGCGCGCCCGCCTCGGGGGACCGGCCGAAGATCTGGAAGAGCTCGTCGGACCAACTGACCTCGTCGGTCAGCAGGTTCCACTCGGCGCTGCCGACGCGGGTCTGCGCCTCGGGCCCGGATTCGGGGGCCGCCGGGGGCAGTTCGACGGTCTCGGCGGCGGGCGGCAGGCCCTCCTTGAGCTGGCCCAGGTGCGCGCGGAGGTCGTCGAGGTGGTGGACGGCGAGGTCGCACAGAGCGCGCTGCCAGCGGCCCTGGGCGTCGTCGTCGTCGACGACGGTGTCGCGGCGGACCGCGTCCACTTCGCCCCGGAGGCGCCGGGTCTGCGAGATCAGCGCGTCCACCGATCCCGGCTCGGGCGGTTGCGCGGGACGGTCCGCGAACAAGTGGGACGGCATGAGAACTCCGATACAGGCGCGGCACGGCCAAGTCTGAAGGAAGGACCGGTTACGACTGTTGCACAGGCGGCGACGACCTGTAAGACGTTTGGCAACATCCGCGTCGGACTTGCTTTCGGCATATGTCGCAGGCCTTCCGGCCGCTTTGCCCCGCGTGCGAACGAATCCGGTCAGCCGAGGTCAGGGCCCCGTGATCGGCTCCGGCGCGCCTGCCTCCCCGGTCTGCGCGAAGCGGGGTCCGGCGGCCCGAACCGGGCAGGAACCCGCGGCCGGAAACCGGCCTCGCGTGCGGGCCGGATCGCTCGTACGACCGAGGTGTACGAGGCGCCCCGCGCCGTACGGCACGGATCGGCGGCCCCGCCGCGGTACCCCGAACGAATGAACCCGGGTGGTGACCCACGGCTTCCCACCCCACCCGTCGATCGCTACCCTACGTGTCGGTAATGAGCCGGGAAGGTCCGCTCCGGCGGATCCGTGCAGGGTGGGGACACAAGACATGACCGGGCAGAACCACCCGGCGGGGCAGAGCCGCCGCTCCTTCCTCACCTACCTCGTCGCGGCGCCGACCCTCGCCCTCGTCACCCGCGCCGGCACCGACGCGCTGGCCCCGCAGCCCGCCCACGCCGTCGTGCCGAGCCTGCCCGCCATCGCCGATGTCATCGACCTCGGTGACCTGTTCATCCTGGCCGGTGCGCCCACCTCCGCCCTGCTGGCGCTCGCCGTCGAGGCGGACGGGACCATCCGGTTCCGGCTGCCGCGCGAGGAGGTCGGCCAGGGCCTCACCACCGCCGTGGCCATGCTGGTCGCGGAGGAACTCGACGCGCCCTTGACCTCCGTACGCGTGGAACTGGACGACGCACGGCCCGAGTTGGTCTTCAACCAGCTCACCGGCTCCTCCAACTCCATCCGCTCCCTCTACGGGCCCGTCCGGCAGTGCGCCGCCACCGCCCGGGCCCGCCTCGTCGCGGCCGCCGCCCGCCGCTGGGGCCTCTCCGCGGCCACGCTGACCACCGCGACCGGAGCGGTCCGCGCCCCCGACGGCCGCACCGCCGGCTACGGCTCCCTCGCCGCGGCCGCGGCCGACCCCGGCCTGACCGTCCCCGGCGCCACCCCGAAGAAGACCGCGAAACACACCCTCGTGGGGCGGCCGACCAGCCGCGTCGACGCCCGCGCCATGGTCACCGGGGCCCAGCGCTACACCCTCGACCTCGACGTGCCCGGCGCCAAGCCCTGCGTGGTGCGCCGCCCGCCCACCCTCGGCGGCAGCGTGAAGTCCGTCGCCAACACCGCCGCCGTCCAGGCCATGCCCGGCGTCCTGCACGTGGTGAGCGTCCCGACCGGGGTCGCCGTCGTCGCCGAGACCTTCGGCCAGGCCCTGAACGCCAAGGCCGCCCTCCAGGTCACCTGGGGCCCCGGCCCGGCCGACGCGCTGTCCGACGCGCAGATCCGTACGAAGCTGCGCGCCGCGACCCCGCCGCTGCTGGTGCCGCCGCTGCTGACCCCGCACGTGGACGCCGAGTTCGACTTCGCGTTCGTCAGCCACGCCCCGATGGAGACCAACTCCGCCGTCGCCGACGTGCGCGAGGACCGCGCGGAGATATGGTCCGGGCTGAAGTCCCCCATCGTGGCCCGCGAGACCATCGCCGCCGACCTCGGTCTGCCGCTGGACAAGGTGAAGGTGCACGTCGTCCAGGCCGGCGGTTCCTTCGGCCGGCGGCTCTTCTTCGACGCCGCGCTGGAGGCCGCCCGGATATCCAAGGCCTGCCGCCGCCCCGTCAAGCTGATGTGGACCCGTGTGGACGACACCCGGCACGGCCGGATGCGCCCCGCCACCCACCACAAGATCAGAGCCACCCACCTCCTGGGCGAGGTGCTCAGCTTCGAGCACCGGGTCGCGGCCGCCGAGACCGACTTCCGGCACGGGCTCGGCGAGATCATCACCGCCACCGCCGCGAGCCTGCCGCTGGGCATCGGCAACGCGACCCTGGCCCAGACCCTCTTCCTGACGACGGTGAAGTCCCCGTACCACTTCGGACTCACCACCCAGGCCCTCACCGAGGTGCCGACCGGCATACCCACAGGCTCCTGGCGCTCGGTGTACTCCGCCAACACCCGTGGGGCCGAGGAGATCGTGGTCGACGAACTCGCGGCGGCCACCGGCAAGGACCCGTACCGCTTCCGCCGTATCTTCCTGAAGACCGACGCCCAGCGCGCCGTGCTCGACAAGGCGGCCGCGGAAGGACAGTGGGGGCGGCCGATGCCCGCCGGATGCGCGCAGGGCATCGCCTTCCACGAGGAGTACAAGTCCCGAACCGCCTGCCTCGTCGAGATCGACACCCGCGACCCGGAACACGTCCGCGTCACCAAGGCGGTCATCGCCGTGGACGTGGGCCTGCCCGTCAACCCGCGCGGGCTGGAGGCACAGATGATCGGCGGTCTCACCGACGCCATCTCCACCACCCTGCGGGCCGGCCTGCACCTCGACAAGGGGCTGCCGATGGAGGGCAGTTACAGTCAGTTCCACTGGGCGCAGCAGCGTGACACCCCGCGTGACGTACGGGTCCACGTACTGCCGGCCACGGGAGAGGAGCCCGGTGGTGCGGGCGAGCTCGGGGTGCCCGCGGCCGTCGGCGCGATCGCCAACGCCTGGGCGCGGGCCACCGGTTCCAAGCCGCGCAGCTTCCCCCTCGACTTCGACGTCGACTTCACCCCGTACCCCCGCTGATGCCCGCCGGTCCGCGACGGCCCCCGGGCGGCCCCGGACCCCCGCGACAGTCCCCGACAGTTCCCGAGCCAGGAGTACGCCGTGCCCTCCCACACCTTCACCGTCAACGGGCGGAGCGTCACCGTGGACGCACCCGACGACCTGCCCCTGCTGTGGGTGCTCCGCGACATGCTCGGGGTCAACGGCCCCAAGTACGGCTGCGGTGTGGACGTCTGCAAGGCCTGTACCAGTCATCTCGACGGCTCCGACATCCGGCCGTGCGTGGTGCCCGTCTCCGCCTGCGCGGGCAAGTCGGTGACCACCATCGAGGGCTTGGCGAACGGGGACGAACTCCATCCGGTGCAGGAGGCCTGGCTCGAACAGGACGTCGCCCAGTGCGGTTTCTGCCAGCCGGGCCAGATCATGGCGGCCGTCGCCCTGCTCAAGCGGACCAGCGAGCCCACGGACGAGGACATCGATTCCATCGCCAACATCTGCCGCTGCGGAACGTACTTCCGCATCCGGGAGGCCATCCGCAGCGCGGCCGCCAGGATGTGAGCGACGGCGGACCCCGGTGCTTCCCCCGCGCCCAACGAATTGCGCCGCGCCGGGATCCAGCCGCTCGTCGCCCAACCTATGCGGGTGAGGAGCCGTGCGCAGGGTTCGCTGCGCCCAGTGACGGGGCGAGACGGGTATCACTGCGCACAGTGTGCGGTGGATGGTTGAATGCGGCCGTGCCCCGGTCCGACGACATCCTCAAGGTCCACCGGCTCGCCCACACCGGGGGCTCGGCCGCTCTGCTGGAGTGGCTCGCCGCCCGCCTGGGCGGGTGGGCCGGTGTGGTGGACGCCGGCGAACAGGGGCGGGAGCGGGGGCCCGAGTCCGCGGTGCGGGGCGCCGCCGAAATGAGCGCGCGCGGCGTACGGTCGGCCGTCCTGCACCAGGGCGGCTCCGCGACGCTGCTGTTCGCGCTGGACGGCGGGCGCGCGCTGGCCGCCGTACTGGAGCAGCCGCACCACCCCGGTGCGGCCACGCTGCTCGCGGACGCCGCCGTACCGCTGGCCCTCGTACTGCGCGCCGAGGATGCCGCGAGGCGGGAGGAGCGGGCCGGGCTCGCCGAGTCGCGGGCCCGGGAGGCGGTGCTGCACCTGCTGATGAACGGCAGGCTCTCCACCGCCCACCAGATCGCCGGGGCGCTGGGACCCTCGCTGCCCGAGCCGATGCGGATGTACGTCGTGGAATGCCGGACCGGCCGGCGCGGCGAAGTGGCCCGGTTGTGCGGGGAGCTGACGGGCGGCCGGGCCTGGATCGTGCGCTGCCCGGTGTACGTACGCCACCTCATCGTGCTCGTCCCGGCCGACCTGGCTGCGGCTGCGGCCGACCACGACCCCCTGGCCGGGGCGCTGGTGGGGGTGGCCCCGGACTGCGCGGTCGGAGTCAGCGGGGAGCTGAGCCTGCGCGAGGCCCCCGCCGCCTACACCCAGGCCTTCCACGCCCTGGCGGTCGCCCGCGGCCGGGGCGAACGCCACGCCCGCTTCGGGCCGGGCCCCGAACTGGCGCTCGCCGCCCACGGAGCCGGGACCGGCTGGGCGGAGGCCCTGCTGGCACCCCTGCACGCCCACGAGCCCCGGCGCCCCCAGGACCCCGGGGCGCAGGAACTGCGGGCCACCGCCCACGCCTGGCTGAACTTCACCTCGCACGCGACCCGGCTGCTGAAGATCCACCGCAACACCCTGGCCGCGAGGCTGCGCCTGGTCGAGGCGCTGCTCGGCCTGGAGCTCGCCTCCCTTGCGGACCAGGCAGCTCTGTCGCTGGCGCTGCGGCTGACCCCGGGCGGGGCGCCGGGGGAAGGGCCGGGCGGGGGCCCGGCGGCCGCCCCCGACCTCGACGAGGTGCTGCGCGATCCGCGCCTGACCGCCTGGGCCCGTAACCATCTGGGCCCGCTGACGGGACCGGACGCTCCGCCCGGCGCCCGCGAGACCGTCCGCGTGTGGCTGGCGCACGACGCCCAACTCGTCCCGGCCGCAGGGGCGCTGGGCATTTCCGTGCCGGGTGCGCGCAAGCGCCTGTCCCGTGTGGAGGCGCTACTGGAACGCTCCCTGCTCCAGTCGCCGAGCGCCCGGCACGACCTGTGGCTGGCGCAGCGGGCGGTGGAGCTCGCCGGGTGACACAGGCGGCAAAGGGGATGACTGGTGCAAAACGTGCACGATCATTCCTCCATGAGGCGTATCCATGCGAAACGCGTGCTGGTCGGTGAACCCCTCGACACCGCACGGCTGGGCGAGACCCTGCTGCCCAAACGGCTCGCCCTGCCGATCTTCTGCAGCGACCCGCTCTCCTCGGTGGCCTACGCCACCGAGGAGATCCTGCTGATCCTCGCCCTCGGCGGCGTCGCGCTGCTCCACCTCACCTGGTACGCGGCCGCCGCCATCGTCTTCCTCCTCGTGGTGGTCGTCGCCTCCTACCGGCAGACCTGCCACGCCTACCCCGGAGGCGGCGGCGCCTACGTGGTCAGCTCCGAGAACCTCGGCCCGACCGCTGCCCTGACCGCAGCCAGCGCCCTGCTCGTCGACTACGTGATGACCGTCGCGGTCTCCGTGGTCTCGGGCGTCTCCGCGATCACCTCGGCCATCCCCGCCCTCGACGACCACGAGGTCGCGCTGTCCGTGGGGTTCGTGGTGCTGCTGACCCTGATGAACCTGCGCGGCGTACGCGAATCGGGGCGCGTGTTCGCCATCCCCACCTACGGCTTCGTCCTCGTCATCTACCTCATGTTCGCCTGCGCCGCCGTCCGGCTGGCGACCGGCGACACCATCCGCGCCGAGTCCGCCCACCTGCCGATCACCGCGGCCGGCACCTACACCGGCCTCGCGCTCGTGCTCCTCGGGATGCGCGCCTTCGCCTCAGGCTGTACCGCCCTCACCGGCGTGGAGGCGATCAGCAACGGCGTCCCCGCCTTCCGGAAACCCAAGGCCAAGAACGCGGCGACCACCCTCGCCGCGATGGGCGTGCTCTCGGCGACCATGTTCATGGGCATCACCGCGCTCGCCATGACGTACGAGGTGCACGTCGCGGCCGACCCCACCGAACTGGGACTACCCCCCGGCACCGCGACCTCCACCGCCCTCGCCCAGATCGGCCGCGCCACCTTCGGCAGCTGGCACTTCCTCTTCTACCTGCTGCAGGCCGTCACCGCCGGAGTGCTGGTCCTCGCCGCGAACACCGCCTTCAACGGCTTCCCCATGCTCGCCTCGATCCTGGCCAAGGACCGGTACGCGCCGCGCCAGCTCTTCAACCGGGGCGACCGGCTCGTCTACTCCAACGGCGTGGTGCTCCTCGCGCTCGCCGCCATCGCCCTGATCGTCGCGTTCGACGCCGAACTGACCCGTCTCATCCAGCTCTACATCATCGGCGTCTTCGTCTCGTTCACCCTCTCCCAGGCGGGCATGGTCCGGCACTGGCGCGGAGAGCTGGCCTCGCCCGCCACCCCGCGCGAGGAGCGGGTGCACATCCACCGCCGGCTCGCCATCAACGCGGTCGGCGCCACCCTGACCGCGCTGGTCCTGGTCATCGTCCTGATCACCAAGTTCACGCACGGCGCATGGCTGGTCGTCATCGCCATGCCGCTGCTCTTCCTCGGCATGAAGGGCGTACGCCGCCATTACGACCAGGTCGCCCAGGAGGTCGCCGTCGCCCCCGGCGCGAAGCCGCGCAAGCCCGCCCGCCACCACGTACTGGTCCTGGTCGCCGCCGTGCACGCGCCGACCCTGAAGGCCCTCGGCTACGCGCAGGGCCTGCGCCCCGACACGCTGACGGCGGTCACGGTCGCGGCGGACGAGGCGGCGGCGGCCCGGCTCCGCGCGGACTGGGCCGAGCACGACCCGGGCCTCCCGTTGAAGATCCTGCACTCTCCGTACCGCGAGGTGGTGCGCCCGGTCCTGGCCCACATCGAGGAACTGGCGGCGGACAGCTCGACCGACGTGCTGTCGGTGGTGATCCCGGAGTACGTGGTCGGCCACTGGTGGGAGCAGCCCCTCCACAACCAGAACGCCCTGCGGCTGAAGGCGCGGCTGCTGTTCACCCCGGGGGTCGCGGTGATCGACGTGCCGTACCTGCTGGAGTCGGCGAAGTCCACGGCCGCCCCGGCCGCCCCGGTCGCTCCCAAGTGATCATTGTTCACCTCGGAGCGGCCCGCTGGACCACCGCCGCGTGCGCGAGCGCCAGTTCCACCACGTGCCGCGGGTCCGACAGGGAGCGGCCCGTCAGCTGCTCGACGCGGCGAAGCCGGTTCGAGACGGTGTTGCGATGGCAGTACAGCCGCTGCGCGGCGGACGTCGTCGAGCCCTGACAGGCCAGCCACGTGCCCAGCGTGGTCAGCAGCAGCCGGCGGTCCTCCACGGGCAGGGCCAGCACCGGGCCCAGCACCACCTGCCGCAGCCGCCCGGCGAGTTCGGCATGGCCCGCGACCAGAGCCGCCGGCAACCCTTCGTCCAGCAGGGCGGTGCGCGGGCCGCCGGACTCCGGGGCGGTACGCAGGGCGAGGGCGGCCAGCCGGTGCGCCCGGGCCAATTCGGCCGGGGTCTCCACGAGCGGGCTGACCCCGGCGCGCACCGCGAGCGGCGCGAGCAGTTCCCGTACGGACTCCAGCGGATGATGGCCCAGCTCCACCAGGCCGATCTCCGCGTCGGCACGGATCCGCCACAGCACGCGCAATTCCCCGGCCACCGCACCGGCTCTCTCCGCCGCCCGGCCGGAACCATCCGCGGCCACCACGACCACCGCGAAGCGGCCGCGCTCGGGCAGACCCAACCGCGCCGCGGCCTCCGGGGCGGCGGGACCGTCCGGGCCGGCCGTGCCCCCAGCGGTGGCCGCGCCGCCCGCGCCGCCCGCCCCGTCGAGCAGGACGTCCAGCAGGACCGCGCGGCGCTCCCGGTCGCGGTCGGTGCGGGCGGCCTGCGCCTGCCGGTAGGACTCGGACACGGCGTCCGTCATCTGGTCCAGTACGTCCCACAGCGTGGTCGCGCCCGCCAGCAGGCGGGGCAGCGCCGCCCGGTCGTGCGAGGTCACGGACTCGGTGAGGGCCGCCCAGAGCAGCCGCCCGCCGCTGCGGTAGGTGCGCAGCAGCGAGTCGAGCGGCAGCCCCTGCTCGGCCCTGAGCGTGCCGGCGGCCCGGGCGTCGGCGAGCTCCGGCGGCAGGCCTCGGGAGCTGCGGACCAAGCCTTCGACGGTCTGACGGAGGGTGTGGTGGATCCGCTCGCGCAGCTCGGCCCGGCCGAGCAGTGCGGCGTACGCGGGATCCTCGGCCAGCGTCCGCTCGGCGAGCCGGTCCGCCGCCACGGCGATCCGGCGGGCCAGGTCCTCGCGTATCTCCTCGACGATCCGCTCCATGACGGGCAGCCTGACACGGGGGAGGGGGCGGTGGGGAGGGCCCCGACCGGCCGCATCCGGATCTGTGTGCGCATCCGCTACCGTGGGCGGATCACTGCACTTGCAGTGCTCACCGCCGCTCCCCGCTCCCCGCTCACCGCCGCTCACCGCCGCTCACCGTGACCGCAGCGACGCTCCGCCCACCAGCGACGACCGGAGGGACCTGCGCATGCGCCAGAATCCGCAGCGCCGTGCCGCACTGCTCGACGCCGCCATCGAAGTCCTGGCGCGCGACGGCTCCCGCGGCCTGACGCTGCGCGCTGTGGACGCCGAGGCGGGCGTGCCGACGGGTACCGCCTCGAACTACTTCGCCAACCGGGCCCAGCTGCTCGTGCAGATCCTCCGCCGCACCCGGGAGCGGCTGGTCCCGGACCCGGCCGACCTGACGGCTCCGCTGGACACCGAGATGCTGCTCGGCCGGCTCCTGGAGCGGATGCGGCGCGAGCGCAGCGTGCACATCGCGATGCTGGAGCTAAGGCTTGAGGGCACCCGGCGCCCCGAACTCCAGGCAGAACTGGCCAATTTCCAGGGCGCGGGGCTGGAGGCCGACGTCACCTGGCACCTGGAGTCGGGCCTGCCGGGGGACCGGCAGGGGGTGGTGCTGCTCCACCTCGCGATGCTGGGCCTCATCGTGGACGACCTGACCGTTCCGACGCTGCTGGAGGCCTATCCGGTGGAGGCCCTCATCGAGACCATGGCCGAGCGCCTCCTCCCGGAGCGGCCCGCGGGCTGATGGGTGGCAGGCCCTGCCCGCCCCCCGCCGGGGCCGAGATGCGGTGATCTTATGCTCAGGTTTACGCGAGTCAGCTGGTTTTGCGGCTGATGAGCGACTTTGATGGGTCCGCCAGGCCTCGTACCGGAGCAGGGGGACCACTCATGGGAACCGAGCACCACAGCCAGAAGGACAGCACGCCCACCCTGATCGGTTCCGTGCAGCGCGCGCTGCGCCTTCTGGAAGCGATGTACGCGGAAGGCGGGGTGACGGCGAAGCGCCTCGCGCGGCTCACCGGCATTCCGTTGCCCACCGTCTACCACTTGCTGCGTACCCTCAGCCATGAGGGCTATGTGCAGCGCGAGGGCGGCTCGTTCCGGCTCGCGGACGATCTTCCGCTTGCTTCGTGATCAAAAGTCGACGGGTTCCGGCCAAGCTCTCATGCCCTACCGTGCATGTTCCAGCGGAAAATGCCAGAACGCCCTTTCGTACTGTGGAAGTTGAGTAAGTTCCCTCCTGTCGCGCCGTACGACCGTGCACCCCGCACGTCCGGCCGGGAGGGGAGCCCGCGTGCCCGGGATCGACGAATGCCTGCTCGAAGCCATGGCCCTGCCTGGTGCGCGGGGGGCCGCGCTGGTCGACTGGAGCAGCGGACTGGCCCTCGGCACCGCGGGGGAGTCGCCCGTGGGCGACCACGAGACCACCGCCGCGGAGACCGCCGAGCTGGCCCGCGCGGCCGCCGAGTACGAGTCCTTCGCCCCGGCGGAGCCGGAGCGGATACCCGATGACGGGTCCGGCCGGACGTCCGCCGGCCCGCCCGTCGAGGACCTGATCGTCACCACCCGCACCGGCTACCACGTGCTGCGCTTCGTCGAGACGAGCTTCGACAGCAGCGTCTTCCTGCACCTGTGGCTCGACCGGGCCGACGGCAATCTCGCCCTGGCACGCCACAGGCTCCGCGCCCTCGCCGAGGGACTGGTGCTCAGATGACCACCCCGGCCACCGCCTCCACCACCGCACCGACCGCCACCGTCGCCGTCTCCCCGCTCCTCACCCGGCTAGCCGCCGAACACGCCACCGGCGCCCTGTTACGCGACCGTGGCACCCTCTTCCTGGAGAACGGCCGCATCGTGCACGCCGAGAGCCCGGCCACACCCGGCCTCGACGTACTGCTCACCACCGGCGGCGGCCTCGCCCCCGAGCGCTGGCGCGAGGCCGTGGACCGGGCCGGCGCACGCCGCCAGGTCGCCCGCTTCCTCGTCGACAGCGGCGGTCTCGCGGGCGGGGAGCTGGAGATCTGCCACCTCGCCGCCATCTTCGACGCCGCCTTCTTCGCGCTCTCCCCGGGCAGCGGCCCCTCCCGGTTCCGCCGCGGGGCCACCCACTGGATCGGCTCCGTCCGCTCCGTCCCGGCCGCCGCCGTGGAGCGGGAGACCCGGCGCCGCCGGGAACTGCTCGACGCGGTCTGGCCGTACCCCCTGCTGGACACCTCCCCGGTCGTACCGAGGCCGGCCGCCCCCGGCCAGACGGTCACCGCCCGGCAGCGGATGCTGCTGCACCACGCGGACGGCGTACGCACCCCGGCGGACCTCGCGTGGGTGCTCGGCCGGCCCGCCTTCCACACACTGCTCGACGTACGGCGCCTGGCGGCGGCCGGACTGGTCGAGACCCCGCACACCCCGGCCGCACCGCCGGTCGCGGACCCCCTGCCCGACTGGATGACCCAGGCCCAATCCCCGGACGTGGCGCTGCTCCGCCGGTTACGCGACGCACTGGAGGCAAGCCTGTGAGGCTCCCGCTGCGACCGGCCCTGCGCGCCGACCGCTCCGAGCGGAGGCAGCCCGAGAGGAGAAAGGCCGACATGAGCACGGTGCCGCCCGAGGCAGAGGCCGAGATACT
This sequence comes from Streptomyces sp. NPDC048269, assembly GCF_040652395.1. NCBI lineage: Bacteria > Bacillati > Actinomycetota > Actinomycetes > Kitasatosporales > Streptomycetaceae > Streptomyces > Streptomyces sp. NPDC048269. Next base: position 106,536 of record NZ_JBEZLW010000007.1, read on the forward strand.
CGCCGAGCTGCGCAGGCTGCGGGCCCGGGTGCCCCAGCTCACCGGTGCCCTCGCGGCGAGCGCCGACGGCCTCGTACTCGCCCAGGACAGCGCCGCCACCGAGGCCGAGACGGTCGCGGCACTGACCGCGGCCGCCCTCGGGGTCGCCCAGCGGCTGAGCGACAGCACCGGCCAGGGCGGATTCCGCGAACTGCTGGTGCGCGGCGAGCACGGCTACGTGGCCACCTACGCGTCGGGCGAGGCCGCCGTCCTCACCCTGACCGCGGAGCCGCGCGTCAATGTCGGGCGGCTCCACCTGGAGGCCCGGCGCTCCAGTCTGCGCATAGCCGAACTCATCGACCACACCCTCGGCCGACGGGGCAACGGCGTTCCGCCCCTTCCCCCCCTGCCGCCCGCTCCGCCCGCCTGACCAGGCACGACGCCAACCGACTGAACCGTAACCAGCACCGCCACGGCGAAGTGAAAAAGCGAAAGAAGAAAGAGGAACCCCTCATGGCAAACGTCGAGACCACGCTCAAGGAAGCCACCACCACCATCGACGGCGCGCTCGGCGCCGCCCTGGTCGACTACGGCAGCGGCATGGCCCTCGGGACCGTCGGCGGCGGGAAGGACCTCGACCTCGCGGTCGCCGCGGCCGGCAACACGGACGTGGTCCGCGCCAAGGTCCGCACGATGGAGATGCTCGGCCTCAACGACGACATCGAGGACATCCTCATCACCTTGGGCAGCCAGTACCACCTGATCCGGCTGCTGAAGGGCCGGGGCACCTCCGGCTTCTTCCTCTACCTCGCCCTGGACAGGGGCCGGGCCAACCTCGCGATGGCCCGCCACCAGCTGAAGAAGATCGAGGCCGAGCTGGAGGTCTGACCCAGGACCGCGTCGTCGAGGTGGCGGGCGGCTTAAATCTTTGCCGTCCGCCCCGGCGATCAGCCGTGGTATGCCCGATAAGGGAGGAGTTCATGATTCTGCTACCTAGTAGGATGCTGTGAGCAGCTGATCATCGATAAAGCACAAAACGCTGGAGAACCCGCCACCCATGCCCCCGCGCCTGAGCATCGTCGTCCCCGTCTACAACGTCGAGCTCTACCTCGACGAGTGCCTGGAATCCATCGCCGCTCAGACCTTCGGCGACTTCGAGGCCATCCTCGTGGATGACGGGTCCACGGACACCAGCGCCGTCATCGCCAAGGCCTTCGCGGCGCGGGACAAGCGCTTCCGGGTCGTGATGCAGGAGAACGCCGGTCTCGGCGCCGCACGCAACGTCGGCGCCCGGCACGCCCACAAGGACAGCGAGTACCTGGCGTTCGTCGACAGCGACGACACCATGCCGGACTACGCCTACCAGCGGCTGATCGACGCCCTCGACGAGACGGGCTCGGACTTCGCCGGCGGCAACGTGAAGCGCTTCCGCTCCGTCGGCATGCAGCAGTCCTGGGGCCACCGGGCCGCCTTCGCCAGGACGCAGCTGAAGACCCACATCTCGAAGTTCCCGGCGCTGGTCACCGACCGCACCGCGTGGAACAAGGTCTACCGGCGCACCTTCTGGGACGAGCACGGTTTCCAGTACCCGGAGGGCATCCTCTACGAGGACGCCCCGGTCAGCATCCCCGCGCACTACTTCGCCTCCAGCGTCGACATCATCAGCGACTGCGTCTACCACTGGCGCGTCCGCGAGACCGGCGAGCGCTCCATCACCCAGCGCTCCACCGACCCCGTCTCCCTCATCGACCGCGTGAAGTCCGTCCGCCTGGTGCGCGAGTCCCTCAAGGCCAAGCAGGGCGCCAAGTACGTCCGTTACCTGCGCGACTACGACTACAACGTACTGAGCGAGGAACTCCCGCTCATCTACAAGTACGTCGGTGAAGGCGGGCCCGACTTCCGTGCCGCGTTCGTCAAGGAGGTCGGGGGCCTCGTCCGGGAGATCGGCACCGGCCCCTGGTCCGACCTGACCGTCGCCGACCGACTCAAGGCGTTCCTGGCGAGCGAAGGCCGAGTCGAGGACTTCATCGCCCTCCAGGACCACCAGCGCGACTACCACTACAGCGTGCCCGTCAAGGGAATCGCCCGCCCGCAGGCGGACTACCCCTTCCTGCAGGGCCGTCCGCCGGTCCCCGCCAAGATCCTCACCCTCGGCCCGCGCGAGCGCCGCGTCGTCAGCCGCCTGGAGCAGGCGGCCTGGGCCGACGGCAAGCTGCTCCTGCGCGGCTACGCCGTGCCCGGCCACCTCGGCGCCGAGAGCCGCCTCGGCTCCCGCAAGATGCTGGTGTTCCGCGAGGGCGGCAAGCGCCGCCGCTCCGTCGTCAGCACCCGTACGGTCGCCTCCCCGATGGCCACCGTGAACGCGCCGCACCTCGCCCTGAAGCACGCCGACTGGGCCGGCTTCACCGCCGTCGTCGACCCGTCGATCTTCCAGTCGGGCGGCACCTGGCGCGAGGGGATATGGACCACCTCCGTCGCCGTCACCGGGGCCGGCGGCCTGCACCGCGCCCGCCTCAAGGGCGGAGAGAACGACACCGGCCAGAACCCGCCCGCGCACTGGGTGGCCCCGGACGTCCGGATCGTGCCGGCCGTCTCCGGCTCCCTCACCATCCAGGTGGAGATCGTCCGCGCCCGCGCCCTGGACGTACGCCCCGCCGGTGACGACGCCGTCCTGATCACCGGCGAACTCTCCGCCGAGCTCGGCGGAGCCGCCACCCTGCAGGCCGTCCACGTCAGCACCGGCACCGTCCTCACCTTCCCGCTGGAGACCGCCGAGGCGGGCGCCGGCCGGATCCCGTTCACCGCCCGTGTGCCGCTGGCCGAGCTGGCCGCCGTACCGGACGCCCCGTGCGAGCCCGGTGAGTGGATGCCGGAGCCGTGGAGCCTGTCCGTACTCGGCGCCGACGGCACCGAGCACCGCGTGGCCCACGACGAGCGCGGCGGTTTCAACGGCCTGGTCCTTCCGCTGCCCGGCGAGGACGCGGGCCGTGCCCTCTTCGCCAAGCGCGGCAACACCGGACACCTGACCCTCTCCGTGCAGCCCTCGCCGCCGCTGGTCGACACCGTCGAGACCAAGGACGGCACGGTCACCCTGCGCGGCCGGTTCACGGCGCCCACCGACGAGCCGTACGAGCTCGTCCTGCACAACGCGCACGGCGTGGAGTTCAGCTACCCCGTCACTCGAGACGGCGACGGCTTCGAGACCACCTTCGAGCCCGTGCTCCCCGAGCCCTACGCCGGCCGCACCACGCTTCCCGAAGGCCGCTGGTGGCCCACGCTGCGGCCGGCCGCCCAGGGCGGAACCACCGCCGGCCTCCTCGGCGTCGACCGCGGAGCCCCCGTGCAGATGGGCCCCGGCCTGCTCGTCGCCGGACCGCACCCCTTCACCACGCACGGCCGCCGGATGCGGGTCGAGACCCGTTTCTACGACCGCATGGTGCTGGTCGCCGACCCGCTGCTCAGCCCGCACGACCGCTCCCGCTACGCCCAGCGCGTGGCCCGTTTCGAGACCTACCCGGCGCAGCGCGCCCTGCCTGTCAAGGACGTCGTCGTCTACGACACCTTCCAGGGGAACGGCGCCGGGGACTCCCCCCGCGCCATCCACGAGGAACTGCTGCGCCGCGGCGAGAAGCTGGAGCACATCTGGCTGGTCCGCGACGGCCGTGCCGAGGTCCCGGCGACCGCGCGCGCCGTGCAGTACGGCAGCGTCGAGTCCTGGGAGCTGCTGGCCCGCGCCCGCTACTACGTGACCAACGACAACGTGCCGATGCGCTTCGAGCGCCGCGCCGGTCAGGTCGTCGTCCAGACCTGGCACGGCACGCCGATCAAGCAGATCGGCCATGACTTCGTCCACGACTACTACACGAGCCCCGAGATCCTGGAGGGGCTGGCGCACGACAGTGCCCAGTGGTCCCTGCTGGCCTCCCCGAGCTCGTACGCGACGCCCCTCCTCAAGCGCGCCCTCGGCTACGACGGCGAGGTCATCGAGGCCGGCAGCCCGCGTACGGACGCCCTCGTACGGCCCGACGCGGAGCGGATCGCCGAGGTCCGGCGGCGGCTCGGCCTGCCGGAGGGCAAGAAGGTCGTCCTCTACATGCCCACCTGGCGCGAGAACTGCGAGGGCTGGTCCGGCGGCTACAAGCTCGACCTGCGGATCGACCTGGAGCACGCCCGCCGCGAGCTGGGCGAGGACCACGTCTTGCTGGTCCGCGGCCACCACCACGTGGGCGAGCAGGTCCGCGAAGGCGTCCGCGACGGCTTCGTCGTCGACGTCTCCCGCTGGCCCGACGCAGCCGACCTGCTGCTCGTCGCCGACGTGCTGATCTCGGACTACTCCTCCGCGCTCTTCGACTTCGCGCTCACCGACCGGCCGATCCTGCTCTTCACGTACGACCTGGAGCACTACAAGGGCACCCTGCGCGGCTTCAACTTCGACCTGGAGGAGAAGGCGCCCGGCCCGCTGCTGGCGGACTCGGCGAGCCTGATCGAGGCCGTCCGGAACGCGGACACCATCGGGGAGCAGTACGCGCAGGCGCGGGCCGCGTTCCGCGACGAGTTCTGCGACCTGGACGACGGCCACGCCACCGAGCGTGTCGTCGACCGCATGCTCGCGATGGGCGCGCAGCCCGCGAAGTAGGCCGTACGAGCGAAATCCCGGCCGAACACAGACCGGCCCCGGGCCCACCGATGAAATTCGGGTCCGGGGCCGGTCTGTATGTGGTGAACGGTAACCACCGTCCACACACCGGCCTGGAGGCAGAGATGAGCGGCAACGGTTTCACCACGTGTCTGTGGTTCGACGGCGACGCGGAAGCGGCCGCCGACTACTACCTGTCCGTCTTCAAGGACGGCAAGATCGGCCGGATCGGCCGCTACACGGATGCGGGCCCCGGGCAGGCGGGCTCGGTGATGATCGTCGAGTTCGAGATCAACGGGCAGAAGTTCATCGGTCTCAACGGCGGACCGCAGTTCCCCTTCACCGAGGCGATCTCCTTCCAGATCCACTGCGCCGACGAGCCCGAGGCGGACTACTACTACGACGCCCTGACCAAGGACGGCCAGGAGTCCGCCTGCGGCTGGGTCAAGGACAGGTTCGGGGTGTCCTGGCAGGTCATCCCGCCCGGTGCCATCGACCTGGTCAGCGACCCGGACCCGGAGCGGGCCGCCCGGGCCACCGGCGCCATGATGAAGATGAAGAAGCTGGACGTGGCAGAAATGCGCCGGGCGGCCGACGGGTTCTCGGGCTAGGCCCCAATCTCCCGTTCAGCGGTCGGCGGTGATCCGGGCCAGGAGCGCCGGCAAGGCGGTTCCGATCGGCTCGCGCACCACCTCGTCGGCGAGCGCGTCGTACGGGGTCTCCTCGGCGTTGACGATGATCAGCCGGGCCCCGGCCTCCGCCGCCATCCCGGCCAAGGAGGCGGCGGGCTGCACCTGGAGCGTCGACCCGACGGCGATGAAGACCTGGCACCCCTTGGCCACGGCCATCGCCTGCCCGAGCACGTGCGGGTCGAGCCGTTCGCCGAACATCACGGTCGCCGCCTTGAGGATCCCGCCGCACCGCAGGCACGCGGGATCCGGTTCCCCGGCGGCGACCCGGGCCAGCGCCTCGTCCATGCCCGACCGGGCGTGGCAGGCGGTGCACACCACCGACCGGGTGGTGCCGTGCAGCTCGAACACCTTGCGCGCGGGCATCCCGGCGAGCTGGTGCAGCCCGTCCACGTTCTGCGTGATCACCCGCACCGGGGTGCCGCCGCGCTCCAGCTCCGCCACGGCCAGGTGCGCGGCGTTGGGCCGCGCCCCGAGCGCCCCGAGCTCGGCGCGCATCAGCCAGGACCGGCGCCGGATCTCCGGATCGGCCATGTAATACGCGTAGGTCACGAGCTTCTCGGCGTCGGGCTCACGCCGCCACAGGCCCTGCGGCCCCCGGTAGTCCGGGATCCCGGAATCGGTGGACATCCCGGCCCCACTGAACACTGCGACGAGCGGCTTCCCCATACGCCGACCCTACGTAGGGGTCCCCCGCGGCCGCGACCGCATTTCTCCCTCCACGTTCACCCGTCTGCCATCCCTCTGCGCCCTCCGCCGACGTTCCTGCGGTGAATCCCGCCCTCCACTGGGGTGAGATCCGGGCCGCGCCCCTCCCCCCGGCACCCACGGGCGGGTACAAACCCGGCATGAAGCTCAAGCCGTACAGCCTTGGCGCCCTGCTGCTGACCCTGCTGGCGCCGGCGGCCCTGTCGCCCGTACCCGCTCTCGCCGCGCCGGCGGCCGTCCAGGCGGCCGTCCCGGCCCCGCCGATGCACACCGCTGACGCGATCGGCCGCTTCCTCGCCGGTTTCTACGGCGATCACGGCCCCTCCCACCAGGACCGCGAGAGCCGCGTCTCGCAGGTGCTCAAGGACAGACAGAAGGAGACCCCGGACGTCGACGTGCTCCTCTGCGGGCAGAACGAACCGATGGCCATCGCCATCGGCCCGGTCACCGTCGCCCAGTCGGCCGCCGTCGGCTGGGCCACCGTCACCACCCACTGGGAGTCCGGAGAGACCGATACCTTCACCGCCTACGTACGCCTCGACTCCGAGCCCATCCGGCTCGACGACGTGATTTGCGCGGGCTGAAAACCGTACGGTGATCCACGGCGCCGTCCGTAGGGTGGGGCCATGCCCGCGACGACCACACCCGCCACCACGGCCGTCCTGTACTGCCGCGACCCGCTGAACGAGCGCCGGGTCGACGCCCACTTCGCGGCGGAGGCCCGGCAGGTTCGCGAGGGCGGCGGCACGGTGCTGCTCCTCGACCACGACGCGCTGCTCGCCGGGGACGCCGAGCGGGCCGTCGCGCGCGTGCCCGCCGGGTCGGGAGCCGTCTGGTACCGGGGCTGGATGATCCCCTCCGGCCGGTATGCCGAGCTTGACCGGGCTCTGCGCCGGCGCGGCGGCGAACTCGTCGTCACCCCCCAGGCGTACCGCCGGGCCCACGAACTGCCCGGCTGGTACGAGGCGTTCGCCGGGCTCACCCCGGTCAGCGGCTGGCTTCCGGCGCGGCCGGGGCAGAGCCCGGAACCGGCGCGGCTCACCGCGCTCGCGGCGGACCTCCCACCGGGGCCCGCCGTCGTCAAGGACTACGTGAAGTCCCGCAAGCACGAGTGGGACGAGGCCTGTTACGTGCCCGATCTGGCCGACTCGGCGGCCCTGCACCGCGTGGTGAGCCGCTTCGTCGAGCTCCAGGACGAGTTCCTGGCGGGCGGGGTGGTCCTGAGGGCCTTCGAGTCCTTCGTCGCGCCCGAGGCGGCGGCCGCCGAGGTACGCGTGTGGTGGCGGGACGGGGTGCCCCGGCTGGTCACCGCCCACCCCGACAGCCCGGTCGCCGAGGCCGGGGCGCCGGAGCTGGAGCCGGTCCGTGCGGCCGTCGAGGCCCTGGGCTGTCCCTTCGTGACCACGGACCTCGCGCTGCGCGCGGACGGGGCGTGGCGGGTGGTCGAAGTGGGCGACGGGCAGGTCAGCGACCTCCATCGGGAAGCCGACCGCGCGGTGTTCGCAGCGCTCCTGACGACCGGTCAGGCCCCGCTGCCCCCGGGCGCGTCCCTCACGCATCTGGTACAACACCGGGCATGACGGGATTCGAGATCACCGGCGCGAGCGCCGCCGACATGGACATGATCCGGGGCTGGGCCGACGAGGAGGGCTGGAACCCGGGGGACACGGACCGGTTCGCCTTCGCGGTCGCCGACCCGGAGGGCTTCCTCGTCGGCCGGCTCGACGGCGAGCCGGTGGCCTGCGTCTCGGCGGTCCGCTACGGCGCAGGCTTCGGGTTCATCGGCTTCTACATCACCCGCCCCGCGTTTCGCGGCCAGGGATACGGCATCAGGCTCTGGCACGCAGCGATGGAGCGGCTGGGCGGGCGGCTCATCGGGCTGGACGGGGTCGTCGAGCAGCAGGACAACTACCGTAAGTCCGGCTTCCGTCCGGCCTGGAACAACGTCCGCCACGAAGGTGTTCCGCACGGAGCGGCGGCCGGTGCCGACGGCGTCGAGGTGGTGGACGCGGCCGCGCTGCCCTTCGGACAACTCGCCGCCTACGACCGCCGGTTCTTCCCGGAGGCGCGCGACGCCTTCCTCTCCGCCTGGACCGCTCTGCCCGGCCGGACGGCGCTGGCGGCCGTCCGGGACGGCCGGATCGAGGGGATCGGCGTCATCCGGCCGTGCAGCGGAGCCTCCCGGATCGGCCCCCTGTACGCGGCCACCCCCGGCGTCGCGGCCACTCTGCTGCGGCGGCTCGCGGAGCAGGCGTCCGGCGGTCTGGTCTCCGTGGACGCCCCGGACGCGAACCCGGAGGCCGTCGCCCTGCTCAAGGGCCTCGGGCTGGTCCCGACCTTCGAGACCGCCAGGATGTACACCGGCCCGGCCCCCGAGCTCGAACTGCCCGGGATCTACGGGGTCACCAGCCTCGAACTGGGCTGACCCCCGCGCGGCGAGCCCGGCCGGGCGGCTGTCGGCGTGCCGCCCGGCCGGTCGTCGCACGCGCTGGGCGGGCGTCAGAAGTTGAACAGGACACCGTTGGCGCTGCGCAGACCGCACGGGTTGCCGAAGGTGTGGTCGTAGGTCAGCCGACGGCCCTGCCACACTCCGTCGGCCGTCACGGTCATGGGGTTCCACTCCTTGGTGCAGGCGGCGTCGGGCCCGGGCGCCGCGAGGACGTCCATCCGGGCCGCGTTCGCGCGTAACTCGGCGCACGCGCCGACCGGGTTCGGGTGCGTGCCGCTCGGCGTCGGCGCGCATACCAGCGTCACCGCGCGCAGCACCGTACCGGCCTCGGTGTCGTCTCCGGCGGTCACCCCGAGCACGAGCGCGGACGGGGCGTACAGGCTTGCCGTGCCGGAAGGAGCGGCTCCGGCCACTCCGGGCCAGGCCAGCGCAGTGAGCGCGGTAAGCGCCATGGCGGCGGAACCGAGCCCGAGACCCCTGGTGATGGACCGCATTTCGAACACTCCCTTGGGTTGTTGTTTCGGATAGCGGACAGAGTCTTGCTCACACGGGCCGTGAACGCCCGTTCGGACACCCATTTTTCGTCACCTATCGTGTACGGATGACTGCAGACCGCAGCGGTGCGACCGGGGCTGACCTGTGCGGGAGCGGGCCGCCGAAACGGCCGAACACCGACCGGGAGACACGCCTGAAACCTTTGCGAAAGGTGCCCGCAGCGGCTCTGGGACCCCTCAAGGCGGCGTCGGCGGGGTAGGGCCGGCCCTACCCCCAGGACTCGGTCTGGACCCGCTGTGCCGAGCCGCCCGCCCGGGTTGGGTGGAGGCATGGCACACGACGCGATCCAACTCAGAGACCTCAGCAGGGTGTACGGCGCCGGCGACCAGGCCGTCACCGCCCTCGACCGGGTATCCCTCGACTTCCCCCAGGGCACCTTCACCGCCGTCATGGGCCCCTCCGGCTCCGGCAAATCCACCCTGCTGCACTGCGCGGCAGGGCTCGACCGCCCCACCTCCGGCACCGTGACCATCGGCGGCACCGACCTCACCGGGCTCGGCGAGACCCGGCTGACCCTGCTGCGCCGGGACCGGATCGGCTTCGTCTTCCAGGCCTTCAACCTGCTGCCCGCCCTCACCGCCGAGCAAAACGTCGCCCTGCCGCTGCGCCTGGCGGGCCGCCGCCCCGCCAAGGCCGAGGTCCGCGAGGTCCTGGCCCGGGTGGGCCTGGGCGACCGGGCCCGGCACCGGCCCACCGAACTGTCCGGCGGCCAGCAGCAGCGCGTGGCCCTGGCCCGCGCCCTGATCACCCGCCCCGAGGTGCTCTTCGGGGACGAGCCCACGGGAGCCCTGGACTCCACCACCGGCCGTGAGGTGCTCACCCTGCTCCGGACCATGGTCGACACCGAGCGCCAGACGGTCGTCATGGTCACCCACGATCCGGTGGCCGCCTCCTACGCCGACCGCGTCGTCTTCCTCGCCGACGGCCGGCCGAGCGGCGAACTGACCGGGGCGGGTGCCCAGGACATCGCCGCGCACATGACGCAGCTGGAGGCCGCGCCGTGCTGAGCCTCGCCCTGCGCACCCTGCACACCCGCTGGGTCACCTTCGTCGGAAGCTTCACCGCACTCGCCCTCGGCGTCGGCCTGATCGCCACCATGGGCCTCGGCCTCGCCGCCACCCTGGAGGGCCCGCAACGCCAGCCGGAACGATTCGCCCAGGCGCCGGTCGTCGTCAAGGGCAACGACACCCTGCGCGTCCCGACCGAGCACGGCGAACGCACCGGGAAGCTCGCGCACCCGCAGCCCGTCGCCCCCGAAACCGCCCGGAGGATGGCCGCCCTCGGCCCCACCACCGAGGACCGCTCCTTCCCGGTCCGCGCGGACGGCGGACCGAAGAAGCTGGTCGGCCACCCGTGGTCGGTCGCCGCCTTCGCCCCGTACACCCTCGCCGCGGGCCGCCCCCCGCAGTCCGACGCAGAGGTCGTCACCACCGGCTGGGCCCGGCCCGGCGACCGGCTGACCACCGACCGCGGTCCCGCCATCGTCGTCGGCACCCTCGCACCTCCCGGCGGCGGACGCGGCTTCGAGGACGCCGTCTTCTGGACCGACGCCCGCGCCGCCCGGATCTCTCCCGTCGTCGACCAGCTCGTCGTCGCCGCGGACCCGGCCGCCGTACGGGCCGCCGTCGGGCAGGACACCTCGGTCCGGGTCCTCACCGACCGCGACCGCCGCTTCGCCGACCCCGACCCGGAGCGCGACAGCGAAGCCCTGCTCGCCGTCAACGCCATGCTCGGCACGTCCGGCGGGATCACCGCCTTCGTCTCCGTGTTCGTCGTCGCCTCCACCTTCGCCTTCGCCGTCGCCCAGCGCCGCAAGGAGTTCGCCCTGCTGCGCACCGCCGGAGCCACCCCGCGGCAGATCCGCCGCACCGTGTTCGCCGAGGCGCTGCTCCTCGGAGCGGTGGCCTCGGCGGCCGGCTGCGTCCTCGGGGCGTACGGGGCACCCGTACTCGCCGCGTACACGGTGGAGGCCGGGATCGCACCGCACTGGTTCGCCATCGGCGACGCCACCTGGCCCTTCCACCTCGCCTTCTGGACCGGCCTGTTCGTCTGCATGGCCGGAGTCGTCGCCGCCTCCTGGCGGGCCGGCCGGGTCGGCCCCGTCGAGGCGTTGCGCGAAGCCGCCGTCGAGACGCGGATCATGACCGCGGCCCGCTGGACCTCCGGCGCCGGGCTGCTGCTGACCGCCCTCGGCACCCTGGCCTACGCGCTGCTCGCCGATCCGTCCGACCTGCTCCACCGCAAGACCTACATCAGCCGCCCGATGCTGCTGATCGTCGCCTTCGCGCTGCTGGCCCCGGTGCTGGTCCGGCCACTGGTCCGGCTCATGGGCTGGCTCCCGGCCCTCCTGCCGGGGGCCGGCGGGATGCTGATCCGGGAGAACGCGGCGGCGGGCATCCGCCGTACGGCGGCCATCGCCGCGCCCGTCCTGGTCACGGTCGCCCTGGCCGGATCCCTGCTCGGCACCACCGCCACCCTGAACGAGGCCAGGGCCGCGGAAACCAGGCAGCACACCACTGCCGACTTCGTGCTCACCGGCGGTGCGGGCGGCTTCGACCCCACCGCCGTCGAGCGGGTGCGGGCCGTACCCGCGACCGAGGTCTCGGCAAGTGCCCCGACCGCCGTCCACGTGGTGGAGGAGGGCGTGGCACTGATCCGCTCCGACGCCCGCGCCGTCGACCCGGCCGCCCTCGCCCGGACCACCGAACTGCCCGTCACCGCGGGCCGGGTGGCCGACCTCGACGACAACTCCGTCATCGTCACCGAGGAATGGGAGCGGCACACCGTCGGATCCACCGTCGACGTCCGGCTCGGCGACGGCAGCCGCAAACCGCTGCGGATCGCCGCCGTCATGAGCATCGGCACCGGGAACAACGGGGCCTACATCACCCCGGCCAACGCTCCCGGCGCGCGAGTGGACCGGATCGACGTACGGCTCGCCCCGGGCGCGGACGCCGCCGCCGTCGGCTCCGCCCTGGCCGAGGCCGCCCGGCAGGCCGGGGGACGCGTCCTCACCAAGGACCAGTGGGTGGCGGCCGAATACCCCGAGACCAAGCGCACCACCCGGATGGGTCTGCTGCTCGTCCTCGGCATCGCCCTGCTCTACACGGGTATCGGGCTCGCCAACACCCTGGTCATGGCCACCTCCGAGCGGGCCGGGGAGTTCGCCGCGCTGCGGCTGGCGGGCGCCACGCGGTGGCAGGTGCTGCGGCTGGTCGCGGGGGAGTCCCTGACGGTCGTCCTCGCCGGAGCGGTCATGGGCGGCCTCGTCGCCGTCCTGAACCTGGCCGGGATCCGGGCCGCCCTGGGCCTGCTGGGCGTCCGCAGCGGCATGGTGATCCCGTGGGACGCCCTCGGCGCGACGGCCGGCGCCTGCGCGGCCCTGGCCGTGGTCTCCGCCGCCGTCCCGGCCGGGGTGCTGCTGCGGCGGCCGGCGCTACTTTGACGAAACTCCCCAGGTCGCCGCGGCGCGCGGGGCGTAGAGGTCGAGGAGACGGGTGCGGGTCTGGTGCAGCCGAATGGCCAGCACCCGCCCGACCCAGTGGCCGATCGCAGACCCGAAAGCGGGATCGGCGTCCATGAGCATCCGCACGTTCGTGGCGTCGAACTCGTACGCCCGCACCGGCGTCATCGCCTCGGCGCTCAGCTGCCACACGTACGGCGGGAACAGCCACGACCAGCCCACCAGCTCACCGGGGCCGAGGTTCTCCACGGGGGTGGGCCGGCGGCCGGACGAGGGGATCTGCAGGGTCACCGTGCCGGAGCGGACGATCCAGAAGGACTCCGCCGCGGACCCTTCGTCGAAGATCCGCGCGCCTTCGGAGAAATTGACCTCACGGGCCTGAGCCATCAGCCGGCCACGATGTTCGGTGGACAGCACGGCAGCCATCCGGACGGGGGAAGGTGTGCTCACGACGGCCTCCGATCACGACCCCCCACGGCGCACTGCTACACCCAGTGTCGCCGACGCACGCCCGATCGAGACCGCAACGGCCGGTGCTTCTTCCGGACCGGCCCCATCCGGCCGTCCCGCCCGTCCCGGCGGGGCCGGCTACTCGTCGGCGTTGGCCTCCAGACAGGCCAGCTCCATGGCGTCCAGCACCGCCTCGTTGCTGCGCCCGCTCAGCTCGGCGACGTTCTCGATCTGCGCCGTCGCCCAGGCCGACAGCGTCATCGCCAGGACACGGAGCCCGTCGGTGCCGTAATCGGCCAGGATCGCGTCGGCGACGACCATGGCGTCCTCCGGCACCTGTTCCGGCGGTTCGAGGCCCGCGAGACCGCGCAGCATGGCGAGCGTGCGGCGGGAAATCTCCGGCGTCATCCCCGCCAGCCGCATGTCCTCTTCTTCGTCCATCCCGCCCCACCCTCCGGTGCCGTGCCCGTCCCCTCAGGGAACGGTAGAGGGGCGCGGCGCCGCGCGGGGCCGTTTCGCCAGGGTGACCCTGCGTGAAGGGGGTGGGCGCCGACGGGTTCCGATCGACCGCCGGGCTTCCGCCGGCCGCCGACCGGCCGGTAACTTGACCGCGGCAACCGCCCGCTACGGGCGCCGCGACCCCTGGCAGGAGCGAGATGAAGAGCCTCTTACGCGTGGTCCTGGGCACCCTGCTGCTCCTGGCCGGCGCCCTGCCCGCCCCGGCGGCGACAGCCGCAGCGCTCGCCGCCGGGGCGGCCGCGACCAGTGCGGGGCCGGAATCCGCCGAGAGCTGGACCCCTCCGCTGTCCACCCGGGGCCGGTACATCGTGGACGCGCGGGGCAACCGCTTCCGCCTGCGCTCCGGCAACTGGGACGGAGCCCAGGGCTCATGGAACGGTTCGGGCGACCGCACCGACCCCGCCACGCACCACAGCGGACAGGACTCGCACGGCATCCCGCTCGGCCTGGACCGGGTGCCCCTGCCCACCCTCGTCGCCGACTTCCGCGCCCTCGGACTCAACAGTGTCCGGCTGCCCTTCTCCAACGAGATGCTCCGCACCACCACCCCGGTCCCCGACGCGGCCGTCGCGGCCAATCCGGGGCTCCGCGGCCGCACACCGCTCCAGGTCTACGACGCGGTGGTCGCCGCGCTCACCGACGGCGGCTTCGCCGTCATCCTCAACAACCACACCGTCACCACCCGCTGGTGCTGCGGTCTCGACGGCAACGAACGCTGGAACAGCGGCCGCACCACCGCCCAGTGGGCCGACGACTGGGTCTTCCTCGCCCGCCGCTACCGGGACAACCCGCGCGTGGTGGGCGCCGACCTCTACAACGAGGTCCGCCGTGACGTCCTCGACGACCCCAACTGGGGCCTCGGCGACAGCCACGACTGGCACGCCGCCGCCCAGGAGGCCGCCGACCGCATCCTCACCGAGGCCAACCCGGACCTGCTCATCGTCGTCGAGGGCATCAACTGGACCGGCCTGCCCGTGGACGGCTTCCCCCACGGCCGCCCCACCCTCACCCCCGTACGCACCCTGTCCCACACCCTGGTCGTCTCCCACAAACTGGTCTACTCCGCGCACTTCTACGGCTACACCGGACCGCGGCACAGCGGTGCGACCGGGATCGGCGAGACCAGCGACCTCCGCTACCAGGACATGACCGCGGCCCAACTGGAACAGACCCTCTATGACCAGGCCTTCTTCGTCTCCGCCGAGACCGGTACCCACTTCACCGCCCCCGTGTGGATCAGCGAGTTCGGCATCGGAGCCGACGAGACCGGCGCCGCGCCGCGCGCCTGGTTCGACCGCCTCACCGGCTATCTGACCCGCTCCGACGCCGACTTCGCGTACTGGCCCCTCGTCGGCTGGAGCACCAGCGCGCACGGCACTCCCGGCGGCGACACCTGGGCCGTGCTCCGCTACGACGCCACCGGCCGCCGGTCCGGCGTACTCGACACGGGCGACTGGCGCACCGCGCACTGGTCCCCGCTCGCCACCACCCCCGGCCGCGCCGGGCCGGTGGCCGCGACCCCCGCCTGGTACCAGCTGACCACGGACCACCGCGACCACAACGCGTCGCTGCTGACCCGGGCCGGCGGCGACTGGGACAGCGGGGCCCGCAAGGCGGTCTGCCCCGACGGCGCCCGCCTCGCCGGGCTCGGCCACACCGGCGGCCGCGGTCTGTGCACCAGTTCCGACCTGCGCGCCCCGACGGGCGGACCCACCGTGGTACGGGATGAGACGTACGTCCCGCCGGGCGGGGACTGGGCCACCGGCTACACCAAACTCCAGTGCCCGGCCGGCGATTTCCTGATCGGCTACAGCCTGCGGGGCGAGCGTGTCTCGGCGGCCCTGTGCGCCCCGGCTCGCACCGCCCTCCCGGCCGGCGGCCGTACCCTCTGGTTCGACCGCGGCGACAACCGCCCGGCGGGCGGCCCGGGCGGCGACTTCTCCTCCGGGCACTACAAGGGCCAGTGCCTGCCCACCGAGTACGCGGCGGGCATCGCCTTCACCACCCGTGCCGCCGCCCGCCCCTCCCCGGCCGCCCTGCTCTGCCGTCCTGTGCCGGGTGCCTGACACCGGCCGGGCGCAAAGGCGCGGCGCGATTTGGCATCCGATGCGTCAAGTGGGATGAACAGCGCCGAGATCCGTCCTAGGGTGCGCCCGTACGCATGGCTGCGGACGGCTGTTCGGCGGTTTCCGGCCATGGCTCACCCGGCCGCGCCCCACACGGCCACACCGCACACGAACTGGGGGGTTCATGCGTAGATCCAGAGGGCTGGCGGCCGCTCTCGCCCTGTCCTTGGCCGGAACCGGCGCGGGCATCGGCCTCGGCCTCGTCCAGCAGGCGGCGGCCGTCACCCCGCCCGTCGCCTTCACCGCCGACGCCCTGCCGACCTGGCAGCCCAACGGCGTGGTCTGGGCCCTCGCCGAGGCGGGTGGCAAGGTCTTCGTCGGAGGCACCTTCTCCGCCGTACGCCCGCCCGAGGGCGCCGCCGGCAGCGCGCAGCCGGCGGTGAACTTCGCGGCGCTCGACGCCGCGACCGGCGCCCCGACCTCCTGCCAGCTGTCCTTCACCGTCGGGGGTGGCACCGCCACCGTCCGCGCGCTCACCCTCTCGCCGGACAAGCAGACCCTGTACGCGGGTGGCTACTTCGGCGCCGTCAACGGAACCCCCGTCTCCAGCCTCGCCGCCATCGACGTGGCGAGCTGCACGGTCAAGTCCGCGTTCCGGCCCGCGTTCGCCGCCACGGTACGGGCCCTCGCCGTCACCGGCGACACGGTCTATGCGGGCGGCGACTTCCTCAGCGTCGCCGGCCAGCAGCGCGAGCGCTTCGCGGCGGTCGACGCGGCCGACGGAGCCCTCAGGCCCTTCACCGCCCACGCCGACGAACCCGGCCGCGCAGTGGAGGTCACCCCGGACGGCAACAGCGTGGTGCTCGGCGGCGACTTCTTCACCGTCAACGGTACGAACACGCACGCGCTGGCCGTCGTGAACGCGACGAGCGGCGCGCTCGCCAAGTCCTACCCCGGCTTCATCGAGACCAACTCGGTCGTCAAGGACATCGCGACCGACGCGACCGGCTTCTACACCGCCAACGAGGGCACGGGAGGCGGCGTCTTCGACGGCCGGATCGCGCTCGACCTCGGTGACTTCAACCAGCGCTGGCGCGACACCTGTCTCGGCGCCACGCAGGCCGTCATGCCGTACCAGAGCGTGCTCTACAGCGCGTCGCACGCCCACGACTGCTCCAGCGTCGGCGAGTTCCCCGACGGGCAGCGGCACCACCTGCTCGCCCAGCCCACCAGCGGGACCGGCAAGCTGGGCTGGGCCCCCGACACCAACGACGGCATCGGCGAGGGCATCGGCCCGCGCGTGATGACGGTCGGCTCCAAGGGCGGCGTGCAGTACCTGTGGGTCGGCGGCGAGTTCACCACCGTCAACGGCGCGGCGCAGCAGAGCCTGACGCGCTTCGCCTCCACCGGGGACACCGGCGCGCCCACCGTGCCCGTCGCGAGCGCCGTCAGCTTCAAGCCCGGCGAGGCCCAGGTGCGCTGGCGCACCAGCCTCGACCTCGACGACAGCGCGCTGACCTACAAGGTCTACCGCAACGGCGCGGCCACGCCGATCGCCACGGTCACCGCGGACTCGCTGTTCTTCCGGCGTCCGCAGGCTTCCTGGACCGACACCAGCGTCACGCCGGGCCAGTCGTACACGTACCGCGTGACGGCGACCGACGCGGCGGGCAACACCAGCGCCCTGTCGGGCACCGCGAGCGTGACGGTCCCGACCTCGGTGGACGGCTACCCGAACCAGGTCCGCACCGACGGAGCCCAGCAGTACTGGCGCTACGACGAGTCCGCCCTGCCCTTCGCCGCCGACTCTTCGGACGGCGGCAACCAGAGCGGTGTGCACCTGAACGCCCCCGCCCTGCGCCAGACCCCCGGTGCGGTCCCCGGCGCGAGCACGGCGATCGGTTTCAACGGAACGGACACCCAGGTCTACGGGGACAAGCGCCAGACGGTGGGTGCCACTTACACCATCGAGACCTGGTTCAGGACGAACACCACCCGTGGCGGCAAGCTCTTCGGCTTCGGGAACAACCAGTCCCGCGGCAGCAATCAGTACGACAAGCACATCTACATGACCAATGACGGCCGACTGGTCTACGGCGTCTACACCGGTGCGACCCGCACCGTCACCACCAGCGCCGCGTACAACGACGACATGTGGCACCACGTCGTCGCCACCCAGGGCCCCGGCGGGATGACCCTCTATGTGGACGGCGCCCAGAAGGGCACGCTGAACGTCACCACGCACGAGAACTTCTCGGGCTACTGGCACGCCGGAGGCGACAGCCTCGGCGGCTGGCCGGACCGCCCGACCAGCGAGTACTGGGCGGGCCGGCTCGACGAGACCGCCGTCTACCCGACCGTGCTGAGCGCGGCGCAGGTGCAGAAACACTACGCCCTCGCCACCGCGCCGGCTGATTCGGTGGTCCAGGTGACCGCCGCGGAGGACACCTACGCCAACGCGGGCGCGCCCGACGCCAACTACGGCACTTCGAGCTCGCTCGCCGTGCGCGGCACCTCGTTCTACACGAGCTACCTCCGCTTCAACCTGCCGGCCGCGCCCGCGGGCACGGTTCTGAAGTCGGCGACCCTCAGCGTGAAGACGAGCACGATGAGCGGCGCCGGCACGGCGGACACCGTTTCGGTCGTCCCGGTCACCGGCTCGTGGACGGAGGGCGGGACGACGTACAGCAACCGCCCCGCCCTTGGCGGTCCGGCGCTCGGCGCCTTCGCAGGGATCCCCGACGGCTCCGCGGTGCACACCACGGCGCTGAACGCCCCGACCCTCGCCGCGGCTCTCGGCTCCGGCTACAGCATTGCCCTGACCAGCGCCGGTACGGACGCACTGTGGCTGTGGTCCTCGGAGGCTCAGGCCAACGAGGGCACCCCGCAGCTGACGCTGACCTTCGGCGCTCCGTGAAGTAGCGGCAGCCGGGCAGCCGGGCATGTGGGGGCGCGGGCCGTTCGGGTCCGCGCCCCACGCATGCCTGCGAGCGGCGGCGTGCTGGGACTCAGGCGATGTCGTACGTGAAGGTGTACTCCACGGAGGACTCGCCGTGCCGGGAGGTGAACCCGCCGGAGCCCGTCAGTCCGGCGAGATCGCCGGTGCCGGAGCCCGGCACCACCTCGAAGCGGCAGACGGTGCCGGCCGGGTCGAAGCTGCCCCGCTCCTCCAGCACGAAGGTGCCCTTGCGGCCGTCGACGCTGCCGGAGAGCAGTTCCATGCCCGTGTACGTGCCGACGTTCTCCCCGGTGTAGGCGATCGTGTACGCGCAGGCGGTCCGGTCCGCCTCGACGCCGCCGGTGAAGCAGTTGGTGACCTCGGCGTGGGCGAGGCGCGGAGAGGTCTCCGCGGGGCCGACCGGACGCTCCTGCCAGTCGGTGAAGGTGAAACGGCCGCCGGTCTCTACGGGCGTGGGCATGGTGATCCTCTCGGCGGGGCCCGGACGGCTCATCCCCGTCCGGGTCGTTGTCCGGTCTGTGCCCTCAGGCTGGCAGCCGTACCTGACACCTCCTGTCAGGTACGGCGACAATGAGTGCCATGCGCGCCGACCGACTCCTCTCCCTGCTCCTGCTCCTGCAGAACCGCGGCCGGATGACCGCGCCCGAACTCGCCGAAGAGCTGGAGGTGTCCGTCCGTACCGTCTACCGCGACGTCGAAGCGCTCGGCACGTCCGGAGTCCCCGTCCTCGCCGACCGCGGCCCGGCCGGCGGGTACCGGCTGGCGGACGGCTACCGCACCCGCCTCACCGGCCTCACCGACGCCCAGGCCGGTTCCCTCTTCCTCGCCGGGGCCCCCGGCCCCGCGCGGGAACTCGGCCTCGGCGCCGAGCTGGCCGCCGCCCAGCTGAAACTCCAGGCCGCGCTCCCCGCCGCGCTCGCCGGCCGGGCGAGGATGATCCAGGACCGTTTCCACCTCGATGCGCCCGCCTGGTTCCGGGACGCCGACCCCGTCCCGCACCTCGCGCGGATCGCCCAGGCCGTCTGGGACCAGCGGGTCCTGCACACCCACTACCGCCGCTGGGGCGGCGAGGTGCACCGCGCGCTGCATCCCCTGGGCCTCGTCCTCAAGGGCGGCATCTGGTACCTCGTGGCCCGGGCCGTGGACTCGGTGGACTCGGTGGATACCGGGGAACCGGTGGACTCCGTCCGGACGTACCGGGTCTCGCGGTTCCTGGCGGTGGACACCTCGCCCGACGCCTTCGAGCGGCCCGCCGGATTCGAACTCGCCGGATACTGGCGGGAGTCCACCCGCCGTCTGGACGCCGTACTCCACCAGCAGACCGCCGAGCTGCGGCTCTCGCCCCGTGGGCAGCGGCTGCTGCCGATGCAGTTCGGCGCGGCCGGGGTACGGGCGCTCGCCGACGCCGGGCCGGCCGACGCGGAGGGCTGGGTACCGGTCCGGCTCCCCGTGGAGTCCGAGGCCGTCGCGGTCGGCGACCTCCTCCGGCTGGGCACGGAGGCCGAGGTCCTCGGCCCGCCCGAGCTGCGCTCGGCCCTCGCCGGCACGGTCGCCGCGCTCGCCGCCCGCTACCGCTGACCATGCCCGGGGCCGCTTCGACGCGCACCGGGCGAAGGAAGGACGTCGCGGGCCGCGCCCGGGCTTCCCCCCGGCCCGCGGCGCGGAGGAGGCCGCGGCGGACGTCTTCCTGCACTCCCTGAGCCGAGGCGGCCTCAGCTCACGCTGAGCCGAGGCGGCCTCAGCTCACGCTGAGCCGAGGCGGCCTCAGCTCACGCTGAGCCGAGGCCGCCGCGGCCGGCGGACTCCCAGCGGATCTCGCCGTCCTGGCGGTGCGCGGTCGCGCGCAGCCCGCAGGCCGCGGCTACCGCTGCCGAGGCGGCGTGGTCCGGGTGCACGTGCGCGACCAGAAGGCCGACCGGGAGCTGCGTCAGCCAGGCGGCGAGCGCCCGGGCGGCCTCCGTGGCGAGACCCCGGCCCTGCCAGGGGATGCCGACGGTCCAGGCCAGTTCGGCCCGGCCCCGCTCCGGCATGATCGTGGCCTGGACGGCGCCCACCAGCCGCCGCTGCTCGCGCAGCCGCAGTACCCAGTTGACCCAGACGACCGCGGGGTCGGGGGAGCCGGCCGCCAGCCGCTCGTAGCGGACACGGAGCTCGTCGGGCGACAGGGGCACGCCGCCGATGAAGGAGTGCAGGGCGGGATCGGCCAGTACGAGCGCCATCTCGTCGGCGTGGGCGGGCTGCAGCGGGAGCAGGTCGAGGCGGTGGGAGGTGAGCGCGACGGGCCGGATCGCGGGCCGCCGCCGGACCTTGGCGGCCGCCCCCGCGCGGGGTACGCCGTCCACGGCCAGGCAGATGCCGAACACCCGGTCAAGGCTCGTCCAGCCGTTGACGTGGCCGTGGTTGTTGCTGATCTGCACGCGTCGACGGGGCGCGTCCACCGCCGACACCAGATGCAGGTACGCCGCCCCCGCGACGCGGGCCAGGACGATGTCGCCGACCTCGACCGACGCAGGGTCGGCCGGCGCGACCCGGACCACCTGCCGGCTGTGGATCAGGGGCGCCATGGATCCGCCGGTCGGCCGGAAGTCCACGGTCTCGCCCCGGCCGATACGGTCCGCCAGCGCATCGAGCATGCCCATCGGGAGAGTATCCCCGGGCGGTGCGGCGACGGCCACCGGATTTCCTCAGCGCGGGGGCTCCACCTCCAGGAACCGGCGCCGGCGCGCGCCCCGGTACAACAGGCACACCCACCCCAGCCGTTCCAGCACGTCCGCACAGGCCGTCAGGCGTTCCTGCTCCTCCCCGGCCGCGCCGCCGCCCGGGGGACCGAGCCAGGTCACCTCCACCCGCCCGGGCTCCGCTCCGGGCGCCACGCGATAGCCCGTCCGCGTACGCCGCCCCTCCGCGTCCAGCGCCGACGGCGTGATCCCCGCCGCCTCCAGTGCGAGGGCCACCGCGCGCGGCAGCTGCCGTACCTCCCACGGCGCGGGAACCGCAGCGCCCGCCGGGCCGTTGACCAGACGACGGATCTGGAGCAGCCCCTCGTACGCCGTGCGCACCTCCGCCGCCCGCCCGGCGGCAGACGCGGCAGACGCGTCAGACGAGGCAGTCGCGGCAGTCGCGGCAGACGCGGCAGACGCGTCGGGCACTTCAGGGCCGTCGCCGGTCGCGGCCTCGAAGCCCTGCCCGGATTCCTGCATCACTCACCACCCGCCCGCCCGTCTGAGTACCTCAGGCCCAACGGCCTGAGTATCCGCCCCCATTCCCCGGGGCGCCGCCGCTGGTCGAATGAGGCCATGACCTCCGACGCCCCGCGCAGTGCCGCACTCCGCCCGCGCATGCAGCACGTGACCACCGCCGGTACGGCCCTGGCCGTGGCCCTGGTCCCGCTCGTCGTCGGCGTCCTGTTCGCCAAGGCGATGGCCGCCGACCCGATGACCCCGGTCAACGCCCTGATCGCGGGCGGCGGCCAGCGCGCCGCCCTGCCCCGGGGCGAATGGCGGCGCCGCGGCCACAGCACCGTGCACCGGCTGCGCACCGCCCGCCGGGAAACGGCCCGGCGCTGCGCCCACGTCTGCGGGCGCAGCGCCTGAGGTTCCCGGTCTGGCGAGGGCGTCAGGCCGTCACGGCGGCACGGCGGCACGACGTCGTGGCGAGGGGCTCCTGGAGTTCGGTGACCCACTGGTCCGGGTCCTCCGGGCAGGCGAGGGTCAGCTCGCGGGCGTACCCGGCCGAGCGGTGGCCGTGTGCGTCGATCCAGCGCGCCAGTGCCTGGGCCGTCGGCAGCACCCCGTCCATCGATCCCCGGTGCACCACGGTCGCCGCCCGCTCCACCGCCGGCAGCGTGACGATCCGTACCCCTCCCCCCAGGTCCTCGGCGCGGACCGACGCCGCCACCGGCAGCCCGGCGTGGACGAGGACCGCGGAGCCGGGCTCCGCTCCGGGCGCGTCCTCGTAGTAGGCGAGGCCGGGACCGGCCGGGAGCACCCCGGCCTCCTCGACGCGGCGGCACAGCTGCTCGTACAGCGGGCCGATGACCGGGCTGATGTCCTCTGGTTCGTAGCTCTCCGCGATCCCCGCCAGTTCGGCGAGCCGGACGGGCGGGAGGCTCTTCACGACGATGTCGTCGGCGGGCATGGAACCCTCGCTCTCGATGGTGCGGAGCCTCGCCTCGACCTGGACCAGGCGGGCCGCCGCGGCGGCCATGGCGGCCTCCAGCTCCGCCCGGCGCAGCCGCAGCATGCCGCGCATCTCCTCCGTAGCCACCCGCTCGTCGAGGATCGTCCCCACCTGGTCGAGGCTGAAGCCGAGTTCCTTGAGCGCGATGACACGGTTGAGGCGGGCAAGCTGCCCGGCCTCGTAGAAGCGGTAGCCGGTGAAGGGGTCGACACGGGCCGGGCGCAGCAGTCCGAGGGCGTCGTAGTGACGCAGCATGCGGACCGATACCCGGCCGTGCTTGGCGAAGTCTCCGATGGTGAACATGACGCTCTCCAGTGCAGGGCCTGACACAGGGGGAGGGTCAAGCGTCGCATCGCAGCGCCGGCTCAATGTCCGTACTGGCGCAGGCACAGGTCGACGATGGCCGGCGGTACGGCGCCCTCCGCGGCCGCGCACAGCTCGTCCATGCGCGGAGGCGGAGCCGGCTTCCGCCGCGGGTGCGGATGCGTGGGCTTGGCAGCGCGCTGCCGCCCGGCGGACGGCCGGGAGGTCTTGGCCCGGGGCAGCGCGGCCGGCGGGTCCGGGTCGGGGTCCGGGTCCTGACTCGGGTCAGGGGCGTCCGCCGCGGCCGCGGGCAGCTCCCCTAGGGGCAGCGGCGCGGGCGGTGGCACGTCCGGTGCGTCGGCGGGCGGTACGGAACCACGTGCCGGAACCGGAGCCGGCTCCTGCGGGCCGACGGAGACACAGCCGGCGCTCGCGAGGAGCGCGAGGAGGGAGAGGGGCACGGCCCGGCGTAACTGCATCAGACCACCTTGCCGTACGCCCCGGCCGGCGGGAGTCCGGCCTCACGCGTCCGGGTGACGGCGGCCGCGAAGCGGAATCGATCCGCCTGATCGACAGGCTTCGCGGCAGGGCCCGGGAATTACCAGGGCAGGCGGGGAATTGGAACGGCGGTGCGGGCAATGGGGGAGGCGCGACCCCCGGCGCCCCGCGCTGCCGTGTTCTGCCCGCCGATCAGCCCGTACGGAGTACTCAGACATGACCGCAGCCGCCGCGCCCGGCAACCCCGCGTCGACCCCCGAGTCCGGGCCGCCCCCCGCTCCCGCTCCCGGTACTGGGAGCGGGCCCGCCTGGAAGGGCTGGGCGGCCGTCTGCGCCGTCGCGCTCGGGATCTTCTGCCTGATCACCTCCGAGCTGCTGCCGGTCGGGCTGCTCACACCCGTCGGCGTCGACCTCGGCGTGTCCGACGGGACCGCCGGGCTGATGGTCACCGTGCCCGGACTGGTCGCCGGGTTCTGCGCGCCGCTCGTCACCGTCGGCGCGGGCCGCTTCGACCGGCGGCTCGTGCTCTGCCTGCTCATCGCCCTGATGGCCGCCGCCAACCTCGCCGCCGCCTTCGCCCCGAACTTCGCCGTCGTCCTCGCGGCCCGGCTGCTCGTCGGCGTGAGTGTCGGCGGGTTCTGGGCCATCGCCGGCGGGCTCGCGGTACGACTGGTCCCCGCGCACCACGTCGCCCGGGCCACCGCGCTCGTCTTCGGCGGCGTCCCCACCGCCTCCGTGCTCGGCGTCCCCGCCGGGACCCTGCTCGGCGAGCTCGGCGGCTGGCGCGCCGCCTTCGCGGCGGTCGGCGCCGTCGGCCTCCTCACCCTGGCCGCCCTGGTCCTCCTGCTGCCGCAACTGCCGCCGACCCGCCCCGTCACCTTCCCCGAACTCCCCGCCCTGCTCCGTGAGAACCGGGCGGTCCGCGCCGGTGTCATCGTCACCTTCCTCGTGGTGACCGGACAGTTCGCCGCCTACACCTTCGTACGGCCGATCCTGCAGGACGTCTCGGGCGTCGACACCCGGTACGTCAGCACCCTCCTGCTCGGCTACGGCGTGGCGGGCGTCGCGGGCAACTTCCTGGCCGGGACGCGCGACGCGTACCGGACGCTGCTCACGGTCAGCTGCTGCCTCACCGTGATCCTCGCGTTGATCGCCGTCCTCCCGGGAGCGGCCGCCGGCACCACCCTGCTGCTCGCCTGGGGGCTGGCGTACGGCGGGGTCTCGGTGAGCCTGCAGAGCTGGATGATCACGTCGGCTCCGGCCGCGGCCGAAGCGGCCTCCTCGCTCATGGTCGCCGTGTTCAACCTGGCCATAGCCGCGGGCGCGCTGCTCGGCGGCCTCGCGGTCGACGGCATATCGGCCCCGGCCGCCCCGCTCGGCGGGGCCGCCCTGATGCTCCTGGCCGCGGGCACCGTCCGGGTCACGTCGGTCCGCCGCCGGGATAGCGGACCGAAGGGATAGTTCGGACACCAGGCTTGACCCGGGGCACGCAGGGGGGAGAGAGTGCGCCCGATCAAGAACCACCGCATGAGCTGCACTCGGAGACTCCAAGATGTCCATATCGGTCCGCTCCTCGCTCCACCCGGCCATGGCCGGTGGTTCTTCCGCTCTCGGTGCACCCGGTGGCGCACGGCGTCGCAGAGCCTGACCGGCAGCCGTGTCCCACCACCCCGATGACCGCGGGACCGTCCCCGACGACCGCCTGTTCATACGCCCCTACGTCGTGCCCTTGGACGGCCCGCCCCGGTCGACGGCGCCCCCCTGGCCGCAGGCCGGCCCCGCGCCGCTGTCCTTCCCCGTTCCCGAACCGTTCCAGGAGGCGCCCGCCGCCCGCGACGCCGCCCCTGCCACGCCCCGTTCGCACCGCGCGGCCGGGCGCGGCGGCAACCGCGACGACAACCGAGACCGCGACGACAACCGTGACCGCGACCGTGACCGTGACCGCGGCAGCCGACTCCCGGCGGCGGCCCTCGCCCTGCTCGCGCTCGGCTTGGCCGGTGGTCTGGTGCACCTGCTGAGCGGTCCCGACGAGGCGGAGCCCCCCTCGCGGGCCGAGGCGCCGCTCGGGCTGACGGTGCCCGCGCTCCCGGCGCGCAGCCCGGGCGGCACCCCGTCGCCGAGCGCGTCCGGACGGTCCGTGAAGCCCTCGGCGTCCGCGTCGGCCAGCGCTTCGTCCTCGCCGTCGGCATCGCCCGCAGCGCCGAAGCAGGGGCCGGCGGCCGGCGCCTCGTCCGGGCAGCCGTCGTACGGGACGCTGCGCATGGGGGACAGCGGTCCCGGCGTGCGCGCCCTGCAGGAGCGGCTCTTCGGGCAGGGGTTCACGTACGTCGCCACGACCGGCGTCTACGACAGCCAGACGCGGCGCGGTGTCGCCCAGCTCCAGCGCGACCGGGACATCAAGGGCGACCAGCCCGGTGTCTACGGGCCGGCCACGCAGGCGGCGTTCCCCATCGGCGGCTGACCCTGCGGCACTTCCGGTCAGCCGCGCGGCAGGCTAACACCCGGATAAGCGCTGGACCAGCGGAAATGGCGGGAGGGAAAGTGGGCTTCGGCCACGGCCATGTCCCTCACCCCTGCCACCTCCGAGGAGCCCACCCATGTCTGTCTTGCGGGTCACCGTCGAAGAGCTGACCGTCCACGAGCATCCGAACGCCGACGCGTTGGAGCTGGCCCAGGTGGGCCTGTACCGGGCAGTCGTCGCCAAGGGCGCCTACCGTACGGGCGAGTTCGCGCTGTACATACCCGAGCAGGCCGTCCTGCCGCCCGGCCTGATCGAGGAGCTCGGCCTGACCGGGCGGCTCGCCGGGAGCTCCGCCGACCGGGTCAAGGCGGTCCGGCTGCGCGGAGAGCTCTCGCAGGGCCTGGTGTGCCGGCCGCGCGCGCTCGCCGATGTCGATCTGGTGCTGGCGGCCAAGGAGGGCAGGGACTTCGCGGAGTTGCTCGGCATCACCAAATGGGTTCCGCCCGTGCCGACGACGATGGACGGCGACGTCGAATCCGCCCCGGACCTGATGCCGTGGGTTGACATCGAGAACCTCCAGCGCTATCCGCACCTCTTCGAGCCCGGCGAGCCGGTCGTCCTCACCGAGAAACTGCACGGCACCGCCTGCCTGTTCACGTACGTCGTCGAGGGCGAGCGGGCATTGGTCTCCTCCAAGGGCTTCGGGTCGAAGGGGCTCGCGCTGAGCGAGGACGAGCGCAACGTCTACTGGCGGGCCGTGCGCGGGCACGGAGTGCCGGCCGTCGCGGCCGGGCTGGCCGCCCGGCTCGGCGCGAGCCGGATCGGCATCTTCGGGGAGGTGTACGGCGCGGGCGTCCAGGACCTCGGGTACGGGACGAATGTGCGCAGCGCCGACGCGCCGCCCGGATACGCCGTCTTCGACGTGTCCGCGGAGATCGACGGGCAGGTGCGGTGGCTGGATCCGGCGGCCGTACTGCAGGAGGGCGAGCTGCCGCTGGTGCCGCGGTTGTACGAGGGGCCGTACGACCTCGACACCGTGCTGGAGCTGGCGAGCGGTCGCGAGACCGTGTCGGGGCGTGGACTGCACCTGCGCGAGGGGGTCGTGATCCGGCCGGCTGTGGAGCGGTACAGCCCGGTGGTCGGCGGACGCGCCATCGGCAAGGCGGTGAGCCCGGCGTACCTGACCCGGAAGGGCGGTACGGAGTACGAGTGACCGGCGGGGCGGAGCGGGGGGTGTGCGGAGCGGGGGTGGGCGGCCGATGCGGTCCCCCCGCCCCTCGCCCGTCACGGCCGCCAGTACAGCGAGGGGTTGGGGTGGTCGGCGAAGCCGAGTGCGCGGTAGAGCGGTTCACCGTCGGGAGAGGCGTACAGGTCGACCCGGGCGGCCTCCTGTTCCCTGAACCAGTCGAGCAGCCCCCGCATGACCGCGCGGCTGTGGCCGCGCCGCCGGTACACCGGATCGGTGACCATGCCGAGCACGTGGCCGATCCGTCCGTTGCGCAGGTGCGGGCTCGGCAGCCGTTGCTCGACGGTGCCGATGCCGCAGGCGGCAAGGCCTTGTTCGCCGTCCACGACGAGGATCCGCACGGTGTCCGCCGTGATCTGCTCCTTCAGTACCGCCGCGAGGCGGTCCCGCCAGTCGCCGCCTCCCCCGGGGTTGAAGAAATCACCGCCGAGCGTCTCGAACAGCAGCGCCCGCAGGCGTACGAGCTCCGGGACGTCGTCCTCCACTGCCTGCCGTATGCGTAACATGTAATAACCCTAGGGCGATTGTGTCTCTTACAGCAACCCCTTGCGGACCTCCAGGGCCGTGCGCCAGCCCGGAGGTTCGGCGTGGGGTTCCGGGGCCGTGCGGCGGCCACCCGTGGCGAAGAAGGCCGAGAGGGGGAGGGTGGCCGCGCCGACCGTGACCGCGTCCGGGCCCAGGGAGCCCAGGCCCACGGTGACCCGGCCCGCCGGATGGCGCAGGGAGTACCGGGTGGCGTGCTCCCGTACCGCCGGGAGGATGTGTGGTCCCAGCATCAGGCCCGCCCAGCCGCCGATCAGGATCCGCTCCGGCCGGAACAGGTTGATCAGGTCCGACAGGCCCGCGCCCAGGTACTCCGCCGTCTCCTCCAGCACCTCCCGTGCCACCGGGTCCCCTGCCCGGGCCGTGGCCAGCAGGGCCGACAGGGCTTCCTCCTCGTCCACGGAGTCCACCGGACCGCCGCCCCGCTCGGCCCAGCGGGCCAGCAGGGACTCGGCGCCCGTGTACGCCTCCAGGCAGCCCAGGGCCCCGCAACGGCAGCGCCGGCCGCGTACGGAGACCGTCAGGTGGCCCCACTCCAGCGGAGTCCCCTGTGTCGTCCCGCCGTCCGGCGAGCCGTCGGTGACCAGGCTCGCGCCGACGCCCGAGCCGAAGAGCACGACCACCGCGTCCCGGGCCCCGCGTCCGGCGCCGAACCACATCTCCGCCTGGCCGAGGGTCCGCGCCCCGTTGTCGATGATGTACGGGACCTCCTCCGGCAGGGCCCCGGTGGCGCGCAGCAGTTCCTCCAGCGGGACCGCGTCCCAGCCGATGGTCTGGCCGTGCACCACGGCCCCGCCCGGCGCCCCGCGGTCCACGATGCCCGGCACTCCGACACCCACGCCCAGCAGCCGCTCCGTACCGACCCCGGCCTCGGCGAGCACGGTGGCGATGCCCTTCTCGATGTGGTCGACGATCGGGCCGACGTCGTAGCAGCCGCGCGGCAGCAACGGCAGTTCGGTGCGGGCCAGTTCGGTCAGCGTCAGGTCGAACAGCTCGACGCGGACCCGGGTTTCGCCGACGTCGACGCCGATCATGTGCGCGCTGCCGGGCGCCACGCGCAGCAGGGTGCGGGGCCGGCCGCCGTCGGAGTCCACGATCCCGGCTTCCTCCAGGAGCCCGTCCGCGACGAGTTCACCGACGACGTTGCTGACGGAACCCGAGCTCAGCCCGGTCGCGGGCCCGAGCTCCTGGCGGCTCATCGGCCCCCCGAAGTAGAGCCGTTGGAGAACGGCGCTCCGATTGCCCCGCCGTAGATCCCGCACCGTTCGTCCGCTACGCCCCGTGGTCATCCGGCCCCTTCCGCAGTGACATCCCTCGCAACATACCCTTGCGCCACCCCTTGACGCGACCCTTTCACGAGGCTTAACTCACGTCCTGAATTAAGGGCCTGGGTGGAGCACCTCGTGTCGGCCTCCGCCCCTCACTCCGTTGACCTCTCACTCCGTTGAAAGGGATCGAGCCGCCATGCGCAGAACCAGAGCCGCAGCCGCCGTCACCGTCTGCCTCCTCGTCTCGGTCACCGCTTGCGGCGGCGGGTCCGCGGACAGCGGGCGTGGATCCAACACCGCTCCCGAGGAGCTCACTTACTGGGCTTCCAACCAGGGCCCCGACCTCGCGGCGGACCAGGCCGCCCTCGGTCCCGAGCTGAAGAAGTTCGAGCAGCAGACCGGCATCAAGGTGAAGCTCGAAGTCGTCCCCTGGCCGGACCTGCTGGGCCGGATCCTCGCCGCCACCGCCTCCGGGCAGGGCCCGGACGTCCTCAACATCGGCAACACCTGGTCCTCCTCCCTCCAGGCCACCGGTGCCCTCCTCCCCTGGGACGCCGGGAACTTCGACGCGATCGGCGGCAAGGACCGCTTCGTGGAGTCCGCCGTCGGCTCGGCCGGAGCCGCCGGCAAGGACCCGGCCGCCGTCCCGCTCTACTCGATGTCGTACGCGCTCTACTACAACAAGAAGATGTTCCGGGAGGCGGGCATCGAGAAGCCCCCGGCCACCTGGGACGAGATGGTCACCACCGGCCGGAAGCTGTCCAAGGACGGCAAGTGGGCGCTCGGCGCCGAGGGTTCCAATCTCTCCAACAACATCCACCAGGCCTTCGTGCTCTCCAAGCAGCACGGGGCCGAGTTCTTCGACGCCGCCGGCAAGCCCGCCTTCGACACGCCCGCCAACGTCGAGGCCGTCAAGCAGTACGTCGACCTGATGGCCAAGGACGAGATCATCGCGCCCGGCAACGCCGAGTACGACAAGAACCAGTCCCTCCAGGACTTCGCCAACGGCAAGACCGCCATGGTCCTGTGGCAGAGCGCCGCCAGCAGCTTCAAGGCACACGGCATGAAGGAGGGCGACTGGGGCGTGGCACCCGTCCCCGTACCCGCAGGCGCCACCCCCGGCACCGGCACCCACACCAACTCCATGGTCGCCGGCATCAACCTGGCCGTCTTCAGGAGCACCGACAACATCGACGGCGCCCTGAAGTTCGTGAAGTTCATGACCGGCGACGAGGAGCAGAAGATCCTCAACAAGGCGTACGGATCCGTCCCGCCGGTCAAGACCGCCCAGTCCGACCCGGCCTTCGCCACCGAGGACCTCACCGTGCTCCGCGACACCCTCGCCACCAGCGCCGCTCCGCTCCCGCAAGTCCCCGAGGAGTCGCAGTTCGAGACCACGGTCGGCACCGCGATCAAAGAGCTCTTCGCCGACGCCGCGGCCGGCCGACCGGTGACCACCGGGTCGGTCAAGGCGAAGCTCACCAAGGCCCAGCAGCAGATGCCGAACTGAGCCGCGCCCGATGACCTCCGCGCCCACCACGATGCCACCCGATGCCGGGGCCGATGCCGATGCCGATGCCGATGCCGATGCCGGGGCCGACGCCGCCAGGCCCGGCCGTGCGCACCGCACCGCCGTCCGCGTACGCCGCACCGGCCGCCTGCGCCGTACCGCCCTGCCCTACCTCCTGCTCCTGCCCGCCCTCCTCCTCGAACTGCTCGTCCACCTCGTCCCGATGGTGATGGGCATCCTGATGAGCTTCCGGGAACTCACCCAGTTCTTCATCCGGGACTGGTCCCGGGCCCCCTGGACGGGCTTCGGCAACTACGAACTCGCCGTCGGCGTCAACCGGCCCGTCGGTGCGGCCCTGCTCGGCTCCTTCCTCACGACCTGCCTGTTCACCCTGCTCTCCGTGGGCCTGTGCTGGCTGCTCGGAACCGCCGCCGCGGTGTTCCTGCAGGAGAACTTCCGCGGCCGCGGCGTCCTGCGGGCCCTGTTCCTCGTCCCGTACGCCCTGCCCGTCTACGCGGCCGTCATCACCTGGGCGTTCATGTTCCAGCGTGACAACGGCCTGGTGAACCACGTCCTCCACGACCAGCTCGGCCTCGGCGGCGCGGAGCACACCTTCTGGCTCCTCGGCGACAACAGCTTCTGGGCCCTGCTGACCGTGTCCGTGTGGAAGGGCTGGCCGTTCGCGTTCCTCATCGTGATGGCCGCCCTCCAGAACATCCCCAAGGACCTCTACGAGGCGGCGGCCCTGGACGGCGCCGGCGTCTGGCAGCAGATCCGCCGGATCACCCTGCCCTCGGTCGGCGCGGTCAACCAGGTACTGGTCCTGGTGCTGTTCCTGTGGACCTTCAACGACTTCAACACCCCGTTCGTGCTGTTCGGCAAGGCGGCCCCCGAAGCCGCCGACCTGATCTCCGTCCACATCTACCAGTCGTCCTTCGTCACCTGGAACTTCGGCACCGGATCGGCCATGTCCGTCCTCCTGCTCCTGTTCCTCCTGCTGGTCACCGCCGTGTACCTGCTCATCACCACGCGCGGACGGAGGTACGACGATGCCCGCTAGACCGCGCGGGCCCCTTGAGCCGCCCCCGTCCTTCCGGGTGATCCGGGCCGTCTTCTTGACCCTGCTCTCCGGCTTCGTGCTGCTGCCCGTCTACGTGATGGTCACCAGCTCGCTCAAGCCGCTGGCAGACGTGGCGGGCCGGTTCCGGTGGATCCCGAGCGGGCTGACCGTCCGCCCCTACATCGACATCTGGCACACCGTCCCGCTCGCCAAGTACTTCGTGAACTCTCTGATCGTGGCCGGCGCGGCCACCGTCTGCTCCGTGGTCATCGCCGTCTTCGCGGCGTACGCCGTGAGCCGCTACCGCTTCCGCGGCAAGCGCCTCTTCACCGTCACCGTGCTGTCCACCCAGATGTTCCCGGGGATCCTCTTCCTCCTCCCGCTGTTCCTGATCTTCGTGAACATCGGCAACAGCACGGGGGTGGCGCTCTACGGCTCCCGCGGCGGGCTCATCCTCACCTACCTCACCTTCTCCCTGCCCTTCTCCATCTGGATGCTCATCGGGTACTTCGACTCGGTGCCCCGCGACCTCGACGAAGCGGCCACGGTCGACGGCTGCGGCCCGCTCGGCGCGCTGCTGCGGGTCGTGATCCCGGCGGCCGTGCCGGGGATCGTCGCCGTCGCCGTGTACGCGTTCATGACGGCGTGGGGCGAGGTGCTCTTCGCGTCCGTCATGACGAACGACACCACCCGCACGCTCGCCGTCGGACTGCAGGGCTACTCCACGCAGAACGACGTGTACTGGAACCAGATCATGGCCGCCTCGCTCGTCGTCAGCATCCCCGTCGTCGCCGGATTCCTGCTGCTGCAGAAGTACTTGGTGGCCGGACTTACGGCAGGAGCCGTCAAATGACCCTTTCGGAAAGTCTCCCCGCGACCGAGCCGCACGCCGCGACCGAGCCGCACGCCGCGACCGAGCCGCACGCCGTGGCCGCCGACCGCGCCCTCGGCATCGACCTCGCCGCCCTGCCCCGCGACTTCGCCTGGGGCACCGCGACCTCCGCCTACCAGATAGAGGGCGCGGTCGACGAGGACGGCCGGTCCCCCTCCATCTGGGACACCTTCTCCCGCGTCCCCGGAGCCGTCGCCGGCGGCGACACCGGCGACACGGCCTGCGACCACTACCACCGCTGGCGGGGCGACATCAGCCTCATGCGGCAGCTCGGCACCAACGCCTACCGGCTCTCCGTCGCCTGGCCGCGCGTCGTGCCCGGCGGCGACGGCCCCGCCAACACCAAGGGCCTCGACTTCTACGACCGGCTCATCGACGGCCTGCTCGCCGCGGGCATCGAACCCAACGTCACCCTCTACCACTGGGACCTGCCCCAGGCCCTCCAGGACCGCGGGGGCTGGCCCGAGCGTGCCACCGCCGAGCACTTCGCCGCGTACGCCGGTCTCGTGGCCGCACGTCTCGGCGACCGCGTCACCCAGTGGGCCACGCTGAACGAGCCGCTGTGCTCGGCGTGGATCGGCCACCTGGAGGGCAGGATGCCCCCCGGCCTGACCGACCTCACCGCGGCCGTCCGCGCCTCCTACCACCTGCTGCTCGGCCACGGCCTCGCCACCCAGGCCGTCCGCGCCGCGGCACCCGGCGCCCGGATCGGCATCGTCAACAACCTCTCCACCGTCGCACCGGCCACCGGCAGCGGGGCCGACCACGCCGCCGCCCGCCGCATGGACGGCCACGTCAACCGCTGGTGGCTCGACCCCGTCCACGGCCGCGGCTTCCCCGCCGACATGCGCGAGGTCTACGGCGTGGACCTCCCCGAACGCCCCGGCGACCTCACCGCCATCGCCGCCCCCCTCGACTGGACCGGCCTCAACTACTACTTCCCGCAGGTCGTCACCGACGACCCGGCGGGCCCCGCGCCGTTCGCCCGCCAGATCGACCGGCCCGGCGTCCCGCACACCGGCATGGACTGGGAGGTCGACGCCGACGGCCTGGAGTCGCTGATCATGCGCCTGCACGAGGAGTACGGGGCCCAACGGGTCCACATCACGGAGAACGGCTCCTCGTACCCCGACACCGTGGCCCCCGACGGCCTCGTCCACGACCCGGAGCGCACCGCCTACCTCACCGCCCACCTGGCCGCCTGCGCCCGCGCGGCCCGCCGCGGCGCGCCCGTGGCCGGCTACTACGCCTGGTCGCTGCTGGACAACTTCGAATGGGCCTACGGCTACGACAAGCGCTTCGGCCTGGTCCACGTCGACTACGCCACGCAGCGCCGCACGGTCAAGTCCAGCGGCCGCCGCTACGCCGAGATCATCGCCGCGCACCGCTCCTGCTGATCCTTCGCCGCACCGTGCCCGCCCCGCTTCTCGGGGCGGGCGCGACGTGCGTGGTGGGATGGGGACCGGGGGGATCCAGCAGCTCACGGAGAGGTCGGGTAGATGGCGCAGGACACCACCATGCGAGCGATGGTCTACAAGACGTACGGCGGGACCGAGGTGCTCGAAGAGGCCCGGCTGCCCCTGCCGAAGGTCGGTCCGGGCGAGGTCCTCGTCCGGGTGAAGTACGCCGCTGTGAACCCCGTCGACTGGAAGGTCATGGCGGGCGGGCTCGACGGCCTGATGGACATCGTGTATCCGGTGGTTCCCTGCTGGGACGTTTCCGGCACCGTCGAGCGGGTCGGGATCGACACCCCCGAGTTCGCCGAGGGCGACGAGGTCATGGCCAACGTCCGCAAGGACTACGTGCACGGCGGGACCTGCGCGGAGTTCGTCACCGTGCCCGCCCGGTCCCTCGCGCACAAGCCCGCCTCGCTCGGCTGGGCCGAGGCCGCAGGGCTCCCGCTCGCCGGCCAGACCGCCTACCAGGTGCTCACCCGGCTCGGCACCGGCAAGGACGACACCGTCCTCGTCCATGGCGCCGCCGGCGGGGTCGGCTCCTTCGGCGTCCAGATCGCCCGCGCGCTCGGGGCCAGGGTCATCGGCACCGCGTCCCCCCGCAACCACGACCGCGTACGAGAGCTCGGGGCCGAGCCCGTCGCGTACGGCGACGGACTCGTGGGCCGGGTCCGCGCCCTCGCCCCCGAAGGCGTCACGGTCGTCGCCGACTTCGTGGGCGGGGTCCTCGACGTCACCCGCGAAGTGCTGCACGCCGACGGCCGTCACGCCTCCATCGCCGACCCCACCGTCACCGGCTCGGGCGGCGAGTGGATGTGGGTCCGCCCGGTCGGCAGCGACCTGGAGGCACTGGGACGCCTCGCGGACAGCGGGCAGCTCACGGTGACCGTCGCGCGGACCTTCCCGCTGTCCGAGCTGGCCGCGGCCTTCGAGCTGAGCCAGGCCGGACACACGGCGGGCAAGATCGTCATCGAGCTCTGAAACCGGCAGAGCCGTTACTCGCCGACCGCCGCGCCGACCGCCGTGCCCAGGTCCGTGCCCAGGTCCGGCACCTCGCCGCACGCCGCCCACGTCACCTCGACGCCGGGCAGGCCGCGCGACCACGGCGCGGCCACGGCGGCGAGCCGCGCCGCGTCCGGCGGGGCGGCGCCGAGCCCGATCGCATAGCGGGCCAGGCCCGGGCCCGTCGCGAAGGGGCGCGGCCAGGCGTGCGCGTCGGCGGTCCCCGCCTCCTCCAGAGCGCCGAGCAGCGCCCGCAGCCGTCCGCGCACCCGGCCCAGGAGCGCCTCGAACTCCCGCTCCTCCGGCGTCCGTACGGTCACCACCGCCCAGGCGGCGTGCCGCCGGTGCAGCGGCGGCGCCGCCAGGACCTCGCCGAAGGCCCCGGGCTCCGCGTCCAGCAGCTCCCAGGCCCGGTACAGCTCCCGTACGAGCAGGTCACGCAGGCCCGGTCCCACCTGGTCCGTGCAGCTGCGGACCGGCTCGGAGGGGGTCAGCACCGTGACCGGGCCGGGTCCCGGCGGCGAAGGCGCCAGGCCGACCGGCTCCCGCCAGTCCCACGCCGCCCACATGCCGAAGAACTCCCGGAGCAGGGCCTCGGGCGGCACCGGTCCGGTCGCGCGTACGGTACGCGCGGCGAGCACCGCCCAGGCCAGGCCGGGGAGCCCGCCGAACGGCGCCGAGTCCAGACCCCGCGCCCGGGCCCAGGCCTTGACCTCCCGTGCCAGCCGGCTGAACGCGGCGAACTGCCCGTGCACGAAGTCCCGTACGGCATCCGCGTCGCTCAGCGCGCTCAGCGCGACGGCCGTCGCCTCGCTCAGCTCCGCCCGCCGGGCGAGCGCCTGCCGCGGTTCCACCGCGCCGCAGCCGACCACCACCAGGTCCACGTCCAGCGCCCCCACCCGGAAGCGCAGTCCCGGCACCCGCGCACCGGTCACCTCCCGCATGCGCTCGGCCTCCGGCAGCGCGGCTTCGACCCGTCGCCGTACCTCCGCGACATCGGCCGTGCCCGGCAGCGCCGCCACCAGGTCCAGGTCCGCGTGCGGGAGCGCGCACCGCATGCGGCGCGAACCGGCCACCCGCACCAGCCCGTCGCCGAGAGCCCGTGCCACCCGATCGGCCACGGACATGACGGACCGGTCGCTGACCGGCGCCATGACCGGTGCCGTGACCGGCGTCGCTACCGGCCCTGCGGCCTCCGCCGCCACCCACCGCACCTCGCCCGTCCCCAGCGCCACCGTCGCCCGGACCCGCATCGGCCCGTCCCCGCGCCGCGACAGCACGGCCAGTTCCCCGACGCGCGCGACCGTCTGCCCGGCGTCCGGCGCGACCGCGAGCCGGGCGGTGAACTCCGCCACCGCCCGCTGCGGATCCCGGCTGCGGCCCAGGGTCAGGTGCGGGGTGTATTCCCCGGTGCGCCCGCCGCACCCCGGGAACCGCCGCGCCAGCGCCCCGCGCAGCTCCGGCCAAGGCTCGTCACCGGCCGCCGCCGGGTCCAGCCAGAGCGTGGCGTCCTCCCGGTGCCCGAAGCTGTGCACCCCCTCCAGCCGTGCGGTGAACACCGGCGTCGCCGCCGCCACTTCGGCCAGCAGCGGTACGGCCTCCTCGAACGAGGACTCGGGTACGAAGCCGAAGAGCAGGTTGACGTGCGCGGGCCAGCGGTCGGCCTGCGGGTCGTGCGCCCGCCGCAGCGCGCCGACCGCCTCCGGGAGGCGGGGCGGCAGCCACGCCACCGCGGTACGCGCCGTCGCCGGTACACCGAGCCGCGCGGGTCCGGGGCCCGGCGCCCCGAACTCCACCGTCGCCTCCACCCCGTAGTGGTCGGAGATGAACAGGCCGTCCGGGCCCGGCGCGTGGCCGCGCAGCGCCGCCCGGGTGCCCCGCGCCGACCCGGAGGCCCTCAGCAGGATCCGGTCCAGCCGCCCGGCCAGCCCCGACAGCGAGCCCACCGCCGCCAGGGGATTGGCCACGGGATCGAACGTGGGCGTACCGTCGTCGGCCCCGTGTACGTCGCTCCAGACGTCCCGCATCCCCAGCGTGGCCGCGGGTCCGTCGGCCCCGGAGCGGCCGTCGTTGAAGTCGCCCAGCAGCGCCACCGGCGCTTCCACCCCGCCCAGTCCCTCGGCCAGCCGCGCCAGTTCGGCGGCCCGCCGCACGTCTCCGTTCTCGGTGTGGTCGCTGCTCAGGTGGGTCGCGGCGACGACCAGGGGGCCGCCCGCGGTGTCCACCGTGACGGCGGTGACCGCCTTGTGCGGGCCGAGCCGGTGCAGCCCCGCCTCCCGCACCGGCAGTCTGCTCAGCAACAGCAGCCCGTGCTCGGCGACGTCCCGGCCGCCCGGATCCGCGGCGAGCGTGTACCGCTCCCGCACCCACTCCTCGGCCAGCAGCATGCCGAGCAGTCCGGCTTCGACCTCCTGGAGTGCGATGACATCGGCATCGGAGGACGCCAGGTCGGCCAGCAGCAGCGGCCTGCGCAGCGCGGTGGCGATGCGCGGAGCGTCGTACCGGTCCCAGAGGGTGTTCCAGGTCAGCAGCCGCACCGATGCCACCGCCCCGCCGCCGGGTGGCGCCTGCGCCGGCCGCCAGGCACCGCCGTCCGCCGGATCCCACGCGTACGGGGTCCGGGCGGTGAAGAACGGCGCCCGCAGCAGGCGCGGATCACGGACCCGGCCCGCGGCGGTGGCGTCGATCCGGTCCACTCCCGTGGCCCGGTCCCACACCACCTCGCCGTCCGCCTCG
The DNA here is from genome assembly GCF_040652395.1 of Streptomyces sp. NPDC048269. Classification (NCBI taxonomy): domain Bacteria; kingdom Bacillati; phylum Actinomycetota; class Actinomycetes; order Kitasatosporales; family Streptomycetaceae; genus Streptomyces; species Streptomyces sp. NPDC048269. The sequence goes on from NZ_JBEZLW010000007.1 coordinate 144,161, forward strand.
ACGAAGAGCACACGGTGCCAGGGGATGTCGCCGCCGGGCACGAAGGACGGCAGCGGTACGCGCTTCGGGGCGGCCCCGCGCTGGAGCAGCCCGAGCACGAACCGCGCCGGATCGAACCGGGGGTCCCAGCGGACCTGGTGGTAGAGCTGTTCACTGGTACGCATCAACGCTCCCCGGCCGCCGGGGCGGCCAGGCCGCCCGCCGTGTCCTCGACGCTCCCGGCCGCGCCCAGGTACCAGGTCCGGTGCGCCTGACCGGGATACGGCGGGCTGAACCGGTGCAGCTGCGAGTCCAGCACCTGTGGCGGTACCGGATGCGGGCGCACGGCGTTGCGCCGTACCAGCTCCTCCGCGTCGACCAGCACGACGGCATGGGTGACCAGCGCGTCGCGGCGGCGCGCGACCGACCCTGCCAGTCCCCGCTGCTGGTCGGTGAGCGACGTGGCGTCCCACACGACCGTGCCCCCGCGGGCCAGCGCGGCGTCGAGCCGGTCGAGGCCCTCGCTCAGCACCTCCGTGTTGGCCCGCTGGTCCGCACGGGAACCCCGGGCGGTGCGCAGATCGTCGAGACTGATGTAGGTGTCCACTCCGGGCAGCGCGCGGCCGAAGGTGCTCTTGCCGCTGCCCGAAGGGCCACACAGCTGCACCATTCGGGGAAACGATCCGTCGCGCCACCGCCAGGTGGCGGCCACCGCCTCCTCGTCCGTACCGATCCGGCCCAGCGCGAACGCGCGCCGCGCCTCGGCCCAGCAGCGGTCGGCCGCGTCCGCGTCGAGCGCGCCGAGGCGCTCCCGAAGCGCGGTGCGCAAGGCCCCGAGCGGGTCGGGGCCGAGCAGCCCCGCCTCCTCGGCGTACAGCGCGGACCACTCCACGCACTCGCGCGCCTGCGCGTCCCCGGCCGCCGCCCCCGCCAGCGCGTGCAACACGCCCAGGTCGGCCGCGGTGGCCATCCGGACCAGCCCGGCCCGCCGTTCCGCGTCCGGGAAGGGCCGCTGGAGGTACGGGTACAGCCCGACCAGATCGGACACCTGCCGTGCGAGCTCCATCCCGAGCGGAGCCGCCGCGAGGCGCGCCGCGACCCGGGCCCGCGGCGCGCGGTGCAGTACGGCTGCCAATACCCCGGCCAGCCGGGCCTCGCCGGTCCGCCCCAACCCGTCCAGGCGCGCGGCGACTTCCGCCACCGCGTCGGCGGCGTGGCCGGTCCGGGTCGCTTCGGTGGCTTCGGACGCCCAGGGCGCATCCGTCACCCCGGCCGCGGTGAGCAGCTCCGCCGCGTCGGCCTGCGCCCCCGACCGGACCGCCCACAACGGGGCGGCCGGGCCGAGCCCGTTCGGCACGACCGGTGCGAACATCCAGTGCGTGTCCGTCTGCACGTGCCCGACGCGCACCCACTTCGCGACGCAACGCCCGAAGTCCTCGTACGCGAAGCCGTCGACCGTCCGTACGACGTACCCCTCCTGCCGTGCGGTGTCGAGCTTCAGCTTGCGCAGCGCGCGCTCGTCGAAGGTGCCCCGCCACAGGACGCGCGGAGCGGGCACTCCCAGACCGCGCAGGAACCGTACGGTCCGGTCCCAGTCCAGGCAGTGCTCCCCGTCCCACACCGAGAACCCGTAGAACCAGCTGTCCAGATCCTCGTACGCGAGTGAGTGCCGGGCGTACAGGTTCTCCCCGCACACCCGCCAGCCGGCCGGGATACCCGCGCCGATCCGGCCCTGGAGGCCTTTGACCCACGCGCGCGAGGGGTGGTGCGCCGAGTCGAGCGAGCGCGCGTGCAGGCCGTCCGCGTACAGGGTGGTGTTCTCCCCGTCGAGCTTCTCGGTCACCACGACCTCGCGCCCGGCCAGCCCCGCCAGGGCCCCCGGCCCGGTCACGCGGACGTCGTCCGCCGCCGCCCCGGGGGACCAGGGCAGATGTGGCGTACGGGGGTAGTGCGTGCGCATGATCTGCTCCTGCTCGACGACGTGGTGCCCCGTCACTGTAGGTATCCGGAGCTGCCTCATCCATCGATTAACAGGCGGTCGGCGCCGACAGGGGGCCGACCGCCGGGCCGGCCGGCCGCTCAGGGGCGGCGGCCGGACCAGGCCACCAGCCGGTCGAGGGCGGACGCGTCCGCCGCCACGGGGACCACCTCGCCGTACGGGATGCGGCCGCCGCGGGTTTCGGCCGGCATCGCCCGGCGTACCACCTCGACCAGCCGCTCCAGCAGGGCGGTGTCCCAGTCCGGTCGCTGCCCGGTGGCGGTGGCGAGGTCCCAGGTGTGCAGGGTCAGTTCGTTCGCGTACAAGGTGGCCGCGAGCGCTCCCGGCCGGACCCCCATCGGCAGGCGCAGGTCGCGGCCGAGCACGTCCGGATCCGCCCATACCTGTGCCGCCTCACGGGCGGCCGGCTCCCAGGCTGCCGCCCACTCTCCGTCCGCGAGCTCGTCGGCGAAGGACGGGACGCTGAAGGCGTCCTCGCCGCGCCCGATCACGGCGATCCGCCGCAGCACGGCGACCAGGTGGCTCGACAGGCGCCGCACGTCGAACTCGTCGCAGGGAGTCGGGGCGTCGTACTGGTCGGGCCGGACTGCGGCGAGGGTGCGCCCGGCGAGGTCGATCGCAGCCGCCAGATCCGGACGGGTGTCGACGGCGGGAAAGTCAGACGGGGTGACGGATGACGGGGTGGAGGAGGACGGGGCGACGGAGGACGGGGTGGCGGTGAACTGCTGGGTTTCGGTCATGACGTCATCCTGGCGGCTGAAGTGGCCATCCTCTGGCCAGTTTTCCGGAGAGAATCCATTCCATGCGAAACGAACCCCGTGAAGGCTGACCGGCTGGTGGCCGCCCTGCTGTTCCTCCAGGAGCGCGGGCGCGTCACCGTCCCCGAAGTGGCAGCCGAACTCGACGTCTCGGAGCGGACCGCACGGCGCGACCTGGAGGCATTGGCCGCGGCCGGGATCCCCGTCTACTCGCAGCGCGGCCGCGGCGGCGGCTGGTCCCTGGTCGGCGGCGCCCGCACCAACCTCACCGGCCTCACCGCCGACGAGATCCGGGCCCTGTTCCTCGTCGCCGGCCCCCTGGCCACCACCCCCGAACTGCGCACCGCGCTGCGAAAACTGGTCCAGGCCCTGCCGGCCACCCTCCGCGGCGGCGCCGAGGCCGCCTCGCGGGCCGCGGCCGTCGACGTCAAGGACTGGTCGCGCACTCCCGTCACCGCCGACGCTCCCCACCGCGCGGCCCTCCAGCGGGCAGTGGTGGACGCAACCCGGATCCGCCTCGGGTACGCGGGCGTCGGCAAACCGGCCACCGTCCGCGCGGTCGACCCGCTCGGCCTCGTGGCCAAGGCCGGAGTCGACTACCTCGTCGCCGGTACGGAGAAGGGGCTGCGCACCTTCCGCCTCAGCCGGGTCACCTCGGTCGAGCCGACCGGCGAACCCGCCCACCGGCCGGCAGGCTTCGACCTCGCCACGGCCTGGCGGGAACTGGCCGGGGCCATGGAGGAACGGCTGTACGCGGTGACCGCCCGAGCCCGCGTCGACCCCGGGGCGGTGGCGCTGCTGGCACGGCTGTCCGGCGGCCGGCTGCGCGTCGGCGGGCCGCTGTCCGACGGCTGGACGGAAGTGTGGGTCGACGGCCCGGCGCCGAGGGCGCTGGCCGCGCACCTGTCCGGGCTGGGAGCCCGGATCGAAGTGCTCGAACCGCCGGAGGTACGGGAGTGGCTGGCCCGGCTGGGCGCCGAACTCGCCGGCCTCTACGGCCCGCCCCGGGACGACGGACGGTTTACGGACGACGGCCCGTCCCGGGGCGACGGACGGTTTACGGACGACGGCCCGTCCCGGGGCGACGGCCCGTCCCCGGCCGACGGCCCGGGGTGACACGCCGGACAGGAGGCCCGCCGCGGCGCTCAGCCGACGGCCGGTACCGCCGCGGCCAGCCCACCGCCCGCCGCGAAGTGCAGCCGGTCCAGCCGGGCCGCGTACGGCCAGCCCGCCGCCCGGTAGAAGCACAGGTCGCTCGGGATCGGTACCGCCCGCAGATCGGCGGCGTGCGTGCCGGACGGCAGTCCGGCGGCCGCCGCGAGCAGCGGGTCCGCCGATCCCGCCCATTCGCCGACCGGGGCGGGCCGCGGCCACGGCTCCCCGGTGTTGGGGAACAGCCACCGCGTGTCGCGGGAGACGCGGCCCGCGAAGTCGGGGCCGTCCACGGCCTGTCGGGCCAGCCGGGCGAAGGTCAGCAGCAGGTCCGGCAGGGATTCGGCGAGCAGGGCCAGCTCCGGGTACTCCCGCAGCGCCTTCGCCTCGGCCGGCACGGAGACGGCGTACCCCCACCGGTCTGTCTCCGGGTCGACGCGGATCTGGAGGAGCGCGGGGCTGTGCCCGTACCCGATCCGGGCCAGCGGCCAGTACGTGCCGTCGCCGCCCAGCATCCGGTGCACCTCCGGGTCCACCTCGTGCTCGGGGGCCCCGGGCAGCAGCCGCAGCGCGGGCAGACCCGCGATCGCCACCGCGCCGATCTCCCGCAGCACGTCCCGGACGTCCTCCGGGACGGGAACGGCCCAGCCGTCCATGGTGCGGTCGTCGACACCCGCGCCGAGTACGACCAAGGAGGGGAACTCGGCTGCCAGGGCCAGCAGTTCGGCGACCGCACGGTGTGCGGCATCCGCCGGCGGGCGGTGCCTGCGTACCGGCCGCCCGAGGAAGTCCCCGCTCACCACACTGCGCAGCAGCAGCGCGCGGCCGTCCCCCACGATCCGGTACTGGACCTCGCTGCTCCCGGTGTCGGCCGTGTTGTGGGCGGTGGAGTAGTACGGTTCCCAGCCCACCGCGCACGGATAGCCGGGCAGGCCGCGCAGGTCGACGAGATCGGTGAGCGAGTCGCCGCGCCCGACGAGCGCGGCGAGCCCGGTGTCCGTCCCCTCGGCCACCTCGACGGTCGGGACGGCCGGTACGAAGTGCTTCGCGGTGGCCCGGTCCACCGCCCCGTCGGCGAGCCGCTGCGTGAAGCCGGCGAGCCAGCCGACGAACTCCGGGGCCTCGACCGTGACGTCCGGGTCGTCCCCCCAAGGACGCACGGCCACGACCGGCCCCCAGCTGGAGCAACCCACGCCCACGACCAACGAGCCTTCGCCGAAGTCCAGTTCACCGAGATTCCAGCAGCCGTCCGCGAACACCGCGCGGCCGCGCGGCCCGAAGCGGTACTCGTGCTCCTCGCTCTCCAGTCCGCCGATCTCCCGCAGCACGACCCGGACGTCCTCCGGGACCGGGACGGCCCAGCCGTCCAACTCCGCGTCGGTGAAACCGTCGAACAGCTCGACCTCGTCGGGCCGTTCCCGCGCCAGCTCCCGCAGCGCACGGACGACGGCCGCGGCCGCCTCCGGTCCCGCGTCGTTCATGTGCCCGCTCCCCGAGTCGTCCGCCGTGCGGCTCCGAGGGTATCCGCCGGTCGGGCCGGGCGGGACGTTGACGACGGGGTCCAGTGACAGAGGGTCACGATGGAAGGCGGCACCGTGCCGCGGGCCGCCTCGCACAGTGACGTCATGTCGTACGTACGCTGCGGCGACGCGGGGCGGGACTTGGCTTTCGCCGACGGGCGCTTGTGGGGCTTGGCCTGCGGTGCGGGGCGGGCGGGCTTGTGCGGCCTGGCGGTCCGGGCCGCCCGGTGCGCAGGCTCCGGGGCGGCGGCGGGTACCGGCTCCGCCGGTGCGGGCTTCGGGGGCTCCGAAGTTTCCGAAGCCTCCGGGAGGTGCCCCAACGGCAAGGCGGGGACGGGTGGTTGGCGGGGCTCCGTACGGTCCGCCGCGGGCGCGAGACGCGGGGCCTCGGGCGGGGCGGCGGGATGCACGGTCACGCATCCGCTGGCCATGGCGAGTGTGGCAAGGGTCAGGGGCAGGGCCCGGCGCAGCTGCATCCGCCCACCCTGCCGTACAGGGCGGCCGGGAGCCGCACCGGTCACGCTGATGGGTGAAGTGTGCGGCTGCCCGCTGCCCGCTGCCCGCCGCCCCGCCCCGCCCCGCTCGGCCCGTCCCGCCCGGCCCTCCGGACAGGGCCTGGCTCTGGCTTCGGAGTCAGGTGGCAGGCGGAGGGGGTGTGCGAGGGGCCGCGGCTAAGGGGGCCGTCGGCTGGACGCGTTGCCAGGTCCGGTCAGGCGCGCCAAGGGCGATCCAGGCCGTCCAGGACGCCGCGCCGTGGGCCGGGCCGGCCAGGACCAGCGCGCGGTTCACGTACGCGCTCAAGGCCATCGCTCCGAGCACGGTGAGCGGCCCAGCAGGCGAGCACCGAGCCGGGTGCCGCGCACGAGGGCGCACAGGCCGATGAGGGCACAGGAGCCCACGCCCGCGTTGCCGAGCGTCTCCAGCGGGGTCTGGCTCCAAGGGCGGCCGCGAGGAGCCGGTCCCACGAGGTGCGGGGACGGCCCCGTACTGCCCGCGCAGCACCTCGCGTACGGGATCGGCGGCGGCCACGGCCTCCGGGTGGTGGCGGGCGATCGCCTCCAACAGCCGGTCCCGGGCGCGGAACACGCGGGCGGCGGGCCGGGCGGCCGCCGTACCCCACACGGCCATCCGCCCGGCCGCCGCCCGCTCCCGGACATCAACAGGGGACGGTAGCGCCGCGTCCAGCCTTCGGGCAGGTCCGCCAGACGGGTCCGCGCACGGCGTCGACTGCGGCCGGCGGGCAGCGGGCCAGCCGACCGGAGCGGCCGTCCGGCAGGCCGCGGTACCGGCGCGTTCCATGGATCTCCGCTGCCCGGTGACGTGGTCGGACCGGCGGGATTCATGCCGTCGGTCCGCCTGCGGAACGTAGCAAGGAGCGCATAACGAGGTAATAAGGAGGTATAGGGGCGGCAAAGTGCAGGAGGCCGGGGTCCGCCGTAACCAGCCGGCCGCGCCCGCTGTTGCGCAGCCGGCGGGTCCGCCCACGGTGAACCTGGTTCCGATGCCGCAGCTGACCGACGAGGCCATGCCCGGCCAGGACGGGACCGGGTCCGACGACTATCGGCGGGCGGGGACCCGGATGACCCCGGGGCGTACGGCACCTCGCGCGCCGCCGTGTGGACCGGAACCGTCGTCCCCGTCACCGACGCCCACGGCCGGGTGCTCGTGCAGAGCGTCGAGTACCGGTCCGACCGGCTGCTGCCCGGCGGCGCCGTGGACGCGGGCGAGGCGCCGTCCGCCGCGGCGGCCCGCGAGATGCGCGAGGAACTGGGCGTCGACGGCCGCTACCCGCCCGGCCTCGCCATCGACTGGATCCCGGCCGGCACTCTGAGTTTCCCGGCCGGGATGCGGTTCCCCGGCGAGATCCTCCACGTCTACGACGGCGGCATCTGGAACCAGGACCGGATCGACTCCGTCCGCCTCCCTGCCCCAGGAGATCACCGGCACCCACTTCGCCGAACCGGCCGACCTGCCCGCCCTGACGGACGCGGGCGAGACGCCCGCCGCACACTGGCCGCGCTGCGTGCCAGGATCAACGGCTCGGGACCGCCCTGCTGGAGGACGGCCGCCCACCGTGCCCACCGCTCGCGACCGGCTGGACCGTGCTGCGCACCCGCCGGACCGCGCAGCACGGTGCCTGGCACGCGGGCCCGGGTCCCGCGCACCTGCCCGTACGGGACCGCTCGGCGTGGTTCTTCGCCCCGACGGCCAGGTCCTGGTCCTGATCGCCCGCGCCACCGGCGCCGCCACCTCCCGCCTCCGACGGCGGCCCCGGCCGTCGGGGCCGTCCCGCTCGGCCACCGGTACGGCGACCAGGGCGCCACGCCCGCACCGCGGCCCGCCTCACCCCGTGGGCGGGGTGCGAGGCGGGGAGGGCACGGAGAGGCGGACGCGGGCGGTGCGGACCGCCGCTGGTTCGTCGTCGCCGGGCCCGGCCCCATTCGCTCAGTTCGCGGACCTGTTCGGGGGTGGCCAGCAAGCGGGCGCGCTCAGGGGCCGCGGCCGGCGGAAGCCCGAACTCCCGGAGGTCGGCACCGGCTGGTGAGTGCGACCACCGTTGTCGGTGCCGCCTCTTAGCGTCGACGGCATGGGATTCACCAGTGCCTGGTCGATCAGCGGCCACGAGGACTCCGTCATCCGGGAGCTGGCGCCACGCATAGCGGTGGCCATCGACGCCGACCGCGCCTGCCCGGACGCCCGCCGTCGGTGGGCGCGGTGGCAGAGCGCCCCGCTGCCCGACCACCGGACGTGGTGGACCGATACGGCTCACGACGAGGCGATCCGCTCGTTCCTGGAGCTGACGAGTCCGGGTCGTCACGTCGACTACCTGTGCAACGGCACCGCGGACCCGGAGTTCCACCTTGCGGACGACGTCTGGGAGCACCTGTCGGAACCGGCGGAGATGTTCGTCTCCGTCCAGCGGAAGGACTACGCGGTCACCGCGCTCTTCCACGCCATCGGGCCCCGGCGTGCCGCCCTGCTGCCCGGCTGGTGCGGGAACTTCCTGCTGACGGCGGCCCAAGTACGGCGGGCGCTGCCGCAAGTGGAGCGGGCGCTGGCTTTCACGCCGGGGGAGCGGGAGCGGGCGCAGGAGCAGGAGCAGCACTGGCTGGACCGGCCCGACGGCGAGGAGGGCGTCCTCGACGGGCCGCTCCGGGCCTGGCGCGCGGCCGCGCGCAACGGGCTCGGGTTGTGCGGGGTCGCGTTCCACGTGATGTGAGCCGGGTGCCTGGGTGCCTGGGTGAGGGTGTCCGGGTCCCCGCCCCGCGTCCCCGCGTGCCCGCGGCCGTCGGGACGGCAGGACCGGCCTCGTCCGCCGCCATGATCGGGAAATCCGGCGTCCGCGGTCCGCGGTCCCGCAGCATGGGGCCATGAGCGACAGTGCGATCACCTACACCCTGTACATCCAGGCTGATCCCGACCGGGTCTGGCAGGCCCTGACCGATCCTGCCCTCACCCGCCGTTACTGGGGCCTGAGCTTCGAGACCGACTGGGCCGTGGGCTCGACGATGGACTGGGTCGAGCGCGGAGCCCGCACCAGCGATCCCGAGCAGGTGGTCCTGGACTGCGTCCCGGACCGCCTGCTCTCCTACACCTGGCACACCTTCACCCCGCAGTGGGCGGCCGCCGTCGGGATCGACGAGGAACTGCGGGCCGAACTGGCCGGGGAGCGGCGCACGAAGGTGACGTACGAGATCGAGCCGGTCGGCGACGCCCTCGCCCGGCTGACCATCCTGCACGAGGGCTTCGAGCCGGGCGGCACGCTGATCGGCATGTGCGGGCGGGCCTGGCCCATGCTCGCCTCAAGCCTCAAGACCCTCCTGGAGACGGGAGCCCCGCTGCCCGAGCCCGGGGACGGCACGGAACAGGGGTACGGCGGACACGAGGCGTACGAGACCCGTGAGACCCGCGGAACCGCCGGCCCCGGCGAGCCCGGCGGCGGCTGACCCGCGGTACGGAGAGCCGGTGCGGCCCGCTGGGCACCGTTCCGGCTCTCCCCGCCGCCGTCCCCACCCCCGCCCCGCCCCAACACCCCAGGACCGCGCCTGAGATCATGTGCACCGACCACGAATCAGGAGCACAGACATGGCACGCGAGCACGGCACGGGGCGGACCCTGGTCGAGATCCTGGACGCGGCGGCGGACGGCCGGTTCCCGCCGCCCGACGGCGGTACGACCGTGGTGCCGCAGGAGAGCAAGCGCGACGCGGGCGTCATCGCCTTCACCGCGCACTCCGTGGTGTTCACCGACGAGGACCCGGACTGGGTACGGTCCACACTCGCCGCCCTCACGTGCGACGCCCTGGCCGCCACCATGAACGCCCGCTTCCTGGCCGCGCTGCTGGACCGTACCGGCCGCACCACCGACACGGTCGACCTGCTCACCGTTGCCGGCCCGCTGCCCGGCGAACCCCCGCTGCCGCTGCGCGAGATCGACGATCCCGACCACCCCCGGGTGCGGCGGGCCCTGCACCGCCGCAACGACGTGCGGGTCTGGGCGGCGGAAGGGGGAGTCCTCATCCTCGGCCGGGGCGTCGCGGGCCGCTGGGAGACGGCGATAGAGGTGGACGAGGACGTCCGCCACCGGGGGATGGGGCGGGACCTGGCCCGCGCCGCCCGCCACCTCGTCCCCGACGGCCGGCCGGTCTGGTCCCAGCAGGCCACCGGCAACGCCCGCAGCGTCCGCGCCTTCCAGGCCGCCGGGTACCGCCCGGTCGGCGCGGAGTCGCTGATGCTGCCTCCCGCGGGCTGAGCCCCGATAAGGCTCCCGACGGCACCCTGACCGCCGGCCGCCGACGGCGGTCGTGTGGAATGGGTGCCATGGGGAGAGGGAAGAGGAAGCAGCGGCACACGGCCGGCATGCCGCAAAGCGTGCTGGTCCTGCCCGCGGCAGGCGGCTGGGCCCGGCCCGTCGCCGGCGTCGGACGCAGGCGGCCCGATCCGCGCACCGCCGGTGCCGCGCAGGCCGGGGCCGGTGCGGCCGTGTCGGTGACGCGGACCGCACACCGCCACCAGGGGCTGACGGCCGAGACCGCCCGGGAGCCGTTGTTGGTCGGTGTCCGGCCGGGCCGCGTTCGTGAAGGCCAGGCGCGATGAGCCGTCCCGATGCCGGCACGCCGCCCGAGCACTGGCGGTACGGGCGCCACCTGGAGTTCCTGGCCGTGGCACCGGGGGAGTCCGCGGAAGCCGAGGCGGTGGCGGCGGTGCTGCGCGATCCCGATCCGGTGATGGCCGAGAGCGCGGTGGTCACCCACCTGAACCGCCGGGCGGCCCGGCTGCTGGCCGACGAGGGCTTTCCCGCCTGGGCGCAGGCGATGACGGCCGCGCTCGACGGCCGCGCCTTCCCGCAGCGGCGGCTGCGCGAGTGGACCTTGCTCAAAGCCATCACCCGCGGTGAATCCTGGTCCGCGGCGGAGCTCACGGCCGCCTCCGACTGGTGCCAGCGCACCGCCGCCCAGTCCCTGACCTCGTACGATGCCCTGTGTCTGCTCGCCGCCGAGGCCCGCACCCGCCGGGTCCGCAACGCGGCCGCCGAACGCCTGCGCCGCCGCACCCTGGCCTGACCGGCCTGACCGGCAGGTCGGGACGTCGGTGCCCGCCCCGACCCGGGTCGGGCACCCGCGTCAGAGGCCCTTGCGCACCCTGGCGGCACGCCGGGCCTCGGCGGTCTGCCGGGCCTCGATCGTCTTGCGGGACTCCTTGCCCTTGCCCGGGCGGCCCGGGCGGGTGCCCATCCCGCGGAAGCCGAGGTCAGACCCCGAGGGCCTGCCCTTGGCATCGGTCGGCGCGGACCCGGCCAGCGGCACCCCGGACGGCGCCTTCGCGCCGGTGATCCGGCTCAGGGCCGCCTCGCCGGACCGCACCTGCGTGATGGTCGGCCGGACCCGGGCGTCCGCCATCAGCCGGACCATGTCCCGTCGCTGGTTCGGCGTCACGAGGGTGACGACCTTGCCGGACTCGCCGGCCCGGGCGGTGCGGCCGCCCCGGTGCAGGTAGTCCTTGTGGTCGGCGGGCGGGTCGACGTTCACCACGAGGTCGAGGTCGTCGATGTGGATGCCGCGCGCCGCGACGTTCGTCGCGACCAGGACGGTCACGGCCCCGCTCTTGAACTGCGCCAGGGTCCGGGTCCGCTGCGGCTGCGACTTGCCGCTGTGCAGTCCCTCCGCCCGTACGCCCATGGCCCGCAGGTGCTTCACGAACTGGTCGACCCCGTGCTTGGTGTCGAGGAACATCAGCACCCGGTTGTCGCGGGCGGCGATCTCGGTCGCCGCCGAGATCTTGTCGGCCGCGTGGATGTGCAGCACGTGGTGGTCCATCGTGGTCACCGTGCCCGCCTGCGGGTCGACGGAGTGCGAGACCGGGTCCTTCAGGTACGTGCGCACCAGCTGGTCCACATTGCGGTCCAGGGTCGCCGAGAACAGCATGCGCTGTCCCGCGTGGTGCACCTGGTCCAGGATCTCCGTGACCTGCGGCATGAAGCCCATGTCGCACATCTGGTCGGCCTCGTCGAGCACGGTGATCTTCACGCGCTCCAGGTGGACGTCACGCCGTCCGACCAGGTCGCTCAGGCGCCCGGGGGTGGCCACCACGACCTCGGCGCCGGTGCGCAGCGCGCTCACCTGGCGCCCGATGGACAGCCCGCCGACCACCGTGGCCATCCGCAGCTTCAGGGCCTCGGCGTACGGAGCGAGCGCCTCGGTCACCTGCTGTGCCAGCTCGCGCGTCGGTACGAGGACCAGCGCCAGCGGGCGCTTCGGGTCCGCCTGCTGTCCCGCCGTACGTGCCAGCAGTGCCAGGCCGAAGGCGAGGGTCTTGCCGGATCCGGTCCGGCCGCGGCCGAGGACGTCCCGGCCGGCCAGCGCGTTGGGGAGCGTCGCGGCCTGGATGGGGAACGGCTCCTTGACCTCCAGCGAGGCCATGGTCGTCACCAGCTCAAGGGGCAGGTCGAGCTCGGAGAACGACTCCACCGGCGGCAGCGCCGGATTCTTCGGCTCGTGCATCGTGAACTCGCCCTGCGGCCCGATGCTCCGGGGGGTCTTGCCGCCGGACTTGGCTCCGGCCTTGGCACCGCCCTTCACACCGAAGCGTCCGTGAACTGACGGGTTCCTCATGCAGGACCTTTCGAAACAAGGAAGAAGATGGTCAACCGCCCATGGTACCAGCGGCGCCTACCGCGGCCCGGCGTCCGGTTTCCCGTCCGGTCCTCCGTCCAGTTCCCCCGACCGCACCTGTGCGCAGTGCGCGCGGACCTCGACCGCGGCGCGCTCGAACCAGTCGGCGATCACGGCGATCTCGTCAGGGGTGTAGTCGGCGAACAGGGCGCCGAGCCGGTCGTAGAACGGCTGGTAGACGGCGACGACCCGGGCGGCGGCCTCGGGCTCGGCCACCACCCGCACCCGGCGCCGGTCCGCGGGGTCGGGTCGGCGCCGCGCGTACCCGGCGCGTTCGAGGCGGTTGAGCACCCCGGTGACGGCGCCCGTGGTGAGGTCCACCAGCTCGGCGAGGTCCCCGGCGGCCAGCGGGGTGTCCCCTGCGCCCAGGATGTGGCCCAGGCAGGTCAGGTCGGTGACGTTGAGCCCCAGCCGGTGCGCCACCTCCTGCTGGCCGACGATGCCCAGGGCGACGTACTGGTCCATGCGCGCCATCGCCTCCGCGGCCGTGGCCGGGGGGCGGGTCTTGCCCTCCACGCTGATACTCCTTAGCATCTAAGTTACTTAGCTCGTGAGATAAATAAACCTTTCCCCGAGCGTACTGCCGACCGACCGACCAAGGAGAACCATGAGCGCGCACGGCCATGTCGATCTCGGCCACACGGTGGCCGGCTGGACCGGTACCTCCCTGGCCCTGCTGGGCTTCGCCGGCGCGGGCGCCGCCGTGTGCGCGGCGTGGACCCCCGGCATCAGGCTCGGCCTCGGCATCGTCGCCGTCGCCGGGGTCGTCACCTGGCTGCTGCACCTCGCGGGGTGGGGCAAACCGAGCGGGCCCCGCCCCGAGGCCGAGTGGCACTGGCGCACCCGGGACACTGCGGCGCACACGGGCCACGCCGACTGCGTGGGCTGCCGGGTCGGCGGACCGGGGCGGGCCCGCGCGGCAGCCCGTCACCCTCGATCCGCCGCCTCGCTGCCCGCCGCGGAGGGCAGCGCATGAACACGCGGGTGACGTGCTCCCCGTATGTGGAGGGCGCCTTGTGCGGGGTCGCCGGTCCCTCGAATCACCGACAGGGCGGGCAGAAGTTCGAATGCGCGTCACGCCCCGGTTGGCCGCGTCCAGCGTGTGGTCCGCGGGACCTTTGGGCAGGATCGAGACGGCCGCGTGTGCGGCCCGCAGTGGAACGTTGAGAAGGATCAGCCAGATGGCAACAGGCATCGTGAAGTGGTTCAACTCGGAGAAGGGATTCGGGTTCATCCAGCAGGACGACGGCGGCCCGGATGTGTTCGTGCACTTCTCCGCCATCGAGACCACCGGCTTCAAGTCGCTGGAAGAGAACGCGAGGGTCGAATACAACGTCACCCAGGGCCCCAAGGGCCCCCAGGCCGAGCGGGTGGTTCCCCTCTCGTAGTCCGCTTCACGAGCAGAGCCCGTGACTCGGGAGCCCCGCCGGTCCGAACCGGCGGGGCTCTCGGGGCTCTGGCCCAAGAGCTGTCCCGTAATCCCTGGCGGGTCAGGCGCACGGCGTCGGATGCGGTGCATCCCACGGCGGAGGGGCGCCCCCGTACCGGGCGTATTCGGGCGTTCCGACAACGCGGCGAGGGTGCCGTAGCCGGCGTCGTGCGCCCGCCGGGGGTTACGGGACAGTCCTCAGGCGCGATGGAGGGCCAGCAGTAGCCGCCAGAGGTGGTCCGCCAGTTCGGTCGGATCCGCCGGGATGGCGTCGTGGAGCCAGTCCGCGAGGACGCCGGTGAAGGCGGCGGCGACCGCCGAGGCGACGAGCTCGGAGTGCGGTGCGCCCGCCGCCGTGCGCTCGGCGTGCGCGCGGGCGCGCAGTTCGTGGTGGAGGCGGTCGCCGAGCGGGCCGCCGCCGCCCGGGAGGAGCAGTGTGCGGTAGAGCGGCGCGCGGTCCGCCGCGTCCGCCAGGAAATCGGCCAGCGCGGCGGGAGGCCGGGCCGGGGGGAGCGAGCCGGGCCCCGTCTGCCAGGCGTGCAGGGCGTCGACCGCCGCGTGCACCACATCCGCGCAGGCGTCCACCGCGAGTGCGGTGAGGTCCTCGTAATGGAGGTAGAAGGTGGCGCGGCCGACCTGCGCCCCGCGGACCACGGCCGAGACGCTCACCTCGGCGAGCGGCCTGCCCGCGCACTCCGCGAGCAGACTCTCGCGCAGTCGCGCCTTCGTCCTGGCCGTGCGCGGGTCCGGTGCGCGCGAGTCCTGGGGACTCACGCGGTCAGCAGCGCCGCGCCGAGAGCGAGCGCCCCGGGCAGGGCCTGCGCGACGAGGATCCGGCGGTTGGCGGTAGCGGCCCCGTACACCCCGGCGACGATCACGCAGACGAGGAAGAAGACCTGCGTGGCTAGCGAGTCGATGACGAGCGCCCAGACCAGGCCGGCGGCGAGGAACCCGTTGTAGAGGCCCTGGTTGGCGGCGAGGGGCGCGGTGAGCCGGGCGGTGTCCGCGTCGAAGCCGTGCAGCGCGCGCCCCGGCGGCCGCTGCCACAGGAACATCTCCAGCACCAGGAAGTACAGGTGCAGTGCGGCCACGAGGCCGGTCAGGATCTGAGCGACCGTGTGCATGGCCGCCTCCACTTCTCGGGGACTGGGGCTGGGGCCGGGACTGAATTTCCTGGACAACTGTACAGGAAATCCAGTCCGGCCTTACAGCCCCGCCGGCCGGGTCAGTCCTCCCGGACGGAGATGGCCGAGACGGGGCAGGCCCGGGCAGCCTCCCGGACCAGCGCGCTACCGGCCCCGTCCGCGCGGCCCGGGAGCAGCTCGCTGAACCCGTCGTCGTCCTGGGTGAACACCGCGGGCGCGGTCAGCGCGCACTGGCCCGCGCCGATACAGACGCCGGTGTCGATGTCGATGCGCAGTCGCTCGGCCGACACGGCCCTCACCACGCCACGGGGAGTTCGACCATGCCCTGGATGGTGTCGCCGGGCTTGAAGGGGATCCGGTCCGGCTCGGCCGCCAGCCGCAGTCCGGGCAGCCGCTCGAAGAGCGTGCCCAGGGCGATCTCCATCTCCGCACGGGCCAGGTTCTGGCCGAGGCACTGGTGGATGCCGAAGCCGAAGGCCAGGTGGTGCCGGGTGGGCCGGTGCCAGTCCAGCGCGTCCGGCTCCTCGAAGACGGAGTCGTCGCGGTTGATGACGGAGGTGGAGAAGACCACCCCGTCGTCGGCGCGCACCGTCACCCCGCCCACGTTGATGTCCTCGGTCGCCACCCGCAGCATCCCGTCCGCGATCGACAGGAACCGCATCAGCTCTTCCACGGCCGAGGAGATCAGCGTCGGGTCGGCCCGCAGCTCGGCCAGCTGCTCGGGGTGGCGCAGCAGGGTGAACGTACCGAGCGAGATCATGTTGGCCGTCGTCTCGTGCCCCGCGACCAGCAGGATCACGGCGAGGGCGACCAGTTCCTCGACGTCGACCTCGCCCGTCTCCAGGCGCTGCGCGATGAGCTCGTCGAGCAGCCCGTCCCCGGGCTCCCGGCGCTTGTGCTCGATCAGGCCGACGAGATAGTCGTCCAACCGGCGACGGGCGTCCTCCACGTCGGCCGGCTCCGGGCCGCGCAGCAGCCGCCGCGACTGTCCCTCGAAGAACTCGTGGTCCTCGTACGGGACTCCGAGCAGGGCGCAGATCACCATCGAGGGCACCGGCAGGGCGAAGGCGCCCACCAGTTCCGCCTGCGTGCCGCCCGCCACCATCTCGTCGATCAGCCGGTCCACGGTCTGCTGGATCCCCGGCCGCAGGGCGGCCGTCCGCTTCAGGGTGAAGCCGGGGATCAGCATCCGGCGCTGGGTGTTGTGCTCGGGATCGTCGACGCCGAGCAGCGCGGCGCGACGGATCTGCAGCCCCTTGAACCGCCTGGTCGGCGCCGGGAAGGCAGCGTTCCGGCGGTCGGCGGAGAGCCGGCCGTCGGCGAGCAGGGCACGCGCCTCGGCGTGCCCGGTGACCACCCATACGGAGCGGCCGTCGAAGAGGGTGACGCGGGAGAGCGGCCGGCTCTCCCGCAGGGGTTCGTAAGCGGCCGGTGGGTGGTAGGGGCAGGTTCGGTCCTGAGGGAAGGCAACGGTCTCTGACATGGAGCACCTCGCAAGCGATGGTTCCGTCTCGCCGGACTCCATTACATGCCTAAGGCACCTATCCCACCTATGCCACTTTCAGCCAGATCACCCGAGTTCGCCCACAGGGCCCAATCGGCTGACCCGGTCCTCAGAGGTGGGCGTCGAGGAACGCCCGGAACTCCTCGCGCGTCATCGGCCCGGCCTGGCTCGCGACCGCCTCCCCGTCCTTGATGAGCACGGCGGTCGGCGCGCCGGTCACGCCGTAACGCCTGGTCGCCTCCGGGCAGCGGGTCATGTCGGTGCGGACGGCGGTGAACCGCGTCCCGTACTCCTCGGACAGCTCGCCGACGACCGCGTCCATCGCCCGGCACGCCTCCAGGGCCTTCGGCCAGGTCCCGCAGAAATAGGCGAGAACCGGCCCCGGTGCCATGGAGAGGATGAAGTCGAACTCCTGGTTCTCCAGTGGCTGGTGTACCCGACGTGCCATGCGATCCGCTCCTCGCTCCCACGCCGCCCGCGACCGGGAGGCGGTTCCCATCATCGCCGCTGCGCGCGGGGCCCGATTGTCAGTGGTCCCTGTGAAGCTGGGAGGCATGGACGACAGGATGCTCCGGCGCCGGGTGTACGGCGCCGACCACGACGACCCCGACCCCGGCCCCCGCCCCGGCCACGTCTACGGCGAACTCGTGGGCGGTCCCCTCGACGGGCTCCTCCTCGACATCACCGGCTGGAGTGGCCCGCAGCTCGAGGAAGAGGCCCGGCTGCCCACGGAGATTGGGCGCTACGGGGCGGGCGGCCGCGCCCACTACCGCCGCCGGGCGGGCGACCCGGGGTGCTGGGACTGGACGGGCGACAGCCGCTGACCGGATCCGGACGGGTCGGCGGGTCGTCGGGTCGTCGGTTCAGCGGGTCGGCGTCAGCGGGTCAGTGGGCAAGCGGGTCACTGGGGCAGCAGGTCAGTGGGCCGCGGCGTCGCGGCTCACCTTCCCGGCCCACAGCACCAGCGGGACCTGGAGCGGCAGCCGGGCGAACGCCGCGGCGCGCACGGCGGGGGAGCGGCGGCGCGCGTCGACGGCCATCTTGACGTTCGCCGGGAAAACGCCGACGAAGAACGCCGCCGCGGCCAGCGCCGCAGCCTTGCGGGTCCGCGGATGGGCAATACCGGCGGCGAGGGCGAGCTCGGCCACCCCGCTCGCGTACGTCCACTGCCTCGGGCTGCCCGGCAGCGAGCGAGGGACGATCGCGTCGAACTGCCGGGGCGCGGCGGCGTGCGCGACCGCCGCCGCGGCCAGGAGACCGGCGAGCACGGCCGGGGAGGAAGGCGTACGCGGCATGGGGGACCTTTCGGAAGCGGCCGGGGCCGCGATCCTACTCGCGAGTAGGGGCGTGCCGGATGGCCGCTCCCGAAAATTCTCCGAAGAATCTTCGAGGAGCTGTCGATCCGGGCGCCTCCCGTTCGACGCAGGGGTGAGAGGCGGGGAAAGCCCCGCCGCTTCCGACCGAGGAGTCACCATGCCGCGCTTCCTGACGATGATCCGCATCGACGAGCAGAACCTGCCCCCCGAGAACTTCCCGCCCGAGTTCGAGCAGCGGATGGGCGCCCTGCTGGAGGAGATCACCAAGGCCGGGGTCATGCTGGACACCGCCGGACTCCTCCCCACCTCCGAGGGGACCCGGCTCAGCTGGTCCGGCGGGAAGATCAGCTACACCGACGGCCCGTTCACGGAGACCAAGGAGGTCGTCGGCGGTTACTCCCTGACCCAGTGCAAGGACAAGGCCGAGGCCATCGAGTGGACGAAGCGGTTCCTGGAGATCCACCCGGCGGAGTGGAACGTCAGCGCCGAGGTCCGGGAGATCCAGGAGATGTGATCCGCGCCGCGTTTGCCCTGCCACGTCACGGCTGCTCTGATGGGTGGCCGTGACGGCAGTGAGTGCGGCCCAGGCGGTCGAAGCGGTGTTCCGGATCGAGTCCGCGCGCATCATCGCGGGTGTCGCCCGGATCGTGCGGGACGTCGGCATCGCCGAGGAACTCGCGCAGGACGCCCTCGTCGCCGCGCTCGAACAGTGGCCGCAGTCCGGTGTCCCGGACCGGCCGGGCGCCTGGCTCATGGCCACCGCCAAGCACCGCGCGGTCGACCTCGTGCGCCGCAAGGAGACGTACGCGCGCAAACTCGCCGAGGTAGGCCGGACCCTGGAGGACGCACCACCCCCCGCCGACCCGGCCGACCCGGACGACATCGACGACGACCTGCTGCGCCTGATCTTCACCTCCTGCCATCCGGTCCTGGCGACCGAGGCCCGGATCGCGCTCACCCTGCGCCTGATGGGCGGGCTGACGACCCAGGAGATCGCCCGCGCCTTCCTCGCCTCCGAGGCCGCCGTCGCCCAGCGCATCGTCCGGGCGAAGCGGACCCTGGCCACGGCCGGCGTACCGTTCGAAGTCCCGTACGGCGCCGACCGCGAGGCGCGGCTCGCCTCGGTCCTGGAGGTCATCTACCTGGTCTTCAACGAGGGCTACTCGGCCACCGCCGGCGAGGACCTCGTCCGCCCCGCCCTGTGCGAGGACGCCCTGCGGCTGGCCCGCGTACTGGCGGCCCTGATGCCCAAGGAGCCCGAGGTGCACGGGCTGGCCGCGCTGCTCGAGTTCCAGGCGTCCCGGATGGCCACCCGAACCGGCCCCGACGGGGATCCGGTCCTGCTCGCCGACCAGAACCGGGCCCGGTGGAACCGCATGCTCATCCACCGGGGCATCGAGGCCATGCGCCACGCCGGCAGCGGCCCGTATTCCGTACAGGCCGCGATCGCGGGCTGCCACGCGGCGGCCGTTCGCTACGAGGACACCGACTGGCGCACGATCGCCGCCCTGTACGGAAGGCTCGTCACGCTCGTCCCGTCCCCGGTGGTGGAACTCAACCGGGCGGTGGCGGTGTCGATGGCCCAGGGACCGGAGGTGGCGCTGCCCCTCGTCGACGCGCTGGCGCGGGAACCGGCCCTGCGCGCCTACCACCTGCTGCCGAGCGTACGGGGAGACCTGCTGGAGCGGCTCGGCCGGCCGGCGGAGGCCCGCGCGGAGTTCGAGCGGGCGGCCTCCCTCACCCGCAACGCGCGGGAACGCGCCCTGCTCCGCCGCCGCGCGGCCCGGCTCTGACCGACCGGCACAGGCCGGGAGCGCACTCTTGTGCCCTCGCACGGGAACGGGGAATCTGACGCCCCACACCCGGTCGACGAAAGGTCCAGGTGCACCGGAGATGACCCCCACCAGACGCCTCCCGAGGCTGCTGCCGTCCGCCGCCCTGCTCGCCGCCGCCCTCCTGCCGTTGGTTCCCGCCGCAACCGCCGCAACCGCCGCAACCGCCGCAACCGCCGCAACCGCCGCAACCGCCGCAGCCGCCGCCGCAGCCGCCGCGTCCGCCGACGCCGCTCCCACCGCCGGCTTACAGCTCGCGGGACCCGCCGAGACGGCGGTCCCGGACGGCTGGATCGTGACGCTGAAGGAACCCGCCGCCGGTGACCGGGCCGTCACCGAACTCCTGGCCGGGGCGGCGGGCGGCGGCGCGCGGCTCGGCCACGTCTACCGGTCCGCGCTCCACGGATTCTCCGCGCGGATGAACCGCGCGCAGGCCGCCCGGCTCGCCACCGACCCGCGCGTGGCCCGGGTCCAGCAGGACACCATGGTGGCCCTGGACGCCACAGCGCGGGCCGTCCCCGCGGCTCCGGACGCCGGCCAGCCGGGCGCCCCGTGGGGACTGGACCGCGTCGACCAGCGCCGGCTCCCGCTCTCCACCACCTACACCTACCGCACCACCGCCCCCGACGTGCACGTGTTCGTGATCGACACCGGACTGCGCACCACCCACACGGAGTTCGGCGGCCGGGCCACCGTCGGCACCGACACCGTGGGCGACGGCCGGGGCGGCGAGGACTGCAACGGACACGGCACGTACGTCGGCGGGATCGTCGCGGACCGGACCTACGGCGTCGGCCAAGGAAGCCCGGCTGGTGGCCGTGCGCGTCCTCGACTGCCAGGGATCCGCCACCGCGTCGGGAGTCATCGCCGGCATCGACTGGGTGACCGCGCACGCGGTCCGCCCCGCCGTCGTGAACATGAGCCTGGGCGGAGCCGCCAACACCGCGCTCGACAACGCCGTCCGGAACTCCATCCGCTCCGGGATCACCTACGCCGTGGCGGCGGGCAGCTCCGGTCGGCCCGACGGATCCTGTGCCACCTCGCCCGCCCGGGTGGCCGAGACGCTCGCGGTCGGCGCGAGCGACCGCCTCGACCGCCGGGCCTCGTCCTCCCACTACGGCAACTGCGTGGCCCTGTTCGCGCCCGGCGTCGCCGTCCCCTCGGCCTGGAAGGACGGCGACACCGCCACGGCCACCCTCAGCGGCACCTCGGCGGCCACCGCCCACACGGCCGGAGCCGCCGCCCTCCACCTCGCCTTCCGGCCGGGGGACACTCCCGCGCAGGTCAGCCAGGGCCTTGTCGCGAACGCCACGTCCGGCGTGCTCCAGGGCACCCCGCCGGTCGAGCCGAACAGGCTCCTGTACACCCTGTACCTGCCGTAACGAGCTCCGGTAGCGGCCGGCCGGGCCCGGTCCCAGGTCAGCCGCGCCGGGCGAACGCGGCGACGTCGAGCGGCGTTCCCACGGGCCGGCGCGGCGCGGTCAGCGCGACGGGCCGGCGGAATCCGCCCGAGCGGGCGATCTCCTGGACCGTCAGGCGCAGGGCCTCCTGGAAGTCGCCCATGGTGCGGCGGGCCGCGGCGGTGTCCACGTACAGGGAGTTCATGTGCAGTCCGTCGGCGTCCCGCTGGAACCACGAGCAGGCCCCGTTGGCCCGCGCCGACCACACGTGGGTGGCGGGCCGCCATTCCTCGTGGCGTTCGGCGCCCTGGCACTTGCGCATGTCGATGTACGAGAAGAAGTTCACCGGGTACGGCCACGAGCGGGCGGCGAACTCCTCGGGCGCCAGCAGCTCCCACGCCCGGACGAACGGCACGTCGACATGGCCGATCATTTCGGAGAATCCGGCCCGGACCGCGGCCATGACCTGGGCGAAGTCCCGGCCTGGGGAGGCGTCGAACTCGATGGGCATGGTGTTGACGAACCAGCCCACCGAGTCCGCCCAGCCCTCCCGGCCGCGCTCGCTGACCGGCATGAAACCCCGGTAGACACCGGGGCCGCCCGCCTCGCGCAGGCACACGGCGACGGAGGCGAGTACCCCCATGAACGGCTTGCCGCCGACCGTCAGGCAGGTCTTCTCGAACACCTCCGCCTCGCCCGCGTCCAGCAGCAGGGAGGCCTCGTTGACGATGGGGTACATCCGGCCCGGCTCCACCCCGAGGTCGAGCGGGAAACGGGGGAAGAACTCGCCGCCGCGTGCGATGAACTCCTTCCAGTAGTCCAGGCGTTCGTCGCGGGCGTCGATGGACAGGTAGCGGCGCCGCTGCTCGTCGGCGAAGTCGAGGTAGCTGGGGGCGACCGGCGGTAGCCCGCTGGCCTCGTCGCGGCACAGGGCCTCGTACGCGGTCAGCACCTCGTGGACGACGATCGGCATCGACATGCCGTCGCACACGATGTGGTCGAAGGCGAGATAGACCGTCGCGGAGTCCTCGCGCAGGACCGCGCCCATGGTGAACAGCGGCCAGGACAGCGTGTCGATGCTCCGTGTGAACCGCTCGACGAGGAACCCCCGCAGCAGCTCGGAGGTCTCGAAGCTGCCCACGTGCTCGGCTTCGAGGGCGAGTTCGGCGGGGTCGAAGGGCTCGCAGGCCAGTTCCCCGGCCAGCCGCCGGAACGCGCACCTCAGTACCTCGTGCCGCTGCACGAAGGCCAGCAGGGCCTGCGCCAGGGCCGGTTCGTCCAACCGCCCGGCCACTTCGAAGGTGACCGCGATCCACGACGCGACGGGGTCGTCGGCGGCCCGGCTCTCCTCGGCGACGGTGAAGTGCTTGTCCTGGTTGAAGGACGCCTTCCTGCCCGCCGTATCACCCGGGCCGTCGGGCTCCGCCGCCGCCGTGGACCGCAACCGCCACTCGACCACTCGACCGGGTGCCACTTGGTGCATTTCCAGAGGAAATTGCCGCATACCGTCATCCCTTCGCCCCCGAGTCGACCCCCAGGCCCTAACGACCCCCGACCCGGGGAAGTGACGGAATCCGGCCCGGCGGCTGTCCCTCAGGCGCCTGTCCCCGTCCCCGTCCGATCGGCGTCGTCGCGGCGGCGCACCCGGAGGTCCTCGGCGGCGGGGCCGACGGTCGACGCGCACCACGTGGTGCGCCGGACGGACCCGGCCGGGGCCGGTCGCCACCCACGACCCGGCCGTGTCGGACCGGCCGACCGGGTCGTGGAACTGCATGACGGCCGCGACGCCGGCGGACACCGCGTCGACCGGGCGGCTATTCCCCGGGCGGGACCCGAGGAGGGGGATGGACCCGGGCCGCCACGGTCAGCAGCAGGCGCAGCGCGCGGGAGGTGGTCGCCAGCTCCACCCGGCCGCCGGTCAGGGCCCATCGGTCCAGCACGTGGAGCAGCGCCGAGTCGCAGAAGGTGACCCGGGCCGCGTCGAGGACGAGCCGGCGGGCCCCGCGGGCGGCGCCTTCGTCGAGGAGGCCGTACAAGGGGGCGCAGGTGTAGTGGTCGAACTCCCCGGCCAGGCTGACGGCGAGGGCACCGTCACGGAGTGTGGCCCGTATGCGGGGGAGGGGGTCGGGGCCGGCCTCCACCGCCGGCTGGGTGAAGGTCTCGCGGGAGGCGGCGGCCACGGCCGGAACCGGGGCGGCCACCGCTGCGTGTATCGGGGCGTCCATAGGAGTGCGCATGGCTCCTCCAACGGGTTCCGCCCCAGGTGGGAACGGGCAGGGATGGTCATTCACCCGCGCGGGCCGCGCCACTGGCCCGTTCCGGCGATCTTCGTCCCGCAGCCGGGGGACCGTGTGGGCCGACCGGCGGCGCGCTGGGCCCACACGGTCCCCCGTCCACGGGCGACGATGACGGAGAGTGGGCGTCGTGGATGTGGACGAGGTCATCGACGCCCTGTACGCGCTGCCCCCGGCGCGGTTCACGGCGGCGCGGGACGAGGCGGCGGCCGACGCGAAGCGGGCCGGGGACCCGGCGGCGGCGAAGCGGATCGCGGGGCTGCGGCGGCCCACCATCGCGGCGTGGACGTCGAACACGCTGGTCCGGGCGAAGCCGGCGGAGGTCGAGCAGTTCCGCCAGCTCGGGCAGGCGCTGCGGGCGGCGCACCGGTCCCTGGACGGGGAGCAGTTGCGCGATCTGTCCCACCAGCAGCACGTGGTGATCGGGGCGCTGGCCCGTGAGGCGCTGCGGCTGGCCGACGAGGCGGGGAACCCGGTCTCGGAGACGGTGCTGCGGGAGGTCGAGCAGATCCTGTACGCCGCCCTGGCCGATCCGGCAGCGGCCGAGGCCTGGGCCTCGGGCCGGCTGGCGAAGGCGCCGGCCCTGCCGACGGAGTTCCCCGGCGTCGACGCGGACGCCGTGCCGCCCGTACTGCCTGCATCGCCCGTACCGCCCGTACCGCCCGAGCCGACCGCCCGGCCCCGGGCCGCCGAGCGGCAGCCCGACCGCCGGGTGGAGGCTGCCCGCGCGGCCGCTCAGGAGGCGGAGTGGGCCGCCACCGCGCGCGAGGACGATCTGCGCCAGGCCGAGGAGGCGCGGCAGCGGGCGGTCGAACAGGCGGCCGCCGCGGAGGCCGAGGTGGACCGTGCCCAGGCGGCCCGGGAGCTCGGGTACGCGGCGGTGGCCGAGGCAGAGGAGCGTCACCGGGAGGCCGTCCGGGCGGCCGCGGAGGCCAGGAAGGCGGCGGCCGCAGCCGGCCGGCGGCTGCGGGCCCTGACGGCCGGGGAGGCCGGTGAGGAGACCGGCGGCGCCGAGGACGACTGACGGGCATGCCCGAGCCCGCCGGCCTCGGAGGCACGGCGGGCTCGGCGGGTCCCGGAGGTCCGGCCGGCTCTGCCGGAGCGGCGGGCTCGACGGCGGGCTCGACGACGGCGCGGTCCGGCAGGCTCGCCGGGCTGGGCGCCTCCGGAGGCCCGGGCATGCGCGAGTTCGTCGGTCCCGGAAGTCCGGCCGGCCCACTGGCTTCGGCGTGGGTCCGGCGCGCTCGGCGACCCGGCGGCCTCGGCGGATCCGGCCGCGCGCTACTCCGTGTGCAGCACCGAGGCGATGGTCATGCGGGCCGCCGACCGGGCCGGAACCAGCGCACCCAGGACGGCGATCGCCACCCCCGCCAGCAGCATCGCGGCCAGCTGCGGAGCGTGCCACACGTCCTTCATCGACTCGGGGAAGGCCACCACCCCGACGTGGTCGACGACCAGCCGGTGCGCCACGATCCCGAGCGGGATGCCGAGCAGCCCGCCGGCCAACCCCAGCCCGGCGACCGAGGTGACCGTCATCACCACCACCTGCCGCGGCGTCATCCCGATCGACTTGAGCATGCCCAGGTCCCGGCGGCGCTCTCGGGTGTTCAGCAGGACGGTGTTGAAGACCCCGAGCGAGGCGACGAGGGTCAGAGGCACCGTGAACACCGTGGAGAACGTGACGACGGTGGTGGTGCCGGCGTTCCCCGAGTCCGACACCGACGCGCGCAGGCCCGGGTCGAGGGCTTCGACCGCCTCCGTGTAGGCCCGCGCGTCGGCGCCGGGAGCGAGTCGTACCGAGTACTCGCCGGCGCGGACCTCCGGTGCCAGTCGGGCGAGGGTCTGCCAGGTGGCCCCCAGGGCCCGTGCGTTGCCCTCGATGAGCTCACCCACCACGGTCGCGGAGACCTTGTTTCCGTTCAGCTCCAGAGCGACCCGGTCGCCGACCTTCAGCCCACGCTCCTTCAGGAATGACGGGCCGGCCACGACCTCGCCCGCCGCGGCCGGTGCGCGGCCCTTGACGATCGTGTCGGCATACACGGCATCGTCCCCGCGGTAGAAGTCGGCGGAGACGGGCTGGCTCTGCCCGACCAGGTTCGCCTGGCAGAACGCGCGGGCCCGCACCCGCGTCGCGCCCGGGAGCGACCGCAGCCGCTCCTCGATCTGCGGGTCGCCGAGCAGCGGCGGGGTCCGGTCGTTGCCCGGGCCCCCGGCCTCCACCTGGATCCTGGCGCCCCCGTCCCCGCGGCCGACGTCGCCGAACGCCACCATCGTGGTGGTCAGCCCGGTCGCCAGGGTCACCGTGGTGACACCGAGGACGATGGCCGCCATGGTCAGCAGCGTGCGTGCGGGGCGGGCGAAGGGCTGGCCCAGGCCCAGGCTGACCGGGCGCGGCAGCCGGGTGAGGGCGAGCACGCGCTGGGCGCGCCGCCCGCGCCCGGTCCGAGGCGCGCCGCCAGCGCTGATCGCCCGGGCCGCGGGCAGCCGGTGCGCCCGCAGGGCGGGGGCCGGCGCGGCCAGCAGGACGAGGGCGGGCATGCCCAGCAGACACACCACGGACACCCACGGGCCGATCTCGCCGAGCGACGCCCGGCCGGTCTCGATGCCGGTGAACGCGACCTTCAGGATCGGCCCGGACAGCGCGTTGCCGAGCAGGGTGCCCAGCACGCAGCCCACGACGGCCGGGACGGAGACCATCGTCAGGTAGACGGCGAAGCTTGTCGAAGCGCTGCGCCCCCGCGGCCGCCGAGCCGGACCGCGTCGCCACGGCCGCCGTCCACCGGGAACTCGCAGCGCTGACCCCGCGTGAGCGCGAGGTGCTGACGCTGATGGGCCATGGCCGCAGCAACGCCGAACTGGCCCGGGAGCTGACGCTCAGCGAGGCAACGGTGAAGACCCACGGGGCCCGGATCTTCGCGAAGCTGTCGCTGCGCGACCGGGCCCAGGCCGTGGTCCTCGCCTACGAGACGGGCCTGGTGACGCCCGGCTCCGTCCAGCGGGCGCAGCGGGCCGTCAGCTCCCGCATCGTGGCGACCGGGAGCGACGGGTTGCCGGCCGCGGCCTCGGCGAGCCGCTCGTCGCCGCCGTCCAGCAGTGCCACGAGGAGCGCGGGCGGCAGCGCCGGGTGGGCGGCGGCGATCGGTCCCGCCTTCGCGTCGGCCAGGCAGGGCCGCAGCGCCTCGGCCGTCGCGTGTGGATGGGCGGCTACCGCCCGCAGGGCTCTGGGTACGGGCGGCTCCTGGCGGGCGAGTTCCACCAGCAGGGCGCTCGGCGCGTCCGGGTTGGCGGCCACCGGGGCGGCGACGCGGTCTCCGTGGGCCGCCACCATGGAGCGCAGCTGCTCCTCCGAGAGCCCAGGGTGCGGGGCGACGGACGCGACCACCGACGCGTCCGGATCGGCGGCCAGCGCGTCGCGCAACTCCGCCGGCAGGTCGTGGCGTCGGGCCACGAGCTTCCGTACCACCGCATGGGGCGAGGCGGCCAGTCCGGCCAGCTCGCCGGGGGTGGCCGCGGCGATCCGGGGCAGCACTGCCGGTCCGGGCCGGGTGGTGTGGGCCAGGTGGGCCAGCACGTCGAGCGGAAGGCCCGGGTGGTGGGCGAGGGCCCGGCGGACCTCCTTCTCGTCGGAGGCGGCGAGGGAGCGGACGAGGTCCACGCCGATCGCGGGGTTCCCGGCGGCCGTCGCCCGGACACGGGGTTCGGGATCCTCCGCGAGCCGTGCGTAGACCTCCTGCGGCAGGTCGGACCGTTCTGCCAGGTCCCACCGCACGGACATCTGCGGATGAGCGGCGAGGCAGGCCGCGGCGGCGGCCGGTGTCGCCGGGTTGCGCGCCGCCCGCGCCCGGGTCTCCGCGACGGTGGAGCCGTGCCCACCCTCGCAGGAGGCGTCCGGCCGCAGCTGACGCTCCGGCTCCGGGTCGGGGTCCCAGGGGTGGTGGGTGAACGGGACGTCCTCGCCGTCGCAGACCAGGCAGGAGACGGCCGGGTCGAGGCCCTCGCCGGTGATCAGGGCGGCCAGCGCGGCGGGTGTCACGGCTTGGTTGAGGGCGGCGGCGTAGCGGACCTCCGCGTGCGGATGGCGGGCGAGGCGGTCGGCGACCTCCGCCGTGGTCCACAGGGCGAGTTCCGCCACCACACCCGTGTCCGGGTCGGCGGCGAGGGTCTCCGTGACGTCCGGCGGCAGCCCGGGACAGGAGGCCAGCCGCCACCGGACACGGGGATCGGGGTGGGCGGCGAGGAGGCGGGCCCACTCGGGCCGGTGGGCGCCCGCGTCGAGCAGCGCGACGGCGGCGACGGGCCACGCCGCGGGGTCGACGTCGTCGGCGTCGAGTTGCCCGTCGTAGGCCAGTTGGACCGCGGTGCTCTCCTCCCGCGCGGCGAGCGTCCGCGCCCGCGCGCGTCCGAGATCGGGACGTTGGACCAGGGCGCGGACGAGCTCCTCGGCGTCGAGGTCAAGCGGTCCGTCGGCCGCCTCCGGGCCCTCGGCCAGCGCCCGCGCCAGCAGCTGGTCGAGGAGCGCGGAGGGCAGCGCCGGATTGGCCGCGAGCCCGCACAGGAGGTGGTTCACGGGCGGACTCCGTCCCGCGCGGAGGCGGCGGCAGTGGTCAGGGCCCCGGTCAGGGTGTCGGCGTACGGGTGGGGGCGGCGCCGGCGCGGGGTGACGAACCCGATGTGCCGGGCGGGGCGCGGCGGTTCGACCCGGATCGCGGCCGACCCGGGGGAAGGGGCGCGGGACACCTGCGGGACGAGGGATACGCCGACGCCCGCGGCCACGAGCGTCTGTGCGAAGAAGTAGTCGGTGGTGGAGGCCCCCACGCGCAGGTCGAATCCGGCGAGTTCCGCGTAACGGCGCAGGAACGCCTCCGTCTTGAGGCAGCCGAGCACCCAGCGCTCGGCGGCGAGCTCGGCCAGGCCGATCGAGATCCGGTCCGCGAGGCGGTGACCGCGCGGCAGGACCAGCCACAGCGGGTCCTCCATCAGCGGTACCCAGTCGAGCGCGGGGCGTTCGCCCGGCCGCACGGGCGGCGGCCCGTCGAAGTGGTAGGCCAGAGCGAGGTCGGCGGCGCCGGCCCTCACCATCGGCACGGCGGCCTCGGGCTCGCTCTCCAGCACCGTCAGCTCCACCTCCGGGTGCACGGCCACGAACCGGGACAGCGCCTCGGGCAGCAGACGGCGACCCCCGCTGGTGAAGGTGGCCACGGTGAGGCGCGGCCGCGGCGCGGTGAGCCGGTCGATCTCGTGGCGGACCTGGTCCAGTTCGGCGGATATCGTCTCCGCCGCCTCCACGAGCAGCCGTCCCGGCTCGGTCAGCGTGACCCCGCGGGTGCTGCGCACCGCCACCCGCTGCCCGAGCGTGCGCTCGAGCGAGGCGATGTGCTGGGAGACGGCCGACGGTGTCAGGAGCAGGGCCCGGGCCGCCTTGTTGAAGCTGCCGTGCTCCGCCACGGCCCGCAGGATGCGCAGCCGCTGCACGTCGATCATCAGTTTTCCTTCATACGTGTTCAGTCGACCGTCAGTTCCGCTGGGGACGATACAGCGGCAGAGTCGGACGCATGCGGAAGATTCTTGTCATCGGCGGGAGCCGGTATTTCGGAAAGACCCTGGTCACCCGGGTGCGCGACGCGGGCCACGAGGTCACGGTCCTCAACCGAGGCTCCAGCGCTGCGCCCACGGGCGTGGGCCGCCTCGTCGCCGACCGCGACGACGAGGACGGGCTGCGGGCCGTCCTGGGCTCGCGCGACTTCGACGTCGTCGTCGACCAGGTCTGCTACACGCCGCTCCAGGCCGCCGTCGCCCGGCGCGTCTTCGCGGGCCGTACCGGACGCTACGTGATGACCTCGACCATGGAGGTGTACGACCCGGCCACCCTCCCCGGCCCCCCGGCCGGCGGCCCGGTGCCCGTCACCGAGGCCGCCCTCGACCCGGTGCGCATACCGCCCGCGCCGCAGGTGCGAGGGCTCGGCCCCGCGCACGCCTACGCCGAGGGGAAGCGGCGGGCCGAGGCGGTCTTCCTGCGCGAGCCGGCCTTCCCGTTCGTCTCCGTGCGCACCGCGCACGTACTCGGCGGCGGCCAGGAGGACTTCACCGGGCGGCTGGCGCACTACGCCGAGCGCATTGCCGCCGGGGCCCCGGTCGACGTCCACGAAGCCCCGTACGCCACCTCGTTCATCCACCACGAGGAGATCGCGGAACTCCTGCACTGGGCAGCGGGGCAGCGCTTCACGGGCCCCCTCAACGCGGCCTCCCACGGCGCGCTGGACGTGACCGCGCTCTGCGAGGCGGTCGGCGCGCGGCTCGGGCGGCGACCGCGGTACCGGGTCGTCGGGGAGGGCGCCGCCGCCTCACCGTTCTCCTTCGACCGGGCCTACGCCATGGACAACAGCCGGGCCGCCGCCCTGGGTTTCGGCTTCGGCCGGGTCGCCGACTGGCTCCCGGGTGCGATCGCCGAGGCCGCCGCCGGCTAGGTGTGCTGTTTCGCGGCGTGGTGATGCCCGGCTCCGGCCCGGCGTCACTGCCCGGCGAGCAGCTCCGGCAGCTTGCGCATGTCGTCGAAGACGATCGTGCCGGGGCCTTCGAGTCGCTCGGCGGGCGTCGGGCCACCGGAGTAGCCGAAGGCGCGCATCCCCGCCGCTCTGGCTGCCCGGACGCCGGGCCCGCTGTCCTCGACCACCGCGCACGCCGCCGGGTCGACTCCCATCTGCCGGGCGGCGTACAGGAAGAGGTCCGGGGCGGGCTTTCCCCGGGACACTTCGCTCGCGCTGTAGATACGGCCCTCGAAGTTGTCGTACAACCCGGTACGTCCCAGTGTGTGCCGCATCTTCTCGTGCGAACCGCTGGAGGCGACGCAGGTCGGCAGGGTGAGTGCGGCGAGCGCCTCGGGCAGCCCGTCCACCGGGTCCAGTCCTAGGTCCACCGCATCCCTGTGCCGGTCGATGAGCTGCTTCCACCAGAGCCCCGCCGTCTCCGCGCCGAGCCGCTCGGTGAGCTGCTCGACGATCGACTCCTTGGAACGCCCGATGAAGCGCTCGACCACTTCGTCCGCGGTGAGCGGCCAGCCCAACTCCGCCCCGAGCGCGACCTGGAGGCGTACAGCGAGACGTTCACTGTCGACCAGGACACCGTCGCAGTCGAATATCACGAGCTCTATCGGCTTCATCATTCCCGCAGGGTAGGCGGTGGGATCCGACGGGATCCCGTCTGCTCGGCGATGTGATCAACAACTCTCCATTCGGATTCTTCTTGTGTGGACCGCAGATCATCCTGCAATCTTCGCTATAGGCCAGATCAGGTTCGGTAAAGAGTGTCTGTAGGAGGGGAAGTCCCATGATCAGCGAGCGCCCCACGCTGTACGAGATGCTCGACGACCGGTTCCGTACCGGACGGTGCATGAACGGTGATGACGCGCTGGAGGTCCTGTACACCGGCTGCCGCTGGGCCGAGGGGCCGATCTACCTGCCCGCCTGGCGGCAGGTGATCTGGAGCGACATCCCCAACGACCGGATGCTGCGCTGGGAGGAAGAGACGGGCGCTGTCAGCGTCTTCCGGCGCTCCGCCGGGCACACCAACGGCAACACCCTCGACCGGCAGGGCCGACTGATCACCTGCGAGCAGGGCAACCGCCGCGTGACACGGACCGAACACGACGGCACCATCACCGTGTTGGCGGACCGATGGAAGGGCAAGCGCCTGAACAGCCCGAACGATGCGGCGGTGAAGTCCGACGGCTCGATCTGGTTCTCCGACCCGGACTTCGGCATCACCAGCGACTACGAGGGCTATCGCGCGCAGAGCGAGATCGGCGCCAACAACGTCTACCGCATCGATCCCGCCACTGGTGAAGTGCGGCTGGTCGCCGACAGCTTCGCCGCGCCGAACGGGCTGGTCTTCTCGAACGACGAGTTGCGCCTGTTCGTCTCCGACACCAGGGCAGGGTTCATCCGGGTCTTCGATGTACGCGATGACGGCACGCTGTCGGAGGGCGAGGTCTTCGCCGAAGCGGCGGCCCGTGAGCAGGCTCGCTTCGACAACCTCCGCTTCGACGACGGCGGGAGGCTCTGGGCCGCCGCGATGAACGACGGGGTGCACTGCTACGACCCCGACGGCACCCTGATCGGGCGGCTCAACGTCCCCGAGGCGGTTGCCAACATCTCCTGGGGCGGCGCCAAGCGCAACCGGCTCTTCATCACCGCCGAGACAAGCCTCTATTCGGTGGTCACGGGCGTCACGGGTACACACCCGACCGGACCGGGGCGCCGGCCCTGGCTGGAGACGGCGTCCCGGTGAAAATCCGTTTCAGCGGTCGCAGGCCCGCCGCTCCAAGGGAGTTGCTACCGCCGAGTTGCTCACACTGAAGGTGCCGCCGGCCGCGCGGTGGAGGACACCGCCGCGCACCTCGTACGGACCGTGGGCGGGGGAGACCCGGCCGGGATCGCGGGCGCCCTCAGGGACGGCTTCTTCCGCCGGTTAGAGGCGGGCGCGCCGCTGCGGCCCGCCCTGGAGGCGGAGGGTGATTCCCTTCGCCCTGGTCAGCGCCTCGCCGCGGGTGGTCGTGGACTCCGTGTTCGGCGGCTCGCCGGCCCATGTCCCCTTCGCCTTCACGGTGTCCGTCGACGACACCGGGCGGACCGAGCCGCACCCGGACCCCCCACCCGGCCGCCGCCGGTCGGCCCGGAGTCGAACCGGGCGCCTGCGCGGCGGTGGAGGGGCTCCCCGGACGGCGCGGCCTCGGCGGAGGCGGCCGGCCGCGGACTCCTGGGGGTCCCCTCGCTGCTGCCGGTCCCGGCGTCGCCGCTGTGGACCTTCGCGCGGTCCTGCAGGACGTCACTCCCGCCCTGCTGCGGGACTGCGTGCGACGACCAGTGTGAGACCCGGTCCGGACGCCCGGTAGGGTGCCGGTCGACAGGAGAGTTCTGCGTGGGAGACATGAGTTGATGAGTGGTCAGCAGCCGGGCCGGGACACGACCCCTCAGGTCTTCCAACCGCTCGCGGGAGACGACCCGACCACCATCGCCGGGTACCGGCTGGCCGCCAAGCTGGGTGCCGGCGGCATGGGCAAGGTGTACCTGTCCTACACCCCCGGCGGCCGGCCCGTGGCGATCAAGGTGATCCGCCCCGAATTCGGTGAGGACGCCGAATTCCGCCGCCGGTTCGCCCAGGAAGTGCAGTCCGCCCAGCGGGTGCAGGGCCTGTTCACCGCACCCGTCATCGACGCCGACACCGACGGCGCGCAGCCCTGGCTGGCCACCGCCTACGTGCCCGGCCCCTCGCTCGCCGACGCGGTCGTTGCGCACGGGGCACTGCCCGTCGAGGCGGTACTGCTGCTGATCGCCGGCATGGCCGAGGCCCTGCACGTCATCCACGGCGCGGGCATCGTGCACCGCGACCTCAAGCCGTCCAACGTGCTGCTCGCCGCGGACGGGCCCCGCGTCATCGACTTCGGCATCGCCTACGCCGCCGACGCCACCTCGCTCACCGGCAGCGGAGTGACCATCGGCACCCCCTCCTTCATGGCTCCCGAGCAGGCCGCCGGACGCAAGGTGACCCCGGCCACCGACATCTTCGCGCTCGGCCAGGTCGCGGCGTACGCGGCCACGGGAACCCCGGCCTTCGGCGAGGGGACCTCGCACGGGGTGCTCTACCGGATCGTCCACGAGGAACCCGACCTCGGCGGGGTCCCGGAGCGGCTGACCGAGCTGGTGACCCGTTGCCTCGCCAAGGACCCCGAGGCCAGGCCTTCCCTCTCCGAGATCATCGCGCTCTGCCAGGCCGCGAACGCGGAGACGGTCCTGCGTCGCCCCGAGGACTGGCTGCCGGCTCCGGTGGCCGCCGACATCACGGTGCGCGCGGCCGCGCCCGCGCCGGTCCAGACCCCGCCGCCGCCCTCGGCCGCCCCGGCCGTGGCGGCGTACTCGCCCACCACCCCGGCGGCTCCGGCCACTTCGCCCGCGGCTCCTGCCGCCGCGCCGGCGGCTCCGGCGACCCCGCCTCCGGGCTACGGGCCGCCGCCCCAGCAGCAGCCGCCGCAGCAGTACTACCCCCAGCAGTACCCCACGCCCACGCCCCCGCGGGCCCACGCCCCCGCTTACGCCCCGACCCAGTTCCCGACGCACCAGCAGCCACAGGGCTACCCCGGATACCCCATGCCCCCGGGTGCCCAGCCCCCGAAGAACTCCGGCAAGCGGGGCCTGTTCATCGCGCTCGCGGCCGCGGTGGTCTTCGCCGTCGCCGGCGTCGGTACGGCGTACGTCCTGCTCAAGGACAACGGGCAGCAGACGCAGGGCAGCGGCTCCTCACAGGACAAGGGGGAGGGGTCGCAGACGGGGACGGAAACGGGCGGCGGAGGCCAGTCGGGCACGGCGAAGCCGAGCGCGAAGGCGAGCGCCAAGGCCGATCCGACGCCCACCGACCACAAGGGCATCAACCTCACCGCCGGCTACCACCTGACCCTCGGGGACGAGGACGTCCGGCCCCAGGAGGGCGAGGACGGCGGGTACGAACTCTCCTACGACACCGGCGGATACCTCGACGCGGAGACCTCGGAGGGGAACATGGTCCTGCTCGATCCCGGGCAGGAGGGATCCCTCGCCGTCTGCCGCGCCGAGACGCGGTTCGCCAAGAACATCTATCTGACCAAGCTCGCCAAGGGGCGGCAGATCTGCGTCACCACGGGCACCGGACACATGGGCCTCGTGACGGTGCAGGGCTTCTCGCCCGAGGGCTCCCCCAGCAAGTACATGACGCTGGACGTGACGGTCTGGCGCAACGCCGTACGCACCGGCCCGGGCCGCTGACCGGCGGCCGGAACCGGATCACGCGGGCCGTCGTCTGAGACCCCGTGTGGATGAAACGAAGAATTCTGGTCCTGCTGTTCGCCCTGCTCGCGACCCAGTTGGGCTCGCTGGTCAACCCCGCTTGGGCGTGCGGTTGCGGGGCGATGATCCCCGAGGGCTACGCGCGGATCGGGGTCGAGAAGGAGACCTCGGTCGTGCGCTGGGACGGCCGCACGGAACAGATCGTGATGCGGTTCGTAGTCCGCGGGGACGCGCCCCGCGCGGCCTGGATCATGCCGGTGCCGGGGCGGGCCACGGTGGAGCTCGCGGACGGGGCCGTGTTCGGCGAGCTCTCCCGGATGACCGAGCCGCAGGAGAAGACCCGTCACTACTTCTGGCCGCGCGACAACGACTGGCCCTTCTCCTCCGGGACGGGGGACAGCTCGGTCGGTGCACCGGCGCCCGGCGCCGGGGCGCCCCCGGTCGGCGTGGTGGGCCGAGAGCAGCTCGGCGACTTCGACGTCGCGCGCCTGACCGCGACCGACCCGGACGCACTGCGGAACTGGCTGGAGAGCAACGGCTTCAAGCTGCCGGACGGCCTCGCCACCGAACTGAAGCCCTACGTCGACCAGAAATGGGAGTACGTCGCCGTCCGCCTCGCCCCGCGGCAGCAGGGCAAGAAGCTGCAGGGCACCCTGGACCCGCTGAAGATCCGCTTCGACAGCGACCGGCTGGTCTACCCGATGCGGCTCTCCCGGACGGCGAAGACACCGCAGTCCCTCGGCCTGTACGTGCTCGCCGACCACCGCATGGAACCCGGCTCCTCGATCGGCGGCTCCGCACCGAAGGTGACCTTCGCGGGCACCGTGACCGCGAAGGGCGCTCCGCTCGCCGAACTCACCGGCGGCAAACCGGTGTTCCTCACCGAGATCGATCAGGAGTTCCCGGAGCCGGGCCGCATCGACGGCGACCACGAACTGCGCGCCACCGCCAAGGACACCCCGTACCGCCGGACCGTCTACCACGACGAGCTGCTCACGGTGGGCGACGGCATACCGGTGTGGCTCCTGACGGTGTCGGCAGTCCTTGTGGCGCTGGCTGCGGTCTTCACGGTCCGGCTCCGGAGCCGCCGACGGCCTGCCTAGGGCCTAGAACGGCAGGGGCGGCCGGGTCCGCCAGAACGCGCACTGGTGGTCCGCCGCGAACGAAGAACTCTCCTTGACGGACGAGGGGTTGAGGGTGAGGAACGGTGCGGCGCCGGAGCCGGGGACGACCGCCGGCCACCGCGTCTGACCCGGCACGGCGGGAGCGCCGAAGCGTGCGAAAGCACCCCAGTAGCGCTTCATCCGGGTCGCCAGCGCGACCTGGACCGGGGTCAGCGGACGGTCGCCCATGGTGAAGTCGTGGAGGTAGGCCAGCTCCGCGCTGTGCGCGTTCGACTCGTCCAGGCCCGGCACCTGCGCCCCGGCCAGCGTCGGGGACTGCGGGTCATCGAACTCGTAGGCATACGTCGGCACTTGGGTGGCGAAGAGCTCCGCCGTCCACGCGGTGTGGCAGGCGAAGGACGAGTCGGTCATCAGGGCCGACAGAGCCAGGTAGGGCGAGCCGTGGTCCGCGACCGGATATCGGGCGAGGACCTCGGCCCCCGCGTCCCCGTATGCCGCCAGGATCTGCGCCGTGTACTGCTCCTGCGTCAGGCCGGGCCGGCTGAGGGCGACGAAGAACCGGGCCTCGGAGCGGGTGCTCCCGATCAGGACCGGCACCTTGTTCCACGCCCCGCTGCGGATCGCCTGCTCCGGATCGACCGGCAGCAGGCCGTCGCCGGAGGCCGGACCCGGGGTGGGCAGCGTGCGGGCCGCGTCCACCAGGGCCGCACCCGAGGCACCGCGCAGACATGCGGCGACCCCGGCCGGGCCGGCGCACCCCGCCTGCGCGGCGAAGGCCCGCGCCTGCGCCTCGGCCCGCGCGCTGTCGGGCGTACGCAGCAAGGTGCACGGTCCGCTCTGCAGCACGGCCCGGTGGAACAGGCCCGCCGCCGAGGGGGCCGCCAGCAGCGCACAGACCGAACCGCTGCCCGCGGACTGGCCGGAGACCGTGACACTGTCCGGATTCCCGCCGAACGCGGCGATGTTCTCCCTGGTCCACCGCAGGGCCGCGATCTGGTCCATCAGCCCGAAGGACCCCGAGCGCTGGGCGCTGCCCTCGGCCGGCTCGGGCAGGTTCAGATAACCGAGCTGCCCCAGGCGGTAGTTGATGCTCACGACGACGGTCTGGGTGAGATCGGCCATGGTGCGCCCGCCGAACTGGGTTCCGGTGCCCTGGCTGTACGCGCCCCCGTGGATCCAGAAGACCACGGGGAGCCGGGCACCGGGACGGGCGGTCCGGGGCCGGTAGACGTCCAGGTACAGGCAGTCCTCGTCGACGGC
Source organism: Streptomyces sp. NPDC048269 (assembly GCF_040652395.1). Taxonomy (NCBI): domain Bacteria; kingdom Bacillati; phylum Actinomycetota; class Actinomycetes; order Kitasatosporales; family Streptomycetaceae; genus Streptomyces; species Streptomyces sp. NPDC048269. Next base: position 180,855 of record NZ_JBEZLW010000007.1, read on the forward strand.
CCGCGGATCACGCAGCCCGTAGGGCGAGAACTGCAGGCACGCGGGAGCTTGCCGGTCAGCCTCCCGCACCCCGGTCCACCGGGGCGCCGGCCGCGGCGGGCGCAGCCTTGCGTCCCCGACCGGGGGAGCGGCGTACGGGACGCCGAGGAACTCCTGCGCCCCGTCCCGCGTGTGCCCCCGCAGGGCGCCCTGCGCGAGGGCGACCACCGGGCGCGCCGATCCGTCGGACGCGCCGGACCCGGCCGCGCCGCCGGGCAGCGCCGCCGCCGGCAGTGCCGAGGTGAGCAGGGCCGCCAGTGCGAGGGCCGTGCCGAGCAGGGGTCTTGCCGAGGTCAGCCGCTTGCCGGGCCACTTCATCCGTCCTCCTGGGGTGTGACCGAAGACCGGGAGCGGGGCGGGCGCACCGCCCGCCGCGCTCCCGGCCGTCCTACGGGTGGGACAGTGCCTACGGACTACGGGCGGAGCCCCGCGATCAGCGCGGACGCCAGGGCGTGGTCGGCCGGGCCGGTGTTCCAGTCGGCGTTCATCGGGCTGACGGCGATCCGGTCCGCGCTCACGGCCTCGATGTCGCCGCCCTTGGCCGCGGGGCGCAGTGCGACCTTCACGGTCACCTTCCAGGTGCCGTCGCCGGAGTCGGTGAAGTCCGGCTGGAGGAAGTTCTGCGGATCCTGGAAGGTCGCGGCCACACCGGCGGCCGTGCCCGTGCCGTCCGCGCCGACCACGGGGTGGTTGACGTTGAGGCCGACGCCCTTGGGCAGCAGGGGGCCGGACCGGGCCCGCGCCCGCAGCCGGTCGATCAGCTTGACGGCGAAGTCGAGCGTCGGGCCCATGGCGTTGACGGTGGTGACCGGGTCGGGCGCGGTGACACCGCCGGTGCTCAGCGCGATGGCGGGGACGCCGGACTCCAGCGCGGTGACGGCGCCGCCGACCGTACCCGAGTGGGTGGCGAGTCCGGCGACGTTCGGGCCGAAGTTGGTGCCGGAGACCACCAGGTCGGGGGCCCCGTCCGCGAAGACCTCGGCCAGCCCGAAGGCGACGGAGTCGCCCGGCGTGCCGTCCACGGCCCACACCTTGGGCTCGGGGTGCTTCACCGTGAGGGTGGGGGCGCTCATCATCTTCGTACCGGTACCGCTCTGATTGGTGAGCGGGGCGACGATCGTGACGTCGTGTCCGGCAGCGGTCAGCCGCTCGAACGCCTTCCGGATGCCGGGCGCGTTGTAGCCGTCGTCGTTGGTGAGCAGGATCCGCAGCGGGCCGGCGGCCGGGGGCGGGGTCTGTGGCGAGGCAGCCGCGGGTGCCGTGCCGGCCAGGGCCGGCGTGCACAGCATCAGGGCGGCCAGCGGCAGAACTCGCTTGCGTCTCACAGGGGTGCTCCTTCGGAGGACAGGGAGGGGAGGGTGGGAGGGGGTGGTGACCGGCGGGCGCGGGACCCTCGGCGCGCGCCCGCCGGAGTCCGGTGTCAGCGCACGCTGCGGATCGGGAGGATGGCGAGCGCGCCGATCAGGGACAGGGCCCCGCCGGCCAGGAAGAGCGGGGTGTAGCCGCCCAGCCCGGTGACGATCGCCGAGGCGACGAAGGGGGCGACGACCTGCGGGCCGGCGTTCGCGATGTTCAGGACGCCCATGTCGCGGGCGGCGTCCTCGGCCCGGGGGAGGACCAGGGTGACGAGCGCGGTGTCGACGGCCATGAAGCAGCCGAAGGCCAGGCCGTTGAGCGCGCTGAAGACGAGCATGCCGGTCCACGTCGGGCTCACCACGGGCACCACCATGACGAGTCCGGCGAGGGCTGCCGAGACGCCGACGAACACCTTGCGGCGGTTCAGCCGGTCGGACAGCAGGCCGCCGAGCACCGTGGAGACGGCCATCGCGACCATCGACACCGGCGTGAGGACGGCCATCGCGGCGGGCGGGGTCAGCCCGGCGGGCAGCGCGATGTGGTCGTCGAGGATGTACAGCTGGTAGCCGACGACGGAGAAATAGCCGAGGACCATCAGGGCGCGGCCGATGAAGGCCCAGCGGAAGTCGTGGTTGCCGAGGGCCGACAGGAAGGCGGCGATCCCGGCGCCCTTGGGCCGGGCGGCCCCGGCGGCCGCGGCCGGGACGGACTCGGGGCGCGGCAGGTCCCGGCAGAAGGTGGTGAGGACCAGCGCCGCTCCGGCGACGATGGCGCCGAAGACGAGGTAGCCGGTGCGCAAGTGGTCCGCGGTCTGGGAGGCGACGAGGACGCCGACCGTGCCGCCGATCGGCAGACCCAGTCCGACCAGCGCGGACGCGGTGCCGCGGCGAGCGGCGGGGATGCGGTCGGGCACGATCGCGGTGACCGCCGCCTGGTAGACGTTCATGGTCGCCTGGACCAGGCACCAGCCGATGCCGACGAGGAGCGCGGTACTCACGCTGCCGAGGAAGGCCAGGGCGGCGAGCGCGGCGAGGGCCCCGCCCAGGATCCAGGGGCTGCGGCGTCCGCTGCGGTCGGAGAGGGCGCCGGCGATCGGGTTGAAGGCGGTCGCGAAGATCGAGCTGATGCCGCCGATCAGGCCCAGGAGCGCGACTTTGTTGTCGGGGTCGATCGCGGCGATCTGCAGCGGAAGCAGGACCGAGCCCACACCCATGTAGACCGCCAGCATGGCGGCGTTGGCGAACAGCAGCAGGGGCAGCAGCCCGCGCTGGCGGGGAGGTTCGGGGGCCGCGGGTACGGGATCGACGACGTCGGGCAGGGCCATGACGACTCCTCGGGAACGGAGCGGGGGAGGTGAGCGGAGCGGCGGGGCGCCGCGTGCGGGCGGCGGGGCGGCGGGGGCGGCGAGGGCGCCGGGAGATGCGGCGGACGGGCGCGGTCCGGCCGCCGCCATTTACACGTGTTACCACCGGCGCTGGACACTGTGTAGCACCCATTTCCAGCCGCCGCCAGAGGTTGTGCACGCTCGTTGTGCAGATCGTGACCGTCGGGAGACCGGCATGCCATGACGTGTAACCATCGCCCTTGTGGCAGCGGTCACGCGTCGGCCATACTCCGTGCCGCAACGCGACGACCCCGTCGCGCGGCCCGTCCCGCTCCGCGCGGCACTCCGTCCGGCTACCGCCGGGCCGGTGGCGCCGCTACCGCGCCTCTCTGTGCACCGCACTCCCCGTCCCGCTCCTCGCGGCCACCTTCCCGGCTACCGCCGGACCGGTGGTGCCGCCACCTCGTCGCTCCGGTCACCGTCGGTGCGTGCGTCTCGGTGCACCGCATCCCCGTCCCGCCCGCGCGGCACTCCATCCGGCTACCGCCGCACCGGTGGTGCCGCCACGGCCTCGCTCCGGCCACCGTCGGTGCCCCGCCTCTTCGGCGCATCGCACTCCCCGTCCGTCGGTGCGGCACTCTGTCCCGGCTACCGCCGGACCGCTGGTCCTGTCGGGCGGGGCGCCGCCTCGCTCCGGCTGCCGCCGGGGGCTGAGCCCGGCCACCCGCTGGGGTGCCCCCGGGCGGGCTCCGCTCTTGCCTGGCAGGACGCGCTCGGCGCAAGTGCGCGGAGTCCCTTCCCTGGCCACCGCCGGGGAGGCGTCCTCGTCGGTTGCCGGTTGCCGGTTGCCGTAGGCCCGGTGGCGCGCGCCACCGCGTCGCTCCGGCTACCGCCGGTGTGCGCTCTTGGCGTACCGCAGCCCAGACTCCTGCCGGGGGCGCATTCCGGCCACCTGCTGGGGTGGTCCCGCGCCCTCGGGCGGCAGGACGCGCCCCGGCGTGTCTCGGCAAAGCCGTTCTCCCGGCCATCGCCGAAGTGGCGTCCTCCGGGTGCCCGGTTGACGCCGAACGTCGGCCGGTGGCGCTTGCCGACCGCGTCGTTGCGGCTACCCCGGGGGTCCCCGTCCGGAGTTCGGCGTCGCCTTGTCGGCGCGCCGGCCCCTCCGGCTGCCGCCGAGAGGTCGACGCCGCGTAGGCCCCGCGTCAGGGGTGCATCGCACGTCATGCCGCGGTACCGCATCGAGCCACCGCGGCGCTCGGGCACCGGCCTCCGGGCTGCTCCCTTCGTCGGGGCCGGCCGGACGTGCTCACCGCTCACCACTCACCGCTCCCCGTCCCCTCCCGTGCCCGCTCTCCGTCCCCGGAGAGGGGCCCGGGGTACCTGAAAGGCTCACCATGGCGCCCTTGTCCTCCCGCGTACCGCCGCCGCCCCATCACCTGCCGGCCGCTCCGCCGCGCTACGCGCTCGGCTGCGGGATCGCCCTCCTGCTCGTACCGCTCCTCGTCGCGCTCCTGCTCCGCGTGGTCGAACGGCCCTTCTTCCAGGGACTCGACGACCAGTGGGCCGCCTCGGTGGACGGCTCAGCCCTCGACGGGGGCGGAGGGTTCACCCTCGTCCTCGACCGGCTCGGCGGCCCGCTCGGGCTGGTCATCCCGCTCACGCTGATCGGCATCCTCTGCGTCTACGGCCGTTGGCGCTCCGCGCTCTTCGTCCTCGCCGCGACCGTCGCTGCCAACGTCCTCGTGCTCCTGCCCCTCAAGGCGCTGGCGGACCGCCCGCGTCCACCGCACCCGTCGGTCCTGGTGAACGACGGCTCGTACCCCTCCGGCCAGGTGTTCAGTGCCGTGACCCTGGTGATCGTGGTGGCGCTGGTGGTGTTCCCGCCGCGGGCCCGCCGCTGGTGGTGGCCCGTCGCGGCGACGTACGTCCTTGCCATGATGGGAAGCAGGACCTGGCTCCACGCCCAGTGGCTCAGTGACACCTTCGCCGGGGCTCTGGTCGGCGCCGGAACCTGCCTGGTGCTGTGGCGGGTCTTCGCGCCGCTCCTGCGGACGGAGGCGGAGCGGATGGCCTCGGACAGCCTGTGGATGTGACCCCCGATATCGCGGAATATTGACGGTTGAGAATTTTACGCAATAGTGTCGTCGGTGTCGGTGCGCACCCCGCGCGCCAGCAGGAAGGACCAGCTCATGGCTCACTCCCCAGGCGAGGACACGACGGTGGTGGACCTGCCCGCAGGGCGGCTCCGCGGTGCGATCGAAGGTGGTCTCACCGTCCTCCGGGCCGTGCCGTACGCCGCACCGCCGGTCGGTGACCTGCGCTGGAGGGCAGCCCGGCCGCATCCGGGATGGAGCGGAACGCGCGACGCCACCGCCGACGGCCCGAGCGCGCCGCAGATGTACCGGGAAGGCGGCGACCCGGTGCTCGGGGGGCACGGGTCGCCCCCCTTCGGCGAGGACTGCCTGACCCTCAACGTCTGGACACCTGCCGCCGACAACGCCCGCCGCCCGGTGCTCGTCTGGATCCACGGCGGTGGCTTCGTGTCCGGCTCGGGCTCGCTTCCCGGGTACTCCGGCGAGACCTTCGCGCGCGACGGCGACCTCGTCGTCGTGAGCGTCAACTACCGAATCGGGCCGCTGGGTTACCTGTATCTCGGCCCCGACGACGAGGAGGGCGGAGAGAGCGGAGAAGGCGGAGGGAGCGCAGAGGACGCGGGGAGCGGCAATCCCTGGCTCTCCGATCAGCTCGCCGCCCTGCGCTGGGTGAACGAGAACATCGCCGCCCTGGGCGGCGACCCGGACTCCGTCACGGTCGCCGGCCAGTCGGGCGGCGCGGTGTCCACCGCCGCCCTCGCCGGGCATCCGCAGGCCCAGGGCCTCATCAAGCGGGTGATCCTGCAGAGCCCGCCCTTCGGCCTGGACCTCCCCGGCCCGGACGCGTACCTGGAGCGCACGGCCGCCTACCTGGAGCTCGCGGGCGCCAAGGATGCGGCGGAACTGCGCGCCCTGCCGTGGCCCGAGCTGATCGGAGCGGGCGCCGGACTGTTCGCGCTGACGATGCGGTGGGGGTACTGGCCGACGCCCTTCCTGCCCGTGGTCGACGGCACCACCCTGCGCCGCCACCCGGCGGAGGCCCTGCTGCACGGGCCGGCGACCGACATCGACGTCATGCTCGGCTGGACCCGGGAGGAGGCGAACTTCGGCTTCGCACTCGACGAGGGGTACGCCGACGCCACCCGCGAGCAGGTGACCGCCCGGATCGCCGAGACCTTCGGCGCCGAACCCGCTCTCGAGGTGTACGCGGCGTACGAGCGTGCCCGCCCGGGCGCCCGCCCGGCCGATGTGCTCATGGACCTGATCACGGACGAGCTCTTCCGGGTGCCCGCCGTGCGCCTGGCCGAGGCCAGGGCCGCGCTGGGCAGGCCCGTGTGGGCCTACCAGTTCGACCTGCCCACGCCCGCGTACGAGGGCCGGCTCGGCGCCGCGCACTGCCTCGAACTCCCCTTCGTCTTCGACAACTTCGACCAGTGGTCGCAGGCGCCCTTCCTGGCCGGGCTCACCCCCGCCGTCCGGGACGGCCTCGCGTACGCCATGCACCGGGCCTGGATCGCATTCGTCCGCACCGGCGACCCGAACCATCCGGACCTGCCGCTCTGGCAGCCGTACGACACGCCGGCGCGCACCACGATGCGCTTCGACTCCGTGATCACCGCCCTCGGTGATCTCGCCGGATCCTCCCGGCTCCTGCACGAGCCGGCCGAACCGGCCGAACCCACCGGGCCGACGGAGCGGACCGGGCCCCCGCACGCCTGATCGCACCCCCGCTCCCTTGATCTAACTCGTGTAACCTGAAAGGAGGTGCAAGTCCAGCAGAAGGAGCGTCGAGGGACGTCATGGCCAAAGACACACCCGTCCCCGCGTCGATCACCAGCGCGGACGTGGCCCGGCTCGCGGGGGTTTCGCGCGCGACCGTCTCCTTCGTCCTCAACGACACCCCGGGCCACCGCGTCAGCGACAGCACCCGCCACCGCGTGCTCGACGCGGCCAGGCAGCTCGGCTACGTGCCGCACGCCGCCGCCCGGTCCCTGCGGGCCGGCCGCAGCAACCTCGTCCTGATGCCCACCGCGATCTCCGCGATCGGCCGCCTCGTCAGCGACTGGGTCGACGACCTGCACAGTGAGCTCGACCGACACGGCTACACGGCGGTGCTCCACGCGGGCCGCTTCACCGACCCCCTCGACGCCGCCCGGGCCTGGGCCGAACTGCGCCCGGCGGCCGTCGTCGCCATGGACGGCGACCGCTTCACCGCCCAGGCGGCCGAACTGCTGCGCCGGGCCGGAGTGCGCGGCTTGCTCGCCTTCGCGTCCCGCCCCGTCGAGGGCGTGCACACCATCGGCTTCGACCACGCCCACATCGGTGCCACCGCGGCCGAGCACCTCATCGACCGCGGCCGCAGCCGGATCGGCGTCGTCATGCCCCGGGAGCGCGGCCTCGGCACGCTCGCCCGGCCGCGCCTTGCGGGCGCCGAGTCGGTCGCCGCCCGTCACATGGCCACCGTCACCCCGGTTGAGCTGGCCTACACCCGCGAATCCGCGACCGCCCTCGCCCGGCAGTGGCGCGGCCTGAACCTGGACTCCGTCTTCGCCTACAACGACGAGTACGCCGCTCTGCTCCTGCACGCGCTCCAGGCCGAGGGCATCTCCGTACCGGACGACGTCGCCCTCGTCGGCTGCGACGACCTCGTCCTCTCCGCGCTCCAGCGGCCCGCGCTCACCACGGTGCGCCTCGACCTGCCGTCGGCCGCGGGGATCGCGGACGCCGTGCACGAGCTGATCGAGACCGGCACGGCGCCGCCGATGCCGGACGTGGAAGCCGTCCTCGTCCACCGCGAAACCTCCTGAAGGGCCGGGGGAAGCGTCCCCCGGCCCCCGAGCCGGGACGTCCGGCCCGCATCAGCCGCTCATGACCCCACAAGAGAGGCTTCGGATGCGGGCACGGAGCCCGGAGTGTCCGCGGCTGCCCCCCGGCGGCCGAGGACACGTTCGCGTTCCCGCGCGAGCGCGGGCCGCAGCAGCCACCACGCCACCAGCCCGGCCCCCGCGCCCGCGGCGGCGCCTGCCACGGTGTCTGTGAGCCAGTGCGCGTGCAGCCAGGTACGGCTCCACATCATGGCGAGCGTGAAGGCCGCGCCCGCCGGCCACCACAGCCGCCGCCGGGCGGCCGGAACCAGCAGCGCCCCGACGAGGACGACGAGGAGCGCAGCCGAGGCGGCGTGCCCGGAGGGGAAGGAGCCGTGGTCGACGCGGACCAGTGGACCGGCCGGGCGCGGCCGGTCCACCAGGTGCTTGAGCCCCTGAACGATGACCATGTTGCCGCCCAGGTAGACCAGCAGCAGGAAGCCGGCCGAGACCCAGCGCCTGCGCAGGAGCAGCAGGAGCAGCAGGGCGAGCGGGACGACGACACCGAAGGGGCCGCCGAACCAGTTCAAGGCCGCGGCGAGGGCCGCGTACAGCCCTTCGTGCGGACCGCCCATCCACGCCAGCCACCGGTCGTCCAGGCTCTGGAAGGGGGGATCGGCGACGTCCGAGCGGACCACGAGGGCCGCCAGCGCGGCGGCCCCCAGGAGAAGGAGGCCCAGGACGAAGACGCCGGGGCCGCCGCGGCGGCGGCCTTCGGGTCTGGTGGAGTGGGCGGGGGCCGGTTTTCTGGACATGACTGCCTCTCGCGCCGCGGGCGGGGCCCGCGGCCGTACGTGATCCGGGAAGACGCGGGGACGCGGCCGGGCCGCGCCCCCACGGCGGAACGGGAGCTAGGGGGTGGAACCGAGGTGCCGGGCCAGGAAGGCCACGCTCCGGGCGACGATCCCGGGGATGTCCGGGGACCCGAGGAAGATGTGGTCCGCGCCGTCGACGGGCTCCAGGGTGACCTCGCCCCCGACGCCCTCCAGCGCCGCCGCGAGGACTTCGCTCTGGCTGTACGGGACCAGGCCGTCCGCCGTCCCGTGGATGAGCAGGAACGGCGGCAGGTGCGGGCCCGCGGCGTACGTCACCGGGCTCGCGGCCCGCGCCAGCGCCGGGCGCTCGGCGTCGGTTCCGCCGAGCAGGGCCTCGTACGGATCGGGGAACTCGGCACCCGACGGCATCAGCGGCATGGGGTGGTCGGCCAGGGCGACGAGGTCGGAGCAGCCGTACCAGTCGACGACGGCCAGTACCCCGGTCTCCCCGGAGCCGACCCCTTCCGTGCCCTCCAGGGCCGCGCCGCCCGGTGTGCCGGGGCCGACCAGACCGGCGAGCGCGGCCAGGTGGCCGCCCGCCGATTCGCCCCAGACGCCTATCCGGTCGGGGTCGATGCCGAGGACGCCGGCGAACTCGCGGACGTAGCGGATCGCGGCCTTCACGTCGTGCAGCTGCGCCGGGAAGGGGGCTTCGAGGCTGTGCCGGTAGTCGAGGGAGACCAGTGCGAGCCCGGCCGCGAGGACCGAGCCGTGCAGCAGGGCGGCGGGCACGGTCGGCGGCGGGTAGCGGCGGTCGCCCTCCAGCCAGCCGCCGCCGTGGATCCAGACGACGGCGGGGAACGGCCCTTCGCCGGCGGGCACCTGGACGTCGAGCAGCCGGGGGCGGTAGCCGGGCTTGGTCGCGTACGTGACTCCCTCGAAGCGGCGTACGCCGTCCGCGCCGGTCACGGGCGGCACGGGGGACAGGTACGGAGGGGGCGGCCAGGTCATGTCGGCGATGTCGAATGCGGCCGGGGGGGATTGGGTCATTGCGGCCCTTCCAGATCGGCGCCGGCCGGGGCGGCCGGCTGGGCTCGGTGAGCGGACACAGGCAGGGGCTTCGCGAGGATTGTCCGAAATGCTTGCGCGGGTCACCGGAGAGGGTTAGCGTGTTACACGTGTAATCACGACTCTAGCGACGCGTTTCCGCTGACCACAAGCCCAGGAGCGATCTGACTTCGGGCTCAGTTACACGAGCTGCTCAGCGAGTGCGCCGCCTTCCCCCTCTGGGAGCACGTCATGCTCACCACCGCCGGCAGTGCTGTCCGGAACGTCACCCACTGGATCACCGACCCCGTCCCGGCGACCGTCCCGCAGGTCAGGGCCCGGGTGCGGGCCGTGCTCGAAGGCTGGGGGATCCCCGTCGAGGAGGCGGACGTCCTGCTGCTGGCCGTGAGCGAACTCGTCGGCAACGTCGTCCGGCACGTGGGCGCCGGCCGGATGCGGGTGGGGGTCGCCTGCGACGGGGCGTGGCTCCGACTGGAGGTCGCCGACCAGGGCCCGGCCCTCCCGCGACTCCCCGCCCCCCGGACCGAGCTCGACCTGGACTCCGGCCGGGACCTGCACTCCGGCGTCGACCCGCACTCCGGCGTCGACCCGCACTCCGGCGTCGACCCGGACTCCGGCCTCGACCTGGACGCCGAGGGCGGTCGCGGACTGCTGATCGTCCAGTTGATGGCCGCCGGTCTGGGAGGTGAACTCTCCGTCGTCGTCGATGAGTTCGGGAAGTCGACCCGCGTACGCATACCGGCGCCCTGAGCCGGTCCGCGGAGCCTGGGGGGAGGGGCGCAAGTGGCTGCCGGGCTCCCTTTTTATCGAGCAATCTTGACGGACGTGAAATATTCGACATACCTTGCTCCCGTCTCCCCCGCTGCTCCCTGATTGAGGTGCCGCCCCATGGAGCTCTCCCCTTCCGCGCATGCCGATTCCTTCTGTCGTGACCGGCTGCCGCCTTTCTCCCTCTGGCCCGAATTCCACTTCGACCTGCCCGAGCTGACCCATCCGGACCGGCTCAACTGCGCTCAACGGCTGCTCGACGACGTCGTCGAGAGCCGGGGCCCGGACCGTCCCGCCCTGCTCACCCCGACCGAACGCTGGACCTACGGCGAGCTACAGCGCCGGGCCAACCAGGTCGCCCAGGTGCTCACCGAGCAGTTCGGTCTGGTCCCCGGCAACCGCGTCCTGCTGCGCGGCCCCAACAACCCCTGGCTCGTGGCCGCGTGGTTCGGCGTACTGAAGGCCGGCGGCGTCGCCGTCACCACCATGCCGCTGCTGCGGGCCGCCGAACTCGCCGAGCTCCACGAGATCAGCCGGCCCTCGGTCGCCCTCTGCGACCACCGCTACACCGGTGAACTCGACGTGGTCGGCCTCGCCGGCCTGCCGGTCCTCGCCTACGGAGGCTCCGGCCCCGAAGACCTGACCGAGCTGTGCGCGGCCAAGGACGGCCGCTTCACCACCGTCGCCACGGCCGCCGACGACGTGGCGCTGATCGCCTTCACCTCCGGCACGACCGGCCGCCCCAAAGCCACCCTGCACTTCCACCGCGACGTCCTCGCCAATGCCGAGACGTTCTCCCGGCACATCCTCAAGCCGCGCCCGGACGACGTCTTCACAGGCACGCCGCCGCTCGCCTTCACCTTCGGGCTCGGCGGACTCGTGGTCTTCCCCCTGTACGTCGGGGCCTCGACCCTGCTCATCGAGCAGGCGGCGCCGCAGGAGCTGGCGGACCTCGTCGCGGCCCACGGAGTGACCGTGCTCTTCACCGCGCCCACGGCCTACCGCGCGATCATGGCGGCCGGGGCGGCGGACCGGCTGGCCGGGCTGCGCCGCTGCGTGTCGGCCGGCGAGCCGCTGCCCGCGCCGGTGTGGCACGAGTTCCACCAGGCCACCGGGCTGCGCATCATCGACGGCATCGGCGCCACCGAAATGCTGCACGTCTTCATCTCGGCGGCGGACGAGGACATCCGGCCCGGCTCCACCGGCCGCCCGGTCCCCGGCTACCGGGCCGCCGTCGTCGACGAGAACGGCGATCCCGTCCCCGACGGACAGCCCGGTCTCCTCGCCGTCACGGGCCCCACCGGCTGCCGCTACCTCGCGGACCCGCGCCAGTCCTCGTACGTACGCAACGGCTGGAACATCACCGGCGACACCTATGTCCGCGACGCGGAGGGCTACTTCTGGTACGTCGCCCGCAGCGACGACATGATCGTCTCCTCCGGCTACAACATCGCGGGCCCCGAGGTCGAGAAGGCGCTCGCCGCGCACCCGTACGTCGAGGAGTGCGGTGTCGTCGGTGCGCCGGACGAGCGGCGCGGCATGCTCGTCAAGGCGTACGTCGTCCTGCGCTCCGGCGTCCCGGCGGGCGAGGCCACGGTCCGCGAGCTCCAGAGCCACGTCAAGCGGACCATCGCCCCGTACAAGTACCCGCGGGCGGTGGAGTTCGTGACCGAACTCCCGCGCACCGGCACCGGCAAGCTCCAGCGTGCCGAACTGCGCAGCCGGGCCCGGTCCACGGCCGACGGTCCCGAGCCGCCCGCCCCCGAGCCGCCCGCCCCGGAGGTCCGCCTGCCGGAACTCCCCGCGTCGGCGGCACCCGCCGCCGAGCTCCCCACCCCGGAGGTCCCCGTGCCGAGCCTGCCCAGCGTGGTCGTCGAGCGCCGCGTCGAATGGACCGACACCGACGCCGCCGGCCACTACCACCACTCCACCGTCGTGCGCTGGGTCGAGGCGGCCGAGGCCGTCCTGCTGCACCGCCTCGGCCTGGCCCACCTGTTCGGCAGCACGCCGCGCGTCCACTTCGAGGCCGACTACCGTGCCCGGCTCTGGTTCGGGGACGCGGTCCGGACCGAGCTGAGGGTCACCAAGGTCGGCGGCAGCTCACTCCACTACGCGTTCACGGTCCACGGGGAGCAGGGGGTGGAGGCGGCCACCGGAACCATGGTCGTCGCCCACTCCGCCGCCCGTGCGACCGGGACGACCCCCTGGCCCGACGACGTACGGGCCGCGCTCACCGCCGCGGGCCCGCAGCGGGCCGAACTCCTCATCGCTTCGGAACCACTGGGAGGCACGCCGTGCGCGTGGCAGTCATAGGAGGAGGACCCGGCGGGCTGTACTTCGCGGCCCTGGCCAAGCAGCTCTCCCCGCACTGGGAGATCACCGTCTGGGAGCGCAACGCCCCCGACGACACCTTCGGCTTCGGGGTCGTCTTCTCCGACGAGACCCTCGACGGCATCGCGCAGGCCGATCGCGAGACCTACGAGGCCATGTCCGCGGAGTTCGCCCGCTGGACCGACATCGACATCCGCTACCGGGACCGCACCCTCACCTCCGGCGGCCACGGCTTCGCCGCCCTCGGCCGGCGGCACCTGCTGCGGATCCTCCAGGCGCGGTGCGCCGCCCTCGCGGTGGACGTGCGCTACCGAACCCAGGCCCCGCCGGCCGCCGAACTGGCCGCCGAGTACGACCTGGTGGTGGCCTGCGACGGAGTGCGGTCGGCCACCCGCGCCGCCTACGCCGACACCTTCGGCCCCGACCTCGACGAACGTGCCGGCCGCTACATGTGGCTCGGCACCGACAAGGTCTTCGAGGCCTTCACCTTCATCGTCGACGAGCAGGACTTCGGCACGCTCCAGGTGCACGCCTACCCGTACGACGGCACCCGCTCCACCTTCATCGTGGAGATGGCCGAGGACACCTGGCGGCGCGCGGGCTTCGCGGAGTTCGCCGGGCAGGACCATCCGCCCGGCACGAGCGACGTGGACAGCATCCGGCGCTGCGAAGAGCTCCTCGCCGGCCATCTCGACGGCCACCGCCTGATCCCCAACAACTCCAAGTGGCTGCGCTTCACCACGGTGCGCAACCGCACCTGGCGCCACGGCAACGTCGTCCTCCTCGGGGACGCCGCCCACACCGCCCACTTCTCCATCGGCTCCGGCACGAAACTCGCCATGGAGGACGCCCTCGCCCTGGCCGCCTGCCTGCACGAACACCCGGACGTGCCCACGGCGCTCGCCGCGTACGAGGAGGAACGCAAGCCCGTGGTGGAGTCCACCCAGCGGGCGGCCCAGGCCAGCCTGGAGTGGTTCGAGAACATCGGCCGGTACACCGGCCAGGAACCGCACCAGTTCGCCTTCAACCTCCTGACCCGCAGCCGTCGCGTCACCTACGACAACCTGCGCGACCGTGACGCCGGCTTCACCGAGGCCGTCAACTCGGCGTCCTGCGACCCCGCTTCCCCCGACGTCCCGCCCATGTTCCGGCCCTACCGCCTCGGCGGCCTGCTGCTCCGCAACCGGGTCGTGGTACCGCCCACCGCGCTGGACACCGCGCGGGAGGGAGTCCCGGGCGACTTCGACCTCGTCCACCTCAGCACCCAGGCGCTCGGCGGCTCCGGCCTGGTCCTCGCCGGGATGACCGCCGTCAGCGCCGACGGCCGCAGCGGCCCCGGCTGCCCCGGGCTGTGGACGGACGAACAGGAGGCGGCCTGGCGGCGCGTCACCGACTTCGTCCACGGCCAGTCCGACACCTGCCTCGGCATCCAGCTCACCCACGCCGGCCGCCGCGCGACCACCGGCGACGGACCGCCGATCGCCGCCTCGAGCCTGGCCTGGGACGAGCGCAGCCGGGTCCCGCGCGAAGCCGACCGGGCCGACATGGACGTGCTCGTACGGGACTTCGCGGCCGCGGCCCGGCGCGCCGACCGGGCCGGCTTCGACGTCCTGGAACTCCAGTACGGACACGGTCACCTGCTCTCCGGGTTCCTGTCGCCGCTGACCAACCTGCGCACCGATGCCTACGGCGGCGACCTGGCGGGACGGCTGCGGCTGCCGCTCGAAGTGCTGCGCGCCGTACGGGCGGTGTGGCCCTTCGGCAAGGCACTGATCGTGCGCATCTCCGCCGCCGACTGGGCCGAGGGCGGTCTCAGCGAGGCCGACGCCGTGGCGGTCGCCCGCGCCCTGGCCGAGGCGGGAGCCGACGCCATCGACGTCTCCACGGGTGAGGTCGTCGCCCACGAGCGGCCCCGCTACGGACGGAGCTACCAGACCCCGTACGCCGACCTGATCCGCAACGCCACCGGGGTCCCGACCATCGCCGTCGGCGCGATCTCCACGTACGACGACGTGAACTCGATCATCCTGGCCGGCCGGGCCGACCTCTGCGGTGTCGGCCGCGCCCAGCTGCACGATCCCCTGTGGACCCTGCACGCCGCGGCCGCCCAGGGCTACCAGGGGCCCGCGGCGCCCTGGGCCCGGTCCTGGGCGGCGGGCCGCAGCCGGCCGCCCGCCGCGCGCACCGACCGGGTACCGCCCCGGCTCGAACTCCTGCGGAAGCTCGCCCCGCCCGTCCACCGGCGCTGGCTGCCGCGCGCACCCGCCCCCGCCCACCGATAGAGGGAGCTCCTCATGGACAACCTGCGCCGCTTCACGGCGGCGGCCGTCCAGGCCGCACCCGTCTTCCTCGACCCGGCCGCCACCGTCGACAAGGCCGTCGCCCTGATCGCCGAGGCGGCGGGCAACGGCGCCGAACTGGTCGTGTTCCCGGAGGTGTTCGTCCCCGGATACCCCTACTGGAACTGGACGATGAACCCGGTCCAGGGCTCGCCCTGGTTCGAACGGCTCCAGCGGGCCTCGGTCGACGTGCCCGGCCCCCACGTCGACACCCTGCGCGCCGCCGCCCGGCAGTACGGCGTCACGCTCGTCATCGGCGTCAACGAACGGGTCCCGTACAGCCTGGGCGTCCTCCACAACACCCTGCTCACCATCTCCCCGGACGGCGAACTCCTGGGCGTGCACCGCAAGCTGGTGCCCACCTGGGCGGAGAAGCTCACCTGGACCGGCGGCGACGGCAGCTCGCTGCGCGTCCACTCCACCCCCGTCGGGCCGCTCGGCGTGCTGGCCTGCGGAGAGAACACCAACACCCTGGCCCGCTTCGCCCTGCTCGCCCAGGGTGAACTGATCCACGCCTCCTGCTACATCGCCCTGCCGGTGGCTCCCGCCGACTACGACATGGCGGACGCCATCGCCGTCCGGACCGCCGCCCACAGCTTCGAGGGCAAGGTCTTCTCCGTCGTCGCCTGCTCCACCGTCTCCCCGGAGATCGTCGACGCCCTCGCCGGGGACGACGAAGAACTGCGCAAACAGTTCACCCGTCCGCGCAGCGCGCTGTCGGGCATCTTCGGCCCCGACGGCCGGCCGGTCTCCGACCCGCTCGTCGACGACGAGGGCATCGTCTACGGCGAGATCGACCTCGCCCGCTGCATCCAGCCCAAGCAGATGCACGACATCGTCGGCCACTACAACCGCTTCGACGTCTTCCGTCTCGAAGTCGACAACCGTCCCCGCCCGCCGGTGACGTTCACCGTGCCCCCGGCCCCACCGACCACCCCCTCCGAGGAGGACGCATGACCACGGAACAGGACGACACCGCGCTCGGCCGCGCCCGGGTGTCCGACACCCCCGAACTCACGGCCTACTACGAAGAGCTCGGCGCCCTCGACGCGGGCGCCCTGTGGACCGTCGCCAACGACATCGAGCCCTGGTACCCGCAGCCCAAGTCCGTGCCTGCGCTGTGGCGTTACGCGGACCTGCGCCCGCTCGTCCACAAGGCCCTCGGGCTCGTCAAGGCCGACGACGCCGGCCGCCGCGTGGTCATGCTCGTCAACCCCGGCCGCCGGGACGTCAGCGCCGCCGCCGGACTCCTCTACACCGGTCTGCAGATCATGGGCCCCGGCGAGGCCATGACCGCACACCGCCACCAGGCAGCCGCCCTGCGCTTCGTCCACGAGGGCACCGGGGCCTGGACGATCGTCGACGGCCAGAAACTGAAGGTCGGCCCCCGCGACTTCGCCATCACCCCGAACGGCACCTGGCACGAACACGGCAACGATTCCGACGACGCGCCGGTCATCTGGCAGGACGGACTCGACATCCCGCTGGTCAACGCCCTGGACGCCGGGTTCTACGAAGTGCACCCTGAGCTGTACCAGACCCCGGGAAAGGTCATCAACTCCTCCGTCCTGACGTACGCGGCCCATCTGCTGCCGTACGGCGCGGAGAGGTGGACCCGGCCGTACTCCCCGCTGCTCGCCTACCCGTGGGAGCCCACGTACGAGGCCCTGCTGGGCCTGGCCAAGGCGACCGAGGGCTCCCCGTACGACGGTGTCATCGCCGAGTACACCAACCCGGTCACCGGCGGCCCCGTCATGCCCACCATGGGCGCCCACATGCAACTGCTGCGCCCGGGCCAGGCCACGAAGGCCCACCGGCACACCGGCTCGGTGATCTACACGGCGGCCAAGGGACGCGGGGTCTCGGTGATCGCGGGACGGCGTTTCGAGTGGCAGCAGGGGGACATCTTCTGCGTCCCGTCCTGGGCCTGGCACGAGCACCACAACCTGGATCCGTCCGAGGACGCCTGTCTCTTCTCCTTCAACGACTTCCCCGTCATGCGCTCGCTCGGTTTCCACCGGGAAGAGGCGTACGCCGATCACGGCGGCCACCAGCCCGCCACCGACTGACCCCCGAGGAGCCTCCATGCGACTTCTGACCTTCACCACCGGCGATTCCACCCGGCGCCTCGGCGCCGAAGCCGACGGCCTCGTCTTCGACCTCGCCGCCCTGGCCGATCACGCGGGCATCCCCCTCCCGTACGACCTGCTCTCCCTCATCCAGGCGGGCCCCGCCGTCCTGGAGACCGCCCGGCGCCTGGTCGCCGGGGCCGCCGCGAGCCGCCCGGCCGGGGCCGTCCACCGTCTGGAGGACGTCACCCTGCGCGCCCCGCACCGCCCCGGCAAGATCATCGGGGTGGGCCTCAACTACATCGAACACGTCGAGGAGTCCAGCCGCAGCCTGGACACCGACCGGGACCTCCCCCCGCGCCCCGTCCTGTTCTCCAAGCCCGCCACCGCCGTCACCGGCCCCGGGCAGCCCATCCTGCACAACGCCGACCTCACCACCCAGCTCGACTGGGAGTGCGAACTCGCCGTCGTCATCGGCCGCACCGCTTTCCGGGTGACCGAGGAGGAGGCGTACGAGCACGTCTTCGGCTTCAGCATCGTCAACGACATCAGCGCCCGCGACCAGCGCCGCTCCGGCCAGTGGTTCTTCTCCAAGGGCCAGGACTCCTACGCCCCCTTCGGCCCCGTCGTCGTGACGGCCGACGCGATCCCGGACCCCATGGCTCTCGACCTGTCGCTGCGGGTCAACGGCGTCACCAAGCAGAAGTCGAACACCCGGCACATGCTCTTCCCCATCGCCCGCCTCATCGCCGACATCAGCTCCGGGGTGACCCTGGAGCCCGGTGACGTCATCGCGACGGGCTCCCCGTCCGGCGTCGGCGCCGGCATGGTCCCGCCGGAGTTCCTCGTCCCCGGTGACACCGTGGAGGCCACCGTCGAGCTGATCGGCACCCTGACCAACCCCGTCGTCGACGCCCGCTGAGGAGTAGCCGTGCCCTCCCGTACCTACCGCATCGGCCAGATCGTGCCGAGCTCCAACGTCACCATGGAGACCGAGGTCCCCGCGATCCTGCGGGCCCGCCGAAGCCTCGTACCCGACGAGGACTTCACCTTCCACTCCAGCCGGATGCGCATGACCCATGTGACGCCGGAACAGCTCAAGGCCATGGACGCCGACTCCGACCGCTGCGCCGTGGAACTCTCCGACGCCCGCGTCGACGTCCTCGGGTACGCCTGCCTCGTCGCCATCATGAGCATGGGTCTCGGCTACCACCGTGCCGCCCAGGAACGGCTGCACCTGCGCACCGTGGAGAACGGCGGCCCGGCGCCCGTGGTCACCAGCGCCGGGGCTCTCGTCCACGGACTGCACACCCTCGGCGCCCGGAAGATCGTGCTGCTCGCCCCGTACATGCGCCCGCTCACCCGTACCGTGGTCGACTACATCGGCCACGAGGGCATCGAGGTCCTGGACCACCAGGCCCTGGAGATCCCGGACAACCTCGACGTCGCCGCCCACGATCCGGCCCGGCTGCCCGGACTCGCCAGGGCGCTGGAGTACTCCGACGCGGACGCGGTGGTCCTCTCCGCGTGCGTGCAGATGCCGTCCCTGGGAGCCATCGAGGAGGCCGAACAGCTCCTGGGCAAGCCCGTCGTGTCCGCGGCCGTCTGCACCGCCCACCAGATGCTGCGCTCCCTTGACCTCGCGGCGGTGGCCCCGGGGGCCGGGCACCTGCTCTCGGGCGCGTACGCGGACTCGCCGCTGCCCGCGTAGTCCGGAGGGGGCCCCGATATGATCGCGACCGCGTACAACGGAAGGCGATCATGTCGGACAGCCCCCTTCGGCCCAGCTCGTTGATCAACACGGTCTACGGGGCGTTCCTGCGCCGCCTCGGCGGCTGGATCTCCATCGCGGACCTGATCACGCTGATGGGGGAGCTCGACGTCGACGGCCCGGCGGTCCGCTCGGCGATCTCGCGCCTCAAGAAGCGCGGAGTCCTCGAACCGGAGCGACGCGGCGCCACCGGGTACCGACTCAGCCCGGCCGCCCACCCCGTCTTCGACGAGGGCGACCGCCGGATCTTCGCCAGCCTCGAACCCGCCGACCTGGCCGACGGCTGGGCCATGGCGGTCTTCTCCGTGCCGGAATCCGAGCGCTCGCACCGCTACCAGCTGCGCACCCGGCTGACCTGGCTCGGCTTCGGCAACATCGCCCCGGGCGTGTGGCTGGCGCCCGGGCGGCTGCTCGACGACGCGCGCGGCATGCTCGAACGCCTCGGACTCAGCGACTACGTCCACCTGTTCGCCGCCGAGTACGCCGCCTTCAGCGACCTGCCCGCGACGGTGAGCTCGTGGTGGGACTTCCCCGCGATCCAGAAGCAGTACGCGGCCTTCACCGACGCGTACGCGACCGTGGCGGACGAGCTGCTGAGCACCGGTGCGGAGCCGGACCCCGCGCGGGCGTTCCGCCACTACGTGCCGCTGCTCACCCAGTGGCGCCGCCTCCCGTACCTCGACCCGGGCCTGCCGACCGAACTCCTGCCGGCGGACTGGAACGCGGTGGCGGCTCGTCAGGTGTTCCAGCGGCTCCACACGGTCCTTCTGGAACCGAGCCTGCGCCATGTCCAGGACGTGACGGGCCTGCCCGCCGCCGGCCAGGTGGAGGCAGGCCCGGCGGACACCGACCAGGCGGGCACCGACTAGGAGGCGTTCCGATCCAGTCGACCGGTTCGCCGTTGCACTACGCGCAGTGGCGTTCGCTTCCGGCCACCGATTGACGGATGTTGCCGACGCGCGGGTTCGCCCGCCCGGATAGGGTGGCATCTCCTCAACTAGCCTCGTGGAGACGGAACATGCGCATATCTGCCCTGTCTGTCACCGTCGCGCTCGTGGCCGCGACGATAGCGGGAGGAGCGGCTCCGGCCGCTGCCGACACGGCGATCAGCACGGTCGACCTGGAGGCCGGTACGGGCCGCCACCACAATTCCGCGACGGTGATCTACGAGCGCGTCGACGGCGCGGTGAACTCGGTCAGGATCATCTCGCTGCAGGCCGTCTCCGGCGAGCCCGACTGCGTCTGGGTGGAGTGGAACGACCCGAAGGACGTGGGGGACGGTTGGGCCGCCCTCAACTCCGAGCCTCCGTGTTACGGCGGCAGCATGGAGGAGACGCTCAACCAGATCATCAAGGCGCCCAAGGGCCATCAGCTCAAGGTGCGTCTGGCCGGTTACCACGACGGCGGGGGCGAAGTGATCCACAAGGACATCGCAAAGCTCTAGGGGCGCAGCGGCGGCAGGGTGACCTTCGGGATCGACGGGTCGTTCGGATCGAACGGCGTCGGCGTCCAGGCCATCGTCGGGACGTGGGACGGCGCCGGCGGCGGGTTCGGGCCCCGGTAGGGGTTCTGCGGAACCTGTGACGCGCGCGGCGCGGTCGTCGCCTTCCCGGTCGGCCGGGGCGCGCCGGTGGCCGCGGCCTTGTGCGCGGGCGACGCGCCCGCGGGGGAGCCGGACGGTTCCGGAGCCGCCGGCTCCGAGGGGGAGGGGGACGGCGAGACCGGCCCCGTCGGGGCGGTGCTCGGCGTCGGCGCGGCCGGCGGGATCGAGGCGCCCTCGCCGCCGGAACAGCCGGTCAGCAGCAGACCTCCCACCAGCACCACGGTCACCGCGCCCGACGCTCCGCCGCTGGATCTCACGCCCGCCATCAGCCCATCCCCACCGTGTTCATGTGTTCGACGCGGGCGATCGTAGCTCAGCCCGCCGCGCCCGGTCGCGGCAGGATGACCGTGAGCCCGCGCCCCGGGGCCGTGCCCATCGCGGCGAGCGCCGCCGGGGCCGCGTCGAGCGGGATCGTCGAGGTGACCAGCAGGTCCGGGCGGAGTACTCCGGCCCGGACCAGCTCCAGCATCTGCGGGTACGCGTGGGCCGCCATCCCGTGGCTGCCCAGGATCTCCAGCTCCCAGCCGATCACCCGCTCCATCGGCAGGACCGCCCGGCCGGCCGCCCCCGGCAGCAGCCCGACCTGTACGTGTCGTCCCCGCCGGCGCAGCCCGCCCACCGACGCCGCGGCCGTCGCGGGCGACCCGAGTGCGTCGAGCGAGAGGTGCGCGCCTCCGCCGGTCAACTCCCGTACGGCCTGCGCCGTGTCCACGCCCGCGGCCGCCTCCACGCAGTGCGCGGCGCCGAACTTCCGCGCCAGCTCCAGCGCCGCGGGCGCCGTGTCCACGGCGACCACCCGCGCCCCGGCCGCCGCCGCGATCATCACCGCCGAGAGCCCCACCCCGCCGCAGCCGTGCACGGCGACCCACTCGCCCGCCGCCGCCCGCCCCCGCGCGACCACCGCCCGGAAGGCCGTCGAGAACCGGCAGCCGAGCCCCGCCGCGGTCGCGTACGACAGCTCCCCGGGCACGGCCACCAGGTTCACGTCGGCATGGTCGAGGGCCACGTACTCGGCGAAGGAACCCCAGTGCGTGAACCCGGGCTGTGTCTGCCGCGCGCACACCTGGTGGTCGCCCGCCGCGCACTCGGCGCAGCGTCCGCAGGCGCAGACGAACGGGGCCGTGACCCGGTCGCCGGCCCGCCAGTTGGCCACACCGGCCCCCACCGCCTCCACGACCCCGGCCAGTTCGTGCCCCGGGACGTGGGGCAGGACGATGTCCGGGTCGTGCCCCATCCACCCGTGCCAGTCGCTGCGGCACAGA
Source organism: Streptomyces sp. NPDC048269 (assembly GCF_040652395.1). Lineage (NCBI taxonomy): Bacteria > Bacillati > Actinomycetota > Actinomycetes > Kitasatosporales > Streptomycetaceae > Streptomyces > Streptomyces sp. NPDC048269. The sequence goes on from NZ_JBEZLW010000007.1 coordinate 202,497, forward strand.
CCGGTGGCCTCCACCCGCACCACCACCCCGCCCGCCGGCGGACGCGGATCCGCCACCTCCCGGACCTCGGCCGGCTCGCCGTACCGTTCGAACACCACCGCGCGCATGGGACCGCCCTCCGCTCGAATTCCCCGCACGCTACCCGGCCTCGGCCCCCGCCCGGGCCAGGGCTGGCACCCCCACGGCCAGTACGGTGACCGCCGCCGCACACGCCGCCAGGGCCGGGACCCACCGGTCGAGCGGTACGTGCGTACGGTTGCCCTCGGGCGAGGCGGCCACCAGCACGATCCCCAGCCCGGCCACCACCCCCGCGACGGCGAGCCACGACGCCCCCGGCAGCCGGTCGCGCGCCACCAGGGAGGCGATCAGCAGCGCGAGCGGCAGCTTCCAGTACGAACAGGGGCTGTACGAGGGCCAGCGCGCCGGTGGCCAGCGCCACGGCCTGCCCGCCGCCGGTCGCGATCACGGCCAGGATCCCGGCGATCCACAGCGGCCGCCGCAGCAGGTCGAGGACCAGCCCGAACCGGAAACCGCCGCTCTGCGGCACGGTGAGCGCGGCCCGCCGCTGGAGCACGGTGGCGAGCGCGTTGCTGAGCGCCGCGAACAGCGCGAAGAGGACCGGCAGGTAGCCCATGCCCCGATCCTCACCGATCCCGCGCCCCGTCAGCGGCGCGACACCCCCGCCGCGCCGCTGAGGAGTGTCGTCACAACAATGCAGTCCGTAGCCGGTCCGACGGGACGTCGACGACACGAACCGGGGCCTACTTCCTCCCCGCGGCCCGCCGCAGGGCCAGCGCCGCCAGGGCCTCGGGGGCGCCCGACTGGCCGCGGACACCGGGGAAGGCGTTCACGTCCACGATCAGCGGTGTGCCGCCGCCCGCGTCGATGATGTCCACGCCGTACACGTCCAGCGCGAACGCCGTCCCGACCGACCGGACCAGGCCGGCCCACCCGGCCGGCAGTTCGTCCACGACCAGCGGCCTGTTGGGCCCGCGCCCGCCGGGCGAGAGCTCGGAACGGCGCAGGGCCGCGAAGACCTGGTCCCCGATCGCCCACAGCTTGTGGTCCCAGCCGCTGTTGGGCGTGAACTGCTGCACCACCACCGGCTCCTGGGGCCACTCGCACGCCAACTCCCGCAGCCGCACGGCGTCGTCCACCCGGGCCACCAGGTCGCCCCGACGGCTGTACCGGCTCTTGACCACCACGGGGGAGGAGAACGAGGCGCCCGAGGCCCACGCGGACAGCGGGCCGACCGTGCGGGTGGCGGCGAACGGCAGCCCGGCCCTCAGGGCGAGCTCCGCCATGGCCGTACGGTCCTGGCACAGCGCGGTCGCCGCAGCGGTGTTGACGACGGGCGCGCCCCGCCGCTCCAGTTCCCGCGCGAGAACCAGTGCCCGCTCGGTGCGCGACTTCAGCAGGTACACGTCGGCCAAGGGTCCGGCGGGTTCCGTTCCGGCCGGGTCGAGCGCTTCGACGAGGTGCTCCTCCGCCAGCAGCGCGGACGTGGCCGCCAGAAGAGGATGCTCCGGCTCCGGAGTGATCAGTCCGATCCTCACGCGCCGTCCCCCGCCCGCGCGGACACCTGCGCCGGGATCGGGACGGGCGGCACGTACGGGAGCGCCGACGCCGTCGGCGGGGGCGGGGAGCCGCCCGTGCGCGCCAGGTCCAGCACCGCCCGGGCCACCCGTGCCGCAGCGTCCGGAACCTGACGGAAGCTCGGGAAGTCGTTCACGTCGACGACCACGGGCCCGTCGGGACCCAGCAGCACGTCCACCCCGTACAGGTCGAGCCCGTACACCGCCCCCACCTGCGCGGCGATCGCCGCGACCTCCGCCGACAGCGGCACCCGGCGCTCGCGCACCGAGGGGTCCGGGTTCAGCGGGGAGCAGCGCTCGGTGGCGTACAGCTCCCCGCCCACCCCGTACACCTTGATGTCGGTGCCCGAGTTGGGCACGTACGGCTGGGCGATGAGCAGGCCCTCGTCGGCGAGGACGGGGAGCATCGCCTCCAGCCGCTCCGGCGAGGACACCAGGTGCACGGCCCGCCCGGAACTCCCGTCGGCCGGCTTGACGACGAGGGGGTACTCCGCCGCCGGTATCTCCCTCAGCAGCTCGGGGCAGGCCGCCGCGTACGTCGGCGGCAGCGGCAGCCCACGGGCCCGGCCGATGGCGGCGGCCAGCGCCTTGTCCCGTACGCCGCGGATGGACCGCGCGTCGTTGACCGTGGTCATCCCGGCCGCCGCCGCGGCTTCGAGCAGGGTCAGCCCAGGGCCGCCGGAGACCGTCTTGAGCACCCAGGCGTCGTGCGCGCCCGCGCGAACGGCTTCGGTCATGCGCAGCAGCGAGCCCCCCGGCCGCACCACGTCGACCTGGTGCCCCCACGCGGTCAGCTGCCGGATCACCTCGTTCGGCATGCCGTCGTGGCGGTAGTGCTCCTCCACCAGGAAGCAGAGCCTCATGGACCTTCCCCAAATTCCCCCGACGTCCGCCGATCCCGCCCGGCGAGTTGTGACGTCACAGGATGTCATGGACCACAATGTGATGATCGTCCTGCCTCGGGCGGTCCTGCCGGGCCACGGCGGAGGCGATCACTCCACGTACGTCGTGGTGCCCAGTGCCGCGTCCCGGACATCCGGTCCGGGGTGGCGGCGCAGAGCCCGCAGCTGCTCGCGGCAGGGCTCCGGCCAGCCGTGGCGGGAGCCGAGGGCCGAGACGAGAGCGACCGCGAACAGCCCCGCCGCCGGGACGCCGTCAGCTGCGAGGGCGGTGACGAGCTCCAGGGTCACGGCGGTGTCCGGCGCCGGTTCCGCGCTCCTGTGGCGCTCGCGCAGCGCGGCCGAGGTGGTCGTCGCCAGTCCGGGCCGGTCCTCGTGTGCGGCGACGAGCTCCCGCAGGGCCGCCAGTTGCCGGGGCGCCGACGCTTGCGGGTCGACGGCACGGACCAGCAGGTTCGTACGCGTGGTGGTCAGGGACGGTTCGCCGGCCAGCTGCCGTGCCAGGGCGGCGGCCAGCCCGGGGTCGTCGCCGACCACGCGGGTCGCCAACCAGCGCAGCCGCTGCCGGCCCGGGAGGTCGCCGTCCGCCTCGGCCTCCGGCCCGTCCCCGTCCCGTACGGCGGCCAGCAGTTGCTCGACTGTGCGGTGCAGGGTGCTCCCGGGGGCGCCGCCGCCGACCGGATGCTCCACTCCCGACGCGGCGATCTCCCCGAGCACCCAGGCCGCGCCCCGCCAGCTCCGGTCCCGACGGGCCAGGTCGCAGACCATCGCCCGTACCGTGTCGGCGGCCCCGGGCGCGTACGCGATCCAGTGGGGCAGTGCCGTGACCGCCGGCCCGGACGTGTCCCGGTCCGCGCAGGTCGCGAGCGTGGCCACCAGCCCTGCGTAGCGGGGCCGGTGGGACGGCGCCACATCGAGCGGGCGGGTGCGCAGGACCGCGCGCCGCGCCGCCGCGTTGTCGGCGGCGACCGCTGTGTCCAGCAGCTCCCAGACCTCGCCGGAGGAGAGCAGCCGAGGAGCCAGGGCGACGGCCGCGGCCACCAGGTCGGGGTGGGCGGCCGGGTCGCGGCCGATCCGCGACAGCATCCGCCCCGCCCGGCCCGGCGGCAGGAAGCGCGCCGCCAGTCGGGCCGCCTCCTTACGGCTCGTCACCTTCGTGCCCTTGGCGGGGTCCAGCAGACCGTCGAGCAGCTCCGCCAGCCGGTCCGGTTCGGTTCCGGCCGCAGCTCGGCCGACGGCGTACACCGCGACGCGGGCCCGGTCGCCGTCCGCGTGCGCGAGCAGTTCGCCGAGGGCGACCGCGGGTTCGTCGGTCAAGACCGAGGCCGCCAGAGCGGCCTCGGCGAGCACGGTCTCCGCCGAGCTCGCGTACCGCCGTACGAGGGCGTGGCCGTGGCCGGGGACTCGGGCGGCGCGGCGGAGCACCGCGGCCCGCACCCGCGGAGGCCTGGAGGTGTCGCCGACGGCGTCCGCCGCGAGCTTCGCGGCCGTCTCCTGCTGGCGCGGAAGCCACCGGTCCGCTCGGCTGAAGTCGGGGAGCGGCCGGTCGGCGCGCTCGCGCAGGAAGCGGCCGTACGGCGGCTGTTCGGCCAGGATCCGGTCCAGCAGGTCGGTGCGGTGCGCGGACAGCACCTGCCGCACGGGCTCCAGTGCGGCCGCGGAGGGCTCGTCCGCCAGGAGGGACTCGACCCGCTCGCACCGCGTGGCGCGGTCCGCGAGCCAGGACCGGGCCAGACGCGGGAAGTCGCTGTCGTCGCACTGCCCGAGGGCCTCGGCGAGCAGCCGGCGCACCTCCGGTATGCGGTGGGCCCGCCGGCCGAGGAGGCGGGTGAGCGCGAGCAGCGGGCCGTATTCGCCCTTCTCGGCAGCGCCGTCGAGCCAGGGACGCAGCGCCTGGACCACCTGCCGCTCACGCCTGCGGCTCAGGGTGCCGCCGGGCGGCCCGAGTGTGACGACGCCGGTCTCGGCGGCCAGCAGGCGCAGCGCGGAGAGGGCCCAGTCGAGGAGCGGGCCGCGGGACGGCTGGTCCAGCACCGCGAAGACGAGGCGGTCCAGGCCCAACTGGGTACCTGCGGACACGTCGCGCGCCTCCAGCGCGTCCCGCAGGATGCGGTCCAGGTGGCCGGGCACATCGGGGTCGGCCACCGCGGCTTCGGCGAGCAGCGGGCCGGGCAGGGCGGCCAGCGCGCCGAGTGCGGACTGCCGTACGGGATCCCGGTCGTTGCGCAGGCGCCGGGCCATCATCGCGACCACCTCGGCCACCGCGGCGTGGTCGCGGGCGTGGCCGGTGTTGGCGACGAGGTGCTCCCAGCCGGCCGCCCGGACGAGCGCCTCGTGGTCCGCGACCGCGGCGAGCAGTTCGCCGCGGGCTTCGGCGACCGGGAGCTGGGCCAGGAGCTGCAGACGGCCGGCTTCGGCCGGGTTGCCGGTCTCCTTGAGGGCGAGGCCGCGCCGGGCCTCCGCGATCCTGCGCTCCCGGGGAAGTACCGCCAGCACGGCGGCGGGGAGCGCCGTCCCGCGCGCGGCCCCGCCCTGCGTCGCGGCGTCGTGGAAGGCCGCTCGCCGGCCCGGGGGCATCGCCTTCAGCAGCGCGGCCAGATGGTGCGGCCGCTCCGCCCAGTGGCGCCCGAGGGCGGGCAGGGAGGCGGGGTCCGCCCGTACGATCCGGCGCAGCACCGACGGCGGCGGGAGCGGCTCGTTCCACCCTGTCTCGCGCTCGGCGGCGGTGAGCCAGCGCACGACGCGCTCGGCATCGGCAACGGCCAGGTCGCCGAGCCGGCCCGCCAGGACGTGGGGGAGCCGGACCGGTCCGTACGCCTCCAGCAGGTCCAGCACCCGGCACGGCTCGGCGCCCACGGCCGCGGCGACGGCCGGCGCCTGGCGTTCCCACCAGTCCCCGCGCAAGGCGCGGGGCAGCGCCTCGAGTTCGCTCCACGCCTGGTCAAGTACCGGGCCGGGATGGAAGCGGGCGATCCGCCGCCGGTCGGTGACGGCCGGCGCCAGCTCCGGCAGCAGCCGGGCCGTGAACCGGGTCCCGCAGGCCGGGAGGAGGGCGGCGGCCTCGCCATCGCCCCAGCGCTGCCGCAGCTCCGCTACCAGCTGCTCGGCCAGTGCCTGCCTCGATCCGGCGAGGACGGCCTCCGTCAGCTGCCCGCGCACCACGGCGGAGGCGGTCTCGTAGGCCGCCGCGATCGCGCAGTCCGGCACCGGCAGGGTGCGGACGGCCCGCAGGGCGTAGCGGCGCACCACGGGATCGGGGTCGGTCAGACGCTCCGTCAGGTACGCCGCGTGGCGCCCGGCGAGCGCGGCCAGCGCCGCCAACCGGCGCTCGTACCGCCCGCGTCCGGCCAGATCGGCCAGTACGCCGTCCAGCGCGCCGGTGCGCGCGAGGTCCCGGGCGGTGGTGGCCAGCAGGCGCAGCCGGGCAGTGTGGGGGAGTGGGTCGAGGGAGTCCAGCAGCTGACCGGCGGTGGACGGAGTGTGTGACATGGGGGCCATTCTCGGCCACCGCCTCGGGCCGCCGACCGCCCGGTCCGGCTGGGCTCATCGGCATTCGAATGCCGGGCGGCCACGTCTTCTGTGAGGTTCATCGGAGCCCGGGAGCTGGATGTGCTCCCGGGTTCCGTCACATCCCGGACCCCGGTCCGGGGCCGGTCACACCGGTACCGCCACGAACGCCCTGCCCGCCTCGTTCTCGACCAGGACGGCCTTGACGTCCGCCGGGTCCACGGCCGCGGAGCCGTCCAGCGCCGCACCCTTGCCCTCGCCGTTCTCCTGGCTGCCGACGACCCAGCCGCCGGCGGTGGAGCGCGTACCGTCCTTGGCGACCACGATCAGCCGGCACCGCTCGCCCGGCGGGACCCCGGTGACCGCGGCGTGCAGCCGCACCCACTTCGCGGCGGGAGTCATCTTCACCGTCATCCGTGTGCCGGTGACCGGATCGGTCGCCGAGAGCACCTTGGTCCCGGCAGGCTGCGAGGGGTCCGGTGACGCCGTCGCGGACGGCTGCGGAGGCAGGGCCACCGCATCCGGATCCCCCGCGGCCAGCTGCGTACCGGCCCAGAACACGGCGGCCAGTGAGGCGGCCGCGGCCAGCCCGGCGAGCCCCAGGCCGCGGCGCCGCGCGCGGTCCCGCTCGCCGCGCATCTCCCGCAGCGTGCGCTGGAGCAGCAGGTCCCCGCCCTGCGGGGGTCCGTCGAGGAACGCCTCCTCGGGCACCTCACCCAGTGCCGCTTCCATCTCGCGCAACGCGGTCACCTCCTCCCGGCACTGCACGCATCCGCCCATGTGTTCCTCGACCCGGCGGAACTCCTCCGCGTCCAGGACGCCGAGCACGTACGGACCGAGCAGTTCCTCCTCGTGCCGCTGCCGGTTCATGCCACCACCTCACGCAGTCCGGCGGGCTGCTGGGGTGGCCTGCCCGTTCGTCTGCCATCGCTGTTGTCCTTGATGCCGCTGTCCCGGAAGACGTCGCGCAGGGCCTTGAGCGCGTAGTGCGAACGCGATTTGACCGTGCCCGCCGGGATGCCGAGGCTGTCGGCGGCCTCGGCGACGCTGAGCTGCCGGTAGTACAACTCCTTGAGCACGTCCCGGTGTTCCGGCGACAGCTGGTCGAGAGCCCCGAGGACCGTCATCGTGTCCACCACCGCGTCGGCGTGGTCCGCCTCCACCGGGGGAGCGGCCGAAGCCCCGGAGACCTCCGGTGGCCGGGCCGCCTTGGCCCGGTACCGGTCCGTGATGATGTTGCGGGCCACCGTGAGCAGCCAGCCGCGCACCGAGCCCTTGCCGTTGACCAGGACCTCGGAGTGCCGCCAGGCCCGGATGAGCGTCTCCTGGACGACGTCCTCGGCGGCGGCCCGGTCCCCGGTCAGCCGGGTGGCGTACGCGAGCAGGGCGTGGCCGTGCTCCTCGTACACCGACTTGATCAGTGCCTCATCGGTCGAGCCCCGCCGAGTGCGGGGCCACAGTGGTCCGGCCATCTCACCCTCTCCGTCTTCCTCGCGTACGTGGTGCGGTCGGAACACGCCGCCCGGAACCTTCCGGTTCATGTGGCGTGCGTCACTCGGGTGCGCGTGCTCCCGTACGCCGCTCACATCCGGCAGGCGCCGCCCGAGTTGAGGCAGTCGACGACGGCGGCCATCTGAGGCTCGGTCATCGCGTTCACGAACATCGCGTGGTCCGTCTTCGGGCTGTGCCGCTGCTCGGGGAAGGAGTCGAGCGCCACGGGCGCCCCGGCGGGGACCTCGTAGGCCAGGGAGATCCGGAGCTCGGGCACCGGGAAGGTGTCCTGGGGGCACACGCCGTTCGCCGAGGGGAACCGCAAGTGGGAGCGGTGTCCGGCGCCGATGGTGTCGAGGCCGTTCCAGCAGCTCGGGAAGACGAGGGCGCGGGTGACGCGCTGTCCCGCGGGGCAGCGCGGATAGTGGGTGGTGGACCGGTCGGGGGAGCCGGAACAGCCCCAGCGGGCCCGGACGTCGGCGTCGCTGTCCGCCGTGTACGCGACGGCGTCGCCGGTCATCGCGCGCAGGAACCGGGGCATCGCCACCACCTTGCCGACCCGACTGCCCCGGAACTCCACCAGGACCGAGGCTTCCGGCACGATCTCGCCGGTGTTGCCGTGGGCCGCCGTGCTCTCGTGCGGACGCGTGCCCGGCCGGTCCAGGCGGCGCAGGACGGGCCAGTAGTACGTCGACCGGTCGCCGCCCGTGCAGCTGGTGGCGGCCGCGTCCAGGGAGGCCTCGGTCGACATCGCGTCCGTGGACAGGTTCCCGACGTACGCGTGCGTGTGGTGGGCGCCCGCCCGCAGCCCCGGCGAGACGACGAGGTTGTCCTCGTTGTAGTGGCCCTGCTCGTTGCGGCCGCAGTCCACGACCACCGAACCCGCCGAGGCATCGGGACCCGCCGCGGCCGCCGGGCCCGGGGCACGCGGAACATCCGATATGTCCACGTAGTCCGAAGGAGCCGGACCTGCCGCCGCCGTCCCCGCGTGCGGTCCGGCCGCTCGCGAGGCCCCGAGCACGGCGGCCGTCAGCCCGCCGCCCAGGACCAGGCAGATGACGAGAGCGAGCAGTCGGCGTTCGTTCCCCATGGCGGTCACCGTTGCCCGTGGCGGCAGCGTCGTCAACCTGGCATCCGCATGGCGGGCACCGGGGCAACCCTTCACGCCAGATGGCGATTTATGCGGAAAAGCCCTACCTTCGCGCGAGACCGGGCAACTCGCACCGGCCGGCCACCCCGGGTGAACCGGCCGCACCGGCGGGCTGTTTGTCCGTGGGGCCGCTTGCCGGTCCGTGCGGCCGCCGCGCACAGTACGGCGTATGACACCCGCCGAGCTGCTGCACGCCTTCGCCCGCACCCGCGCCTCGCTCGACGGCGCGGAGGTCACCTTCTGGTGGTCCGGCGACGTCCACTCCTGGGCCCCCGGGGAGGCGTATCAGCGCCTCTTCGGCTTCGAAGGGCTCAACGTCGCCCGGCTCGTCCCGGACGAGGACGGCGGCTACCAGCTGCTGTCCAGGGAAGCCGCCTTCTACCTCGACCCCCGGACCCGCGAGATCATGGAGACCTGGGGCGGCAAGCCGGTGGTGCACGTCTGGAACGATCCGGCGAACCAGAAGTGGCGGCCGTTCGCGGTCCCCGTGATGGAGCTGGGTGACCAGGTGTGCTTCAGCCTGGAGATCCCGCTGGCCTATCCCTCGCCGCTGCCGGTCGAGGAATACCCGGACAATTCGGCCGATGACACCTACCGGGCGCTGGAGCTCTTCCAGTTCTTCGCGCCCGCCACCGCCCTCACCACCGAGGCGCCGAGCGTCCCCTCGACGATGTCCTGGACCCGGATGTCCCCGTGGCTGCCCTGGATGGAACAGGGCGGTCGCCCCGGCGGTCTCACCTTCCACTGCCGCGGCCGCAAACTCGGCTCCTACGCGGAAGTTCCCGAGCGCAACCGCGCCTACATCGCCGCCCGGCACCCCGAATTCGCCCACGCCCCGGACAAGTGGACCGAGCCGAACGAGACCAGCTGGACGTACTTCCGCAAGCTCTTCCCGCCCCACCGGGAGACGTCCGGGGAACAATGACGCGGAACGGGCCCGCCCCGGCGGCCCGGCGCCCCGAGGGGCCCGCGGGCGACGGGCAGGGCGCGGACAAGGGTTTTCCCCCTATCCGGTTCATCTCCGTGTTGCCTACTGTCTGCCCACCGGCGATCTTCCCGACCCAGCGGCCGACACGCCAACCCCACATGGCATGATGCCGTTCGACCAGGGGGAATCACCGGTACCCGCCGTTGCCCTGCCCCACCGTCGAGGCCGGGGCAACGTGGCGCGCGGCGGCGGCCGGGACGAGTTCGACCAGCTCGCTCCCGGCCCCGCAGCCGCCAGTCACCTCCCACACTGCACCGACCGGCCGCTCCGGCCTGCCCGGAATCGGCCCGCGAAAGGGAACACCGTGCACGCATCCAGACGTAGGCTCATATCCGTGGTGGCGATGTCCGTCACGCTGCTCGCGGGCTCCGCCACCACCTCCATGGCGCTGGCCACCTCGGACCCTGCCGCCGCCGCTCCGGCCGCCACCGCGGCCGCCGCGCCGGTCGAGAACCTCATCGTCGGATACAAGGCCTCCGCCTCCGAGGCCAGTTCCAACAGCGCGGCTGCGGACGACGCCGCGGCGAAGGGCAAGAAGGCCGGCAAGAAGGCGAAGTTCGACCGCCGCCTCGGCACCGGCGCCGCCCTGGTCAGCCTCGGCTCCCCCGCCGACGCCGCCAAGGTGATGGCCCAGTTCCGCGCCGACCCGGACGTCGCCTACGTCGAGCCGGACTCCCGCGCCTACGCGCTGGCCACCCCGAACGACACCGAGTACGCCAAGCAGTGGGACCTCTTCGAGCCCACCGCCGGCATGAACGTTCCCGCCGCCTGGGGCAAGACCACCGGCTCCGGCGTCACCGTCGCCGTGATCGACACCGGCTACGTCGCCCACTCCGACGTCGCCCCGAACGTCGTCGCCGGCTACGACTTCATCAGCAACTCCACCGCCGCCCGTGACGGCAACGGCCGCGACAACAACCCCGCCGACCAGGGCGACTGGAGCGCCGCCGGCGAGTGCGGCACCGGCTCCACCGCCAGCAACTCCTCCTGGCACGGCACCCACGTCGCGGGCACCATCGCCGCGGCCACCAACAACGCCAAGGGCGTCGCGGGCATCGCGTACGACGCGAAGATCCAGCCCGTCCGTGTGCTCGGCAAGTGCGGCGGCGCCACCTCGGACATCGTCGACGCCATCACCTGGGCGTCCGGCGGCACCGTCGCGGGCGTGCCGGCGAACGCCACCCCGGCCAAGGTCATCAACATGAGCCTCGGTGGCTCGGGTGCCTGCACCGCCACCTACCAGAACGCCATCAACGCGGCCGTCGGCCGCGGCACGACCGTCGTCGTGGCCGCCGGCAACAGCAACGCCGACGCGGCCGGCTTCTCGCCCGCCAGCTGCAACAACGTGATCAACGTGGCCGCCAGCAGCCGCACCGGCGACCGCTCCTTCTACTCGAACTACGGCGCGATCATCGACATCGCCGCCCCGGGCGGTGAGACCCGACGCGGCACGGACACCCCCGGCACCGTCACCACCCCCGAGAACGGCATCCTCTCCACCCTCAACGCCGGCACCACCACCCCCGGCGCCGAGATCTACAAGCCCTACCAGGGCACCAGCATGGCCGCCCCGCACGTCGCGGGCCTCGCCGCGCTCCTCGTGGCCGCCAAGCCCTCGCTGACCCCGGCGCAGGTCGAGTCGGCGATCAAGACCAACGCCCGCCCGCTCGCGGGTACCTGCACCGGCGGCTGCGGCGCCGGCCTCGCCGACGCGGCCGCGACCGTCACCGCCGTGACCTCCGTGCCCGCCCCCACGTACGAGAACACCACCGACGTGGCGATCCCGGACAACGGCGGAGCCATCTCCTCCTCCATCACCGTCTCGGGCCGCACCGGCAACGCCCCGGCCGCGCTCAAGGTGATCGTCGACATCAAGCACAGCTACCGCGGTGACGTCGTGATCGACCTAGTCGGTCCCGGCGGTGCGGTCGTCCAGCGGCTCAAGAACTCCTCGTCGAGCGACAGCGCCGCCAACGTCTCCGCCACCTACACCGTCGACGCCTCCGCGCTGCCCGCCAACGGCACCTGGCAGCTGCGCGTCCAGGACGTGTACTCCGCCGACACCGGCTACATCGACTCCTGGGGCCTCGGCTTCTGATCCGGTTCCCCACTCGGTCTGACGGGCCGATAGTACGGACCAACTGAACCGGCGGGCCTGCCGATACACCTCGTATCGGCAGGCCCGCCGGCTTTTCCGGCCGCGTGACTGATTTCTGCGTCACAATCCGTGTTCACCCGGCACCCGACCTCGTATTGTCGCGTCACAGGGAAGGCACAGGAGCTGGGGACCGAGAGGCTGGTGGCTGTGCGTGGTGGCGGCGACGGGGCACGCTGACACAAGTGTCGGACAGGGCGAACTGGTCAGGGCGGTCGACCGCGCGCTGACCACGCACGGCCGGGCGCTGCTCACCGGCCCGGCCGGCGCGGGCAAGACCGAGGTCGTCCGCGCCGTCGCGGCGGCGGCCGAAGCGCGCCGCGAGACCGTGCTGCGCCTCGCACCCGAGGCCGCCGACCAGTGCATCCCCGAAGCCTCCGCGGCGGCCCTCCTGGCCACCGTCCCCGCCGCCGCACTGGAACGGCTGTCCGGCCCCCAGCGCACCGCGATCGCCCTCCTGCGCCGCGAGACGGACGCCCCCCGCGACGGCCGCGACCACGTCGCCCTGCGCCTCGCCGTCGTCGAGGTGCTCCGCACGCTCGCCGCCCGCCAGCCCGTCCTCCTCGTCCTCGACAACGCCCAGTGGCTCGACGCCGAGAGCACCGACCTGCTCCGCTTCGCCCTGCGCCTCACCCCGCCGCGCGTCCAGGTCCTCGTCGCCGAATGCGTCCAGGGCGGCACGTCCGTCGGCGAACCCCTCTGCGGCACCGGCACCCCCGCGATCCGGGTGCCCCCGCTCGGCGCCGACGAGATCGCCGAACTCCTCGTCCGCCACGGCCTCCCGGCCCGCCTCGCCGGCCGCATCCACCAGGCCAGCGGCGGCAACCCGCGGCTCGCCCTCGCCCTCGGGCACTCCCTCGCCGAAGCCGCCGGAGCCCGCGACGCCGGCGCCCACCACGCCGACACCCTGCCCGTCTCCGGCCAGGCCCGCGAAGTGGCCCGCCGACTGCTCGCCGAGGCCCCTGCCCAGGCCCGCCGCACCCTGCTCCTCGCCGCCCTCGCCACCCGCCCGACCACCGCCCTGCTGCGCCGGGCAGGGCGCCCCGACGCCGAGACCGAACTGGCCGAGGCGGAACGGGCCGCGCTCGTCAGGGTGGGGGAGGACGGCACCGTCGAGTTCACCGCCGGCGCCCTGCCCACCGCGCTCGCCGCCGACGCGGGCTGGCCCGAACGCGCCGCCGGCCACGCCGCGCTGGCCGCAGCCGTCGACGACCCCGTCCAGGCCGTACGCCACCGCGCGCTGGCCGTGGACAGCCCCGACCCACGGCTCGCCGCGGAGATATCGGAGGCCGCCGCGGTCTGCCGCCGCCGGGGCCAGCGGGCCCTCGCCGCCGAACTCGGCCTGCTCGCCGCCGAACGTACCCCCTCCCACCTGGCCGGAGAACAGCTCGCCCGCCTCGTCACCGCCGCCGAGGACGCCGGCTGGGCCGGCCGCGCCGACCTCGCCCGCCGCGCCACCCGCGCCGTCCTGGCCCGCGACGCCTCACCCGCCGACCGGGTACGTGCCCGGCTCGCCGTGATCGACGCCGCCGGCCAGGCGCTCGGCGCCCTCGACGAGACCTTCGCGTGCGCCATGGACGACGCCGCCGGGGACCCCTCGCTCCAGGCCGCCGTCCAGCTGCGGATCGCCTGGAAGCACAACCTCAGCGACGGCGACCCCGTCCGCTCCCGCGACGCCGCGGCCCGGGCGGGGGCCCTCGCCGCACTCGGCGGCGACCAGGTCGCCGAGGCCATGGCGCTGACCGTACGGGCCCGCATGGGCCGCATCCTCGGGGACCCGGGCGCCGAGGCGATCCTCTCCGAGGCGCTCGCCCTGCCCGTCCCCGACGTACCGCTCGGCATGCGCAACGCGCCCCAGTACCTCGCCGTACGGCACGCCCTGTTCGACGACCGCCTGGACGACGCCCGCCGCCAGCTGATGGCCCTGCTGCCCGCCGTCCAGCGCACCGGCTCCGCCGAGGACGTCTTCGAGGTCCTGCGCAGCCTCACCGAGGTCGAACTGCGCAGCGGCCGGTGCGCGGCCGCCTCCGCCCGCGCCCGCCAGGCGCTGGAGCTGACGATCGAGGCGGGCCTCTCGCCCGGCCCCGCCTGGTACGTCGCCGCGATGGCCGAGGCCACCGGCGGCAGCTTCGCACGCGCCGCCGGATACGCCCGGCGCGGCATCCAGGCCTCGCAGGAGGAGCACGACCAGGTCTTCCTCTCCCGGAGCCTGCACGCCCTCGGCCTCGTCGAACTGGCCACCGGAGAGGCGGCGAAAGCCGTCGCCACCCTGCGCCGGGTAGCCGAACTCGAAGCCGCCCAGAAGGTGGTGGACCCCTCCATCCTGCGCTGGCACGGGGAACTCGCCGAGGCCCTGGTCGCCGCCGACGCGACCGAGGAGGCCGCCCGGCTGATCGACTCCGTCCGTACCGTCGCCCGCGGCCTCGGCCGCACCGGGGTGGTCGCCGCACTCGACCGGGCCCGCGGACTGTGCCTGTCCGCACAGGGTGACGCAGACGCCGCCGTGCAGCTGCTGGAGGCCACGGCTCAGCGCTTCGAGACCCTGCGGCTGCCGCTGGAGCGGGGCCGTACGCTGCTCGCGCTCGCCCGCGTGGAACGGCGCCGCCGGCGCCGCGCACCCGCGCGCGCCGCACTCCAGGCCGCGGCCGAGGTGTTCCAGCAGGCCGGGGCGGCGCCGTGGACGGAGCTCGCCCGGGAGCCGGCCCCCGGCGAGGGGGGCGGTGCGGAAACGGTGGCGGTCGCAGCCCTGACCGAGGCCGAGACCCGCCTCGCACTGCTCGTCAGCCAGGGCGCGAGCAACCAGGAGGCAGCGGCGAAGCTGTTCCTCAGCGTGAAGACGGTGGAGGCACGGCTGACCCGTATCTACCAGAAGCTCGACGTACGCTCCCGGGCCCAGCTCGCCACGGCGCTGGCCACCGCGCTGCGCGCCTCCCGCTGAGGCGACGCAGCCGCCGGAACGGCGTGGCGCCGGCGTGGCAGGCCACGCCGGCGCTCGATCAGCGGATCAGCGATCAGCTGCCGGTGGAGAGGTTGCCGGAGAGGACCGGGATGTTGCTGAGGATGTGTGAGGCCGTCTCGTCGCCCTTGGCCTGCGTGGAGTTCTCCGCGCACTGCTGGTTCTGCGGGTTGGACGCCACGTTGATGTCCTGGACGCCGATGTTGGCGAGCACCGCGAACAGGGACTGGGCGTTGACCTTGGCCGGCAGGCCGATGCAGAGCTTGTTCAGGGAGCCCTGGACGGCGCCGAGCTGCGGGCTCATCTTGCCCTTGGTCTCCTGGTTGCCGTAGATCTGCGCGGCGCCGTTGCCGTTGACGGTGTTGATGCCGTTGTCGTTGCCGATGGCCATCGCCGGGGTGGCTACTGCGGCGCCCGCGCCCAGCACGGAGGCGGTGACCGCGGCGGTGGCCATGAACTTCTTGAACATGTGGGGGGATCCTTCTGTCGCACTGTCGCATGAGATAGCCGCCCTCGGCGGGCGAGCTGATCAACTGCTGTCGGCGCTTCTGGTTATCCCCACTCACCCGAGTGGCCCAATCTCACGGAGCGGCCCGGTCCCGCCGCCCGTGACGGCGAGACTGAGCTCCTCGTGTCCGAGGGTCAGCCGGTCTTGCGGCGGACCTTCTTGTTCTTGCCGCCGGGACCGCTGCTCGCACCCTGGACCTTCGCGCGACTCTGATGCGCCTGCTGGGACTGGGCGTTCGCGGCGTTGCGCTCCAGCGCCTCACGGAACTTCCGCTTGGCCTCGTCGGCCGGTGATTCGTCCTGCGGGGTGTCTGTCTCGTCTGCCATGTGTCCTCCTGGGGGTGATCAAGCCGTTTCAGTCTGTCAGCTGGCGTGCCCGCTGACCAGCGAGTTCCGTGTGATGAGCTCCTCGGGCAGGTAGGGGGAGACCACCGGCACGGGCCAGCCCATGCGCCGGGCATGGCAGACCAGCGCCAGGATGTCCAGGCTGAGGACGGCCTCGGCCTCCTTCCCGAGGTCGCCGACCTCGTAGTGCTCGCGGTGCGCCTCCAGGGCGTCGGCCAAGGCCAGGGCGAAGCCCTCCCGGTCGCCCTCGACGAGCTGTGAGAGCAGGACGACCGGTGGCACGACGAAGTTGGTGTCACGCAGCGGGGAGATCGTCCGCAGCGCGCGCTCCAGGGCGGGCTCGGGGTCGGCCCCGCGCAGGTAGTCCTGGAGTGCCCGCCCGTACGCGGCCCCCGCGGTGACGTTCCGGGCGAAGATGTCCGGGTCGGTCAGGACGCAGGCGGCGAGCAGCTCCCGCTGTCCGGTGATCAGGGCGAGGGCCACCAGGTCCAGCCAGGTGTACGGGTGCGGTCCGGCGGGGCCGCCGGTCGCGGTCAGCCGGTGGGTGGTGCCGCCGACGGTGATGTCGGCCCCGGTCCCCGGTTCGGCCCTCATCAGGCGCAGGGCCGCGGTCCCCGCCTCGGCGGCGCTCAGCAGTGCTTCCTGCTGCCGCTCGTCGCGCCCCTGCGGATCGACGGCAGCGCGCAGGCGGAAGCGCCGCAGCTGCCGGCCCGTCAGCCCGAGCAGCAGTCCGGTGGCCTTGTCCGCGTCCGTTCCCGCCTCGCGGAACTCGGCCGGCTGCTGCCGCGCGTACTCGTCGTACTGGGCCAGGTCGGCCTGCGCGGCCGCCGGACGTGGCGGCCGGCCGACCACGATCGGCCCTGCGGCCAGGGCCTCCACGGCGTCGGCGCGCTTCTTCCGGCCGTACGCGCGCACCCGCGGCTCGCCCGTGTCGAGGCGGCGGACCAGTGCCTCGGGAAGGTAGTCGGAGGCGATCTCGTTCGGCAGCCACGCGCCGTCCCGGAGCCCCAGCGACACGAGGGTGATGGCGTCCAGCGGCAGCAGGGTGCGCGGCGCGGGGTCGTCCTCGCCGGAGTGCTGTGCGTGGTGGCGCTCCAGCAGGGCCGTCAGCGCGCGGTGGTAGCCCGGGCGGTCGCCCGCGGCCAGGGCCCGCAGGGTGGTGAGGGCCGCCCGGTGGTCCGGCAGGTCGGTGCCGGCGCCGACGGCGTCGACCACCGACTCGATCAGTGCCAGCCGTTCGGCCTCGGAGGCCCCGCGGGCCGCCGCGGCCGGGTCCTGGCCCTCGATGTGGCCGAAGGCGAACGCCATGAGGGCGTGGACCAGCCCGACGTCGGCCCGCCCGGTGTGGCCGTCGAGCGCGGGGGCCGCGTCGATGAGCAGCCTGTCCTCCTGGGCGCCGCTGATCCAGTTCAGGTAGAAGGCGTTCAGCCAGGGGCGGGGGTGCGCGGCGGCGTCCGCGGGGACCTCGGAGTCGTCCTCGTAGATCATCCCGCTGCCCGTGTACTCGACGATCACGCGCGCCCGGTCCTTCAGCCCCGCCCCCAGGGCCGTCGAGCCGATCGCGGCCGTGGCCGCCGACTGGAAGGCGAGACGGCAGTCCTTGCCGTGGAGGAGTCCGGGATCGCGCAGCGACCGGGCGGCCACGTAGTCCAGGAAGGAGTCGGACACGAGCCACCAGCCGTACTCGGGCACGTCGTGGTTGCTCATCCGGTGCACCTCGCCCTCGATGCGTTCGGCGAACCCCTCGACCGCCGCGTCCAGTGCCGCGGCCCCCACCTCGTGGCGCTCGATTCGCACCGTTGCCTCCCGCTTGTAACCCTGTTCGATCTTCAAGGGAAGCACAGGAGGGGCGGTGCGCGGCCATTCCGGGTCCAAGGATCGCTTGGGGGGGTCATAAGTTGTGATGATGGGGTCATAAGACGATGCCGGGTGCCGGGTAAGGATTGCCTTAGTTTAGGGTTCCCTTGATCCACCTGTGATCCACCTTGCTGTCGCTCGAAGGGAACCCCTGCCATGCCTCGCCCTCTGCGAGTAGCAATCGTCGGTGCCGGCCCCGCCGGGATCTATGCCGCCGACGCGCTGCTGAAGTCCGAGGCCGCCGCCGAGCCCGGTGTGTCCATCGACCTCTTCGAGAAGATGCCCGCGCCCTTCGGCCTGATCCGGTACGGCGTGGCCCCCGACCACCCGCGGATCAAGGGCATCATCACGGCCCTTCACCAGGTGCTCGACAAGCCGCAGGTCCGCCTCTTCGGCAACGTCGACTACCCGGGCGACATCAGCCTCGACGAACTGCACTCCTTCTACGACGCCGTGATCTTCTCCACCGGCGCCACGGCGGACCGCGCCCTCGCGATACCGGGCGTCGACCTCGACGGCTCCTACGGCGCCGCCGACTTCGTCTCCTGGTACGACGGCCACCCGGACGTCCCGCGCACCTGGCCCCTGGAGGCGGAGAAGGTCGCCGTGCTCGGCGTCGGCAACGTCGCCCTCGACGTCGCCCGCATCCTGGCCAAGACGGCCGACGAGCTGCTGCCGACCGAGATCCCGCCGAACGTCTACGACGGCCTCAAGGCCAACAAGGCCCTCGAAGTCCACGTCTTCGGGCGCCGCGGCCCGGCCCAGGCCAAGTTCAGCCCCATGGAGCTGCGGGAGCTGGACCACTCGCCCACCATCGAGGTCATCGTCAACCCCGAGGACATCGACTACGACGAGGGCTCGATCGCCACCCGCCGCTCCAACAAGCAGGCCGACATGGTCGCCAAGACCCTGGAGAACTGGGCGATCCGGGACATCGGCGACCGGCCGCACAAGCTGTTCCTGCACTTCTTCGAGTCGCCCACCGAGGTGCTCGGCGAGGACGGCAAGGTGGTCGGGCTGCGCACCGAGCGCACCGAGCTCGACGGCACCGGCAACGTCAAGGGGACGGGCCGGTTCACCGACTGGGACGTCCAGTCCGTCTACCGGGCCGTCGGCTACCTCTCCGACGAACTCCCCAAGCTCCCCTGGGACGTCGAGTCGGGCACGGTCCCGGACGAGGGCGGCCGCGTGATCGAGGCCGGCGGCCACCTGCAGTCGACGTACGTGACCGGGTGGATCCGGCGCGGCCCGGTCGGCCTGATCGGCCACACCAAGGGCGATGCGAACGAGACCGTCGCGAACCTGCTGGCCGACCACGCGGACGGCCGTCTGCACACCCCCGCGGCGCCCGCGCCGGAGGCGGTCGAGGCCTTCCTCGCCGAGCGCACGGTCCGTTACACGACCTGGGAAGGCTGGCACCGGCTGGATGCCGCCGAGAAGGCGCTCGGTGAGCCCCAGGGCCGCGAGCGCGTGAAGATCGTCGAGCGCGACGACATGCTGAAGGCCAGCGGAGCCTAGTCAGGGCAGACGAGGGGCCGGGACCCGGGCGGGTCCCGGCCCCTCGTCTACGCGGTCCCGGCCCGTCGTGTACGCGGGTCCCGGCCCTTCGCGTACGCGGGTCAGTCCCGGACGGAGACGATCTTCCGGGTGGCCAGGTCGGCCTGGACGTAGACCTTCGTCGAGTCGCCGCCCCACGTCAGCGTGACCGTGGCGTCGGTCCTGCCCGTTCCGCTCCCGGTGGAGGTCACCTTCCACTTGAGCGGCACGTTCTGCGCGCGGAGCACGCCGTCCGCGTGGTTCGTCTCCTCCCACTGCCTCAGCTCCGCCTGGAGCGGCTCGGAGAGGTAGGAGGCACGCAGCCGGTCCGCGGTCTGGCCGTCTCCGTCGTACACCGCGTCGATGTAGGAGCCGTAGAAGTCGGCGATCCGGGTGAAGGCGGCCTCGGGGCTGCCCGAGACGGACGGAGCCGCGGCCGCCGCCGGGGCCCGTTGCCCCGTGGATCCGTCCGCGGAGGCGCTGGTGACGAGGGCGAGGGTGAGTACGGCGGCGGCCGCGAGGGTGAGGGAGGCGGTGCGCTTGGCTGAGAGCTTGGACATCGGCTGAGCCTTTCCCCGTGCTGAGTGGCTGCACTGACCGACGACGCCCCGGCCCCGTCCGGTTCTCGGAATGCGAGGAATGGCCGAAAAGTCACGCCGACGGGTGCGCCGGGCACGTCAGGGGCGCCGCCGGCCCCGCCCCGCCCCCGTACGGCGGCCCGAACACGTCGCTCGTCCGGGGTACCGGGGACATCCGACGGAATGCGGTGCCGATCGGGGGAGTTCCTACCAGCGCGAGACCTCATCCCGTACGCACTGGAGAGCTCATGAAGATCGGCATCATCGGCGCGGGCAACATCGGCGGCAACCTCACCCGTCGCCTGACGGCCCTCGGACACGACGTGTCCGTGGCGAACTCGCGCGGACCCGAAACCCTGACCGCCCTCGCCGAGGAAACCGGCGCCACCCCCGTCACCGTCGCCGAAGCGGCGCGCGGCGCCGAGATCGTCGTGGTCACCATCCCCTTCAAGAACGTGCCGGACCTCCCCTCCGGCCTCTTCGACGGAGCCGCCGACGGCTTCACCGTCATCGACACCGGCAACTACTACCCCCAGCAGCGCGACGGCCGGATCGCCGCCGTCGAGGACGAGGGCCTCACCGAGAGCCGCTGGACCGAGCGCGCGCTCGGCCACCCCGTGATCAAGGCCTTCAACGGCACCTACGCCCAGGACATCCTCGACCGGCACCGCCCGGCGGGCGCCCCGGACCGGATCGCGCTGCCCGTCGCGGGCGACGACGAGGCGGGGAAGAAGGCCGTACGCGCCCTCATCGAGGAACTCGGCTTCGACACCGTCGACGCCGACGGTCTCGACGACTCCTGGCGCCAGCAGCCCGACACCCCCGTCTACGGGCTCCGGGAAGGCATCGCAGGCGTCACCAAGGCCCTCGCCGAAGCCTCCCCGGAACGCAAGGCGGCCTTCCGCGGCTGACGGCCGCGCGCCCACCGGGAATCCGGCCGGCGGCGCCGCTCCCGAGGCCCGCCCGGCCGGCTCCCGACGGCCCGCATGCGGTTAACCTGGCTCCGGGCGTGGGGAGTTCCGGCAACCACCGCGGGCCGGGGCGCCCCCGGAGTCGAACTCAGGAGGACGCATGCTGGCCGAGTCTGTGACGGCGCTCGCCGGGGCGGGTGCCACCGCGCTGATCGGTGCCATGGCCACCGACATGTGGCAGGGGGCCCGCAGCGGGGCCGTCCGGCTCTTCGGCCGGGGCGGGGAGGCACGCGGCAACGCGATCGGGGCGCAGCTCGACGACGACGCCGTGCTCGTCGTGCGCGCCGAACCGGGCGGGGCTGACGAGATCCGGGAGGAACTGCAGCCCGTGTGGCGCCGCAGGCTGCTCCTGCTGCTGGAGGAACACCCCGATTCCGAAGCCGAGTTGCGCGAGCTGGTGGAGCGGGTGCAGAGCGGGCTGCCGGCCGAGCGCCAGGTATGCGTGCAGTCGAACACCGCCCGGGACAACGCCACCCTCTTCGCCGTGCAGGGCGGCAACCTCCACTACCACCAGGCTGCCGACGGGCAGTTGCCGCCGCCCGACGAGCAGCACGGGAGGGACGGGGCCTCCTGACGGCGGACGACATCCCCGTATCGATCCGGACCGTCGAGCCAAGGGCGGCCGGGACCTCAGGTTCCCTCTCGACACCGTCGACGCCACCGTCGTAGAAGTGGAGCGGCTGCGCCAGTCTCCTGGCGGCGGGCGACAGCCGTCGCTGACCGACGGCCCCGGATCAACCGGCCGGAGCTGCATTTCGGCGGTGCGGCAACCGAGTTGTGGGGATCTGCCGTTCTCCGCCCGCCCGGGGCCCCGTCGTGCTCTGATGGATCGGTGGACACTCTCACAGCGACCCGGGCCGAAGCAGGCCCGGCGGAGGGTACGGGGCCGCCGGCGCTCCCGGCCAGGGCGGAGCGACGGCGGCCGCAGTGGCAGCAGGACCTCAGTCCGAGAACCGGTCGAGCAGCCAGGCGAACACGGCACGGGCGGCGCCGCTGACAGCGGCACCGAGCACGGTCACCGACCAGGGCGTCTGCCCGCGGCGGGGCCGGCGGGTGCGGGACATCTTCATCGTTCTCCTTCTGGATGGACGTCGGATGGTGGGCGTCGGCCGACGAGGAAGACGATCCGGGTGAAGGCGCCGCACCGGAGCCATCAGGGATGAATCGGGAAGTCCGAACGATTTGCGCTGGTCGCACCAGGTGTGACTGTGGATCACTCGGGACGATCCGGGACGGGTTTCACGGTGGGGAGAGCCGACATGACGGCAATGCAAGAAGCCCGGCAGTACTTCGCGGCCGCCCTTGTGGAGGCGCATCGCGACGCCGGGACGCCTTCGCTCGCAGAGCTGGAAAAGCGCAGCAAGAAGGGACTGACGCGGTCCACCGTCAGCAGGGTGCTCCTGGCCGACTTCGTGGACCCCCCGCCGTGGGCGTTCGTCGATCTCTTCCTCGCAACCTGCACGGCATGTGCAGAGGCCGAGAAGAAGTCGGTGACCGCTGCGTTCTTCGACCGCGCGGTGTGGCGGAGACGCTATGCGGATCTTGAGGTGTTGTGGGAGGCGTACCGGAAGGACGAAGAGGGGCTCCCTCCGGAAGTCCAGCCGTTCCCGCTGAAGGACGCGCAGCCGCTGACGGCGGATCTGTGCGAACAGCCGAGCCAGTTGCTGCTGGCGCGCCACGAGGTGGTGCCGTTCACCGGCCGGGTGGACGACCTGGCCGCGCTGGCCGGCTGGAGGGACGGGAAGACGCGGGACGGGCAGCCGATCGCCGCCTCGGTGGCATTGCTGCACGGCGGAGGCGGGCAGGGGAAGACCCGGCTGGCCGCCGAACTGGCCCGCCGCACGGCCGCACTGGGGGGATGGAAGGTCTGGCAGGCCGCCCGCACCGGCACGACCACGGCGGCTGCCGGCCGCACCAGGAAGTCGACGCTGGGCCGCAACGCGCTGGTCGTGGTCGACTACGCCGAACGCTGGCCCGCACCGGAGCTCGTGTCCCTGCTGGAGGAGTTGGCCGCCCGGCGTGGCACACGGCTCAGGGTCCTACTCATCGCCCGCTCCCCGGACTGGTGGTCCCTTCTGCTGGACGATCTCCGTAAACAGGGCTACGCACAGGCAGAGTTCCCGTTGGAGTCGCTACCCGAGGGCGACGTCGACGCCCGGCTCCAGGCGTTCACGGTCGCCCGCGAGCGCTTCGGCCGCGCGCTCGGACTGTCGAAGGAGGACGCCGAGACCATTGGGGAGCCCGGGAACCTGGACGACGCGGCCTACGGGCTGACGCTGACCGTGCACATGGCCGCCCTGGTGGCGGTGTACACGCACATCCACGGTGGCGAACCGCCAAGGGATCCGGGCGCGCTGTCGGCGTACCTGCTGGATCGCGAGCGCGGCCACTGGTCGAAGCTGAAGCAGCGGGACCCCGACTGCGCCGTACCGGTGGGCGTCATGACCCAGGCCGTGTACACCGCGACCCTCACCCGCCCCAGGCGTTACCGGGCGGCGCTCACCGCTCTGAAGGACGCCGAGGTGGAGGATCCGGCGTCCCATCCGCAGGTCCTCCGCGAACACGCCGCGTGCTACCCCCCTACCGAGCCGAAGACGTACCTGGAACCGCTCTACCCCGACCGCCTCGGCGAGGACTTCGTCGCCCTCAGCACACCTGGTCCTCCCGCGGGCAGCCATCTGTCGACCGTCTGGGCCGAGCAGGCCGCGGCTCGTCTCCTCCGAGCCACCGCCGACTTCCCCCCCGGCACCCCCGCTCCGGAGTGGAGCCGGGACGTGCTCACCAATCTGATCAACGCCGCCGCCCGCTGGCCCCACCTCGCCGCCGGTGAGCTGGCCCCATTGGCCATCGAGCACCCCGGCCTCATGCTCCACGCGGGCAACGCCGCCCTGGTCGTCCTGGCCCGGATCGAGGACATGCCCATCGAGGCGCTGGAGGCCATCGAGAGTGCCGCTCCCGCGCGGGATCCCGATCTCGACGTGGGAATCGCCGAAATCACCGAAATCTTCTCCGCCGAACGGATCCCGTCCGCCTCGGACCCTGCCGCCAAGGCCGCCCTGTACTCGAAGAGAGCATGGCGGCTGTCCAACTCGGGCCGGCACGAGGAAGCCCTGGAGGCGATCGAGAAGGCGGTGGAGCTCCATCGCGTCCTCGCGCACGGCGGCCACGCGGAACAGCTGTCCGAACTCGCATGGGCACTGAACGGCCTGAGCAACGAACTGCACTGGACCGGACGCCACCGGGCCGCCCTGGAAGCGGCCCAGGAATCCGTGGCACTCCTCGCTGCGGTCGTGCAGAACCGTCCCGAGAAGATCGCCAACCTCGCGGTGGCCTCCACCACCCTGTCCCTGCGGCTGGATGAGCAGGGCCGGACCGCCCAGGGCCTCGAACTCCTGGAGAACGCGGTCCGCATCACCCGGCTCACGGCCGACGCGAGTCCCGCGGACTTCCGTCCCGACCTGGCCGGAATGCTGCACAACCTGGGATCCCAGCTGTCCAGGGTCGGCCGGTTTCGGGAGGCCCTGACTGCGGAGACCGAAGCGTGTTCCATATACCGGCAGTTGGCGGAGCAGGAGCCGAAGGCGTACACCGAGGCCCTGGCGAACGCACTCGACGGCCTGGCGAACGCGCTGGGTGGCCTGGGCCGTCACCGGGAGGCTCTGGCGTCGGGCGAGGAGGCGGTCGGGATCCTCCGGGCCGGCGCCGAGGACAATCCCGGAGCCTACGGGCCGCCCCTGGCCAACGCCCTGTTGAACCTCGGTGTCAGCTCCGGCGAATCGGGTTCCCTCCGGGAAGCCGTACGGTTCTGCCGCGAGTCCGTCGCCATGTCCCGAGAACTCGTGGTCAGAAGTCGGGCCGCCCATCTGCCGTTGCTCGCGAGGGCGGTGATGAATCTCGGCATCTGGCTCGGCGAGTCGGGGTTCCACGGGGAGGCCGTCGGCTTCTCCGAGGAGGCGGTTTCGCTGTTTCGGGAACTGGTCGGGCTCGACTCCGAGAGCCATCTCCCCGGTTTTGCGGAGTCGCTGCTGAATCTCGGACCCCGCTTGGCGGAGACCGGTCGGATCGAGGAGGGTGCGGCCGCCTCCCGGGAAGCGGTCGAGCTGTACCGCCGGCTGAGTCCCGCCAATCCCGTCGTGCACCGCCGCAATCTCGCCATCACGCTGGTGAACCTGGGGAACGGGCTTTCCCGGCAGCGGGATCCCGCAGCGGCCGTGGCGTGCTTCCGGGAGGCGGCCGTCCTGGCCCGAAAGGTTGCGGAAGACAACCCTGGTGGGGGCCTGCCCATCCTGGCCAGTGTCCTGATCAACCTCGCGAGCCAGTTGAACGCGGCGGGACTGCAGGCGGAATCCCTCACCGCGGTGTACGAGGCCGTCGCCATCCAGCGTTCCATGGCCAAGGCCGACGCCGCCGCGCACGAGCCGGTCCTGGCGGCGGCGCTGGTGATCCTCTGTGACGGGCTGAGCGGGGTGGGCCGTCACCAGGAGGCGGTCACGGAGGGAACCCAGGCGGTTGCCATCCTGCAGCGGCTCGCCCAGGCTGCCCCGGCCGCCCATCGGCTGCACCTGGCGCTCGCGCTCAGGAGTCTCGGCCGGCCGCTGGCGGAGTTGAGCCGTCATCACCAGGCCGTCGCGGTCGGCGAGCAGGAGGTCAATGTCTGGCGGTACCTGGCGCAGACCGACCCCGTCGGGTACGAGTTCGATTTGGCGCTGGCCCTGAACAGCCTCGTCGGTCTACTGGCGCAAGCCGAGCGCCACGAAGAGGCAGTCATGGTCGGCGAGCAGGCCGGGGCGCTCTGGCGGCGCCTCGACCACCCCGTCGCCGATCAGATGCTGGCGCTTTCCCTCAGCAGCCTCGGCAGGCCGCTGGCAGCACTGAACCGGCACGAGGACGTCATCGCCGCAGGGAAGGAGGCGCTCGCCATCTGGCGGCGGCTCGCCCAGGAGGACCCCGCCGCCCACCGGCGGCACCTCGTCACCGGGCTGTTCTACGGCCTCGGCCTCCCCCTGGCGCAGTTGGACCGGTGGCAGCAGGCCGAGGGCCACCTGCGGGAGGCCGTCGACCTGCAGCGGCGGCTCGCCCAGGAGGACCCGACCACCCATCTGCCCCAGCTCGCGCAGCTGCTGATCACCGTGGTACTGCTGCGGATCGGCCGGCAGCACGGCCTGCGCGAGGCACTGGCCGCGGCGGAGGAGGCTGTGGAGGCCTACGGCGCTCTGGCCCTGCAGAACCCGGCGCTGTTCCGCGCTCCGTTGGAGAAGGCACAGCAGCTACGGGCCCATCTGCGCGCAACGCTCCCGCCCGACACCGAACGCGAGGAGTAGGGCCCTCGTCGTCCTCTGCGCGATGCAAAGCTGCATCGGACCGGGCACGAAGCCGCCCCGGCGGTGCTTTCGGGGCTTGTGGGTCCGCATCTCCTGCTCCAGCCCCGGCGTCCCCGAAGCCCGCGGCTGCCTGGAGGTGCGGAGGCGGAGGCATTCCTGAACGAACCCCTCGTTCTACGCGTGTTCCAGCAGGCCCCGTACGAAGGCGGCCTGGCCCGCGTGCTGGAGATCGTCGCTCAGCACACTGACCAGGCGCACCCCCAGGGTGACCGGGGGGTCCCAGCGCTCGTCCACCACCCGGTCCAGGTCCGCGGCGGCGAGCTGCCGGACGAACCTCAGGGTCTGCTCGTGGACCGCGTCGTAGTACCCCAGCAGCAGCTCACCGGAGTCGACCCGTACCGAGCCGGCCTGGCGGGCGGTGTGGCCGTATCCGGTCGACCCGACGGGCAGGGGCAGGGCGAACCGGGCCGACCAGTCCTCTGCCCGCCAGATCTGTTCGAGATCCGCGGCATCCGCCACGTGGTCGTCCTGGATCCGGGTGAGGTGCCAGACGAGCCAGGTGATCGAATTGGCCGCCGGGTCGACGCGGGCGTTGAGCCGCTCCGCGGGGAGCCCTTCGACGACCTCGTGCACGATGTCCCGGATCCGTCCGAATCCGTCGGCGATGACGTCCGTAGCCTTCATGCACCCACCATGCGGGGCGCCGCGGCCTGCCCGCCGCGAGCGACACGCGGGTCAGCGGGCGGCGTCGGCCTTCTCCACCGGCACCGCCGACGCCTCCGCACCGGCCGGTGCCGCTGCCGCGGCCGGTGCGGTGGCAGCGGTCGTAGCGGCGGCAGCGGTCACGGTCCCGTGCCCGCCCCGCAGGCCGAACCGGCTGATCACCGCGACCAGGGCGAACGCCGCGGCGCCGAGCCCGAAGGTGAGGGTGAACCCGGACTCGGCGGGCAGCGCGGGGACGCCGGCCGGCAGGTGCTCGATCGTGTGGGACGCCAGGATGGTGGTCACGATGGCGCTGCCGATCGCGCTGCCCGTGGACCGGGAGATCGAGTTGATGCCGTTGGCGATGCCGCTCTGGTGGTGCGGCACGCTGGCCATGATCACGGCGGGCATGGCCGCGTAGCCGAAGCTGACGGCCGCGCCGACGACCAGGCCGGCGCCGATCACCGAGGCGCTGTGCTGGTGGTCCAGGGCGAGCCAGGCGAAGCCGGCGGCGCCGAGCGCGGCGGCCAGGCCGAGCGCCACGCGCGGACCGCGGTGGCGGACCAGCTGGCCGCCGACGGGCGAGGCGAGCAGCGAGACGATCGCCCCGGGCAGCAGGAACTGCACGGAGGCGCGCAGGATCGACGCGTCGAAACCGTAGCCGGTGAGGGCCTTCGGCATCTGGACGAGGTACGAGACCCCCAGGAAGTTCGCGAACATCCCGAAGCCGACGAGGATGCCGGCCAGGTTGGCCATCAGCACCGGGCGGTGGACGAACATCCGCATGTCGACGAGGGGCTCGCGGACCTTGCGCTCGACCAGCACCCAGACGGCCGTCATGACGGCGGCGCCGGCGAAGCTGCCCAGCGTACGGGCGGACGCCCAGCCCCACTCGTGGCCCTGGGAGATCGGCAGCAGGAGCAGCAGCAGTGCGATGCCGAGGGTCAGTGCGCCCAGGAAGTCGGTGCGGCCGCCGGTCTTGTGGCGGGTCGCCGGGACCAGGACGACGACCGCGAGCAGGGCGAGGGCCGCGAAGCCGGTCGCCATCCAGAACGCGTTGCGGTAGTCCGCGCCGGACCCGGAGGTGAGCAGTCCGGTGGCGACGAGCGCGAGGCCACTGCCGAACGCGAGCGTGCCGCTGACCAGCGCCATGGCACCCGGCAGCTTCTGCGGCCGGACCTCCTCGCGCAGGACGGAGAGGGCCAGCGGGAAGATCGCGGTGGCGGCTCCCTGGAGCACCCGGCCGAGGATCAGCAGCGGCAGCGAGGTGGCCAGCGCGGCGATGACGGAACCGGCGACCATGACGCCGAGCACGGCCACCAGGGTCGGCTTCTTACCGTGCTGGTCGCCGAAGCGGCCGAGGAGCGGGGTGAAGACGGCCGCCGACAGCAGGGTGGCGGTGGTCACCCAGCTCACGTTGGCCGTCGAGGTGCCGAGGTCGTTGCGGATGAGGCCGAGGATCGGGACCGGCAGGGTCTGCATCATCGACACGACCATCGCGGCGAGGCTCAGGGCGAAGACGATGACCGTCTCGTTCCGTCGCCCGGCGGCCGGGGCGGCGGCGGGGGAGTGGGTGCTCATGGCTGGCAGGACCTTCTTCGGGCGTCAGAGCTTCAGGGCGCAGATGTTTGATGTCATCAAGTAACTCCGTCGACGGTAGACGTCAATAGTTCAGGTGGTCAAGTAAATAATTGATAATGTCAATCATCCTGAGTACGCTCCAGGTATGAGCGACACCGCCGCCTACACCGCCCCCACCAAGCTCCAGCTGCTGGAGCTGCTCGCCGCCATCGGCACCGCCCAGTGGCGCGATTTCGCCGCCGCGGCCGCCCGCTACGGCCTCACCTCCACCCAGGCCCGGGTCCTCGCCCAGCTCGACGGCCCCGTGCCGATGCGCGGCCTCGCCACGCTGCTGGTGTGCGACGCGTCGAACGTGACCGGCATCGTCGACCGCCTGGAGGCCCGCGAGCTGGTGCGCCGCGAGCCGGCCCCCACCGACCGCCGCGTCAAGAACGTGGTGGCCACCGACGCCGGCCGGGAGATCATCCGCCGGGTACGGGAGGAGATGCAGGCGACGCACAGCGCGCTGGACAGCCTCGACGAGGCCGAGAGCGCGACGCTCTACGCCCTCCTGGAACGCCTGCGCCCCACGATGGAGAAGGACGCCTGAGGGACGCTCGGGCCGACATCGCGTCGACGCGGTGCGCGTCCCGGAAGTAGCCTCGACCACCATGGGTTCCCTGCAGACGATCAATGACGTGCCCGTCCTGGTGTACGAGGCCGAGGGCGAGGCCCTCGCCGGTGAACGCGAAGCCCTGGACTGCATCGGCGACGCCTCCTACCAGGGCGCCCGGTGGGTCGTGATCCCCGCCGCGCGATTCGACGAGACGTTCTTCCGGCTGAGCACCCGCGTCGCCGGCGAGATCATCCAGAAGTTCGTCCAGTACCGGATGGGCATCGTCGTCCTGGGTGACATCAGCTCGCACACGGCGGCCAGTCCGGCGCTGCGGGACTTCGTCCGCGAGTGCAATCGCGGGCGCCAGACCTGGTTCCTCGCCGACCTGGGGGAACTGCGGGAGCGGCTGGCCGGGTCGGCGGCATGAGCGGCGGTACGAGCGGTGGTGCGAGCGGCGGCGCCGTACTCCGGGTCCTGCGGGCGGCCGACCGTACCGCCACCGTGTGGAAGAACGGCGGGGGAGTCACCCGCGAGATCGCGGTCCGGCCCGAGGGCGCGGGCATGGACGACTTCGTCTGGCGGGCGAGCCTCGCCGAGGTCGGCTCCGACGGCCCCTTCTCGGCCTTCCCCGGGATCGACCGCACCCTCACCCTCGCCGAGGGCGCGGGCATGGACCTCACCGTCGGGGGCGTGGGCCGCCTCGTGGACGAGCGGTACGTCCCGCAGGCCTTCGCCGGGGACGAACCGACCGACTGCCGGCTCCTCGACGGCCCCGTCGTGAACTTCAACGTGATGTACCGCAGGGGTGCCGCGGTGGTGGAGACCGCCGTCGTACGCGGCCGGCTCACCGTCACCGCCCCGCCGGACGAGACCCTGCTGGTCGTGGCCCTGGAGGGTGCGGCGACGCTCGACGCCGACGGTCTGGCCGTCGCGCTGGACCCGTACGACGCGGTCCTCGCGGCGGGCCCCTTCACCGGCCTCGTACGGACCTCCGGGCGCGCGGCCGTGGTGCGCTTCCGGTAGGCCGGTCCCCGCCCGGCCCCCGGGTGGCGGCGTGGCGGCGAGGAGGATGCCCGTCAGGGCCGGCGCGAGCCCGAACAACTGCTGGACGCTGAGCGTCTCGCCCGCGGTCGCCGTGCCCAGCAGCACACCCGTCACCGGAGGCCGCGTGGTCGCCCTCACCCCGGCCGGCCGGGACCTGATCGACCAGGCCCTCACCGACCACATGCGCAACGAGCGGAGCCTCCTGGACGGCCTGACGCCCGAGCAAACCGCGCAGTTGGAGGCGCTCCTCACCGCCTGGCCGGCCAAGGTCGAGCCGCCACCCGTGACGTGAGCGCTCAGCGGACCCCCAGTTTCACCCACTTCGCCGTGCTGGGGACGCCCTTCGCGTTGAGCAGGAACAGCATGTAGTACCCGGGCGGTGCGTCGGCCGCGGTCGGCGGCGTCCGGAGCCCCACCGTGGTGCCGCGGACGCCGGTGAGCCGGAGCTCCAGGTGGCGCTGGCTGGTGTTCACCGAGTGGGTGACGGTCGTCGGCGCCAGCAGCACGGCGCGTGCGACCTCCTGCGGCGTCGAGCTCACGACCTCGAAGGCCTTGTCGTGGGCGAGTTCGCCCGCCGGTACCCGGTCCAGGGCCGGCCGGGGCCCGCGGTGCAGGTAGGCGGGCTCGTACAGCTCGATGCTGCCGTCCATCCCGTCCGTGATGTCGGGGTCGTTGGCGATCTGCTGGAGCTCGTCCCCGGTGACCATCATCCGGCCGTCCGGCATGACCAGGGCGTTGGAGTGGTAGCCACGGGGCAGCCGCTGGGCCGGACCGAGCCGCCAGTGGCCGCGGGCGTCGCGCAGTTCGATCTGCCGGTACTTCAGATCGGCCTTCGGGTTGAACGGCCCGTTGCCGTAGTCCCGGGTGTCGAGCGCTCCGTTGACGGTCAGGAGCGTGCCGTCCGGCAGGATCAGGGTGTCGTCCTGCGTGCGGCCGAAGGCCCGCGGCTCCTCGGTGCTCCAGCGGCCGCCGGAGAGCCGGTACGTGTGCGGGTCGTGCGGGTCGCCGCCGAGCACCAGGACCGAGTCCGGGCCCCGGAAACCGGCCGGCAGCGGCACGGCCGAGCCGTAGCCGCGGAAGTCCGCGGGCCGCCGCGGCAGGTCCGTGCGCACGTCCTTGACCGGGTCGAACAGCCACTGTTGGTCGGCGTCGCGGCCCAGCCCGTAGATCATTCCGTCCCGCAGCGAGAAGAGGTGCGGATAGTCGTTGCGGAACGGGGCGTCCGACCGTAGCCGCTGCGAGGCAAGGTCCAGCGGGATGTCGTACGGCCGCCACGGCACGGGATGGCGCAGCGCGGGGAAGCGCTCCACCACCGGGGTGGGTGTGCCCGTGCCGCGCTCGGACTGGCCGGACATGATGATCTGGCGGCCGTCCGCCCCGGTGACGACCGAGGGGTACCAACGGCCCACGGACATGTCCCGGTTGCGGAACCAGGTCTCGGTCCACGGGTCGAACACGAAGGACAGCTTGGCGCCGCTGCCGCCCTTTCCGCCGACGTTGCCGCCGAAGACGCCGACCATCCCGTTCGGCAGGAAGGCGTGTCCCGCGCAGAAGAAGGGCGCCGGGCGCGGGGCGTAGGTGCCGTCTGGCATCAGGACGACGGGCGGCGCCACCTTCTTGAAGGCCTGCGCCCCGGTTCCCCTGGCCGGGTCCCAGAGGTAGGCGCGGCCCGCGTTCGTCCGGCCGACCGTGTTCGTGGGCCCGGTCTCCTTGGTGGGATCGGCCTCCACGCGCTCGAAGGAGAAGAGCAGCACCTTGCCCGTCGGCAGCTGGGCCACATGGACACCGAAGTCGGGTGAGGGGAAGAACTCCGTGAAGCGGCCGGACTCCGCAGCCGCGAAGCCCGAGTTGGTCTCGCGCTGGGACTCCTGGAGCGTGGTCAGGCTCGCCGTGCGCTTCGACTGGGGGTAGCCGTGGGTGCCCTTGGCCGCCTCGCGCAGCCGCGCGTGCGCCCGGGCGTGGTCCTCGCCGATCACGGCGGCCTCGTCCGGCCTCGGTTTCGGCCCCGGCACCGGGGCGGGCGACACCGCCGTGAGGGCCGCGGCGGCGACGATGACCCATGCCGATACGACGGCGGACCGATGGGCGCGGGACAGGGAACTCCTCATCGCGCCGATACTAGGAGAAACGGGATCAATCGCACCGGCGCGACGTCGGCGTGGGGCCATTTGGACATCCGTTATGTCATGAATAATCGTTTCTCCGGTGAACTGCTGCGCCCATAGAGGTGAGCCCGCGTACCCGTCGGCCGCCCGGGGTGGTCGCGGAGGGCTATCCATGTCCACGTGATCAACTCGCTCCGTACCGGATTCACCGCAGCCGTCGTGACCGCTTCTCTCGTCACGCTCTCCCCCTCGGCCGGGGCCTCCGCCCCGGCTCCCGCCGCCAAGGCTCCCTCCGACCAGGTGACCGTGGACGTCGCCTCCGTCAACGGATCGGGCTGCCGTCCAGGCAGTGCCGCCGTCGCCGTCTCACCGGACAACTCGGCGTTCACCGTCACCTACAGCGAGTACGTGGCCCAGGCCGGCGGCGGCGCCCCGGCCGTCGAAGGCCGCAAGAACTGTCAGCTCTCCCTCGTCGTCCACGTCCCCCAGGGCTACACCTATGCCGTGGCCCAGGTCGACTACCGGGGCTTCGGCAGCCTGCAGGAGGGCGCGATCGGAACCCAGAAGGCCAGCTACTACTTCCAGGGCATGAGCCAGACCGCCCAGCGCACCCACAAGTTCACGGGCGCGCTCGACGACAACTGGCAGGCGACCGACACCACGGGAGTCCAGGCCCTGGCCTTCGCCCCCTGTGGCGAGCAGCGCAACTTCAACATCAACACCGAGCTGCGTGCCGAGGTCGGGACCTCCGACCCGTCGCAGACCAGCTTCATGGCGCTCGACTCGACCGACGGCGCCATCAACAGCGTCTACCACTTCTCCTGGAAGCAGTGCCCGGTGCGCTGACCCCGCAGTCGCAGTCGCAGTCGCACCAGACGCACCAGTCGCAGCCGCACCGGTCGGGGCCCGCCACGGTGGCGGGCCCCGGCGCGGCCGACCGGCCCCCCGCGGCCTCAGGCCGACGCGCGCCGCACCAGGGCCGTGTCGGTGATCACCGCTCCGGCCGCGATCCCCTCGCCCCGGCCCCCGCCCAGAGTTCCCAGCAGCAGGCGCGCCATCAGCCGCCCCATGCCCTCGATGTCCTGGCGCACCGTCGTCAGCGGCGGATCCGCGCTCTCCGCCACCAGTTCGGCGTCGTCGAAGCCGATCACCGCCACATCCGCCGGAACGCAGCGGCCGCGCTCCCGCAGCACCCGCAGCGCGCCCGTCGCCATCAGGTCGTTCGCGGCGAACACGGCGTCGATCCCGCCCCGGCGGTCCAGCAGTTCGGCCATCGCGCGGGCCCCGCCCGCCACGGTGAAGTCCCCCTCGGCGACCAGTTCGGGACCTGCGTCCGGGAGCACGTCCCGGTAGCCGCTCAGCCGGTCGGCCGCCGACGTCTGGTCGAGCGGACCGGCGATGTGCGCGATCCGCTCGCGCCCCCGCGCCAGCAGGTACCGTACGGCGTCCCGCGCGCCCCCGCGGTTGTCCGCGTCCACGTACGCCACGCCGCCACCGGGCTCCCCGGGCGCGGAAGTCCAGCCCGGCCTGCCTCCGTAGACCGTGGGCATGCCGATCCGGCGGGTGATCTCGGGCAGCGGATCGTCGGTGTGCAGCGAGAAGGCGAGCGCGCCGTCGACGTGGCCGCCCGCCAGATAGCGCTCGATCCGGTCGTAGTCCCCGCGGTCCTCCACCAGCAGCAGCACCAACTGGGTGTCGTGCGCCGTCAGTTCCTTGCTGATGCCGCGCACCTGGCGGGAGAAGAAGGGATCGGAGAAGATCCGGATCTCCGGCTCGGCGATGATCACCGCCACGGCGCCGGTGCGCCGCGTGACCAGGGTGCGGGCCGCGTGGTTGGGCACGTAGCCCAGTTCCCGGACGGCCGCGCGGACCCGGTCCACCAGGTGGGCGCGGACCCCGTCGCCGCCGTTGACCACGCGGGACGCGGTGGCCCGGGACACCCCGGCGCGCGCTGCCACCGCCTCCAAGGTGGGGCGGTCCCCGGGACGCTGTTCGGGCACGGGCGCTCCTCCTGGGTGTCCGCGGGCCGGTCGCCTCGCCGGCAGCAGGGTAACGCGTACCGCCGTGTGCCCGAGCGGGCTCACGGCGGTACGGGCCATTACCAGCCGATGCCGAGCGTCAGCCCGGTCGGCGGGTCGGAGTTGCCGAGGATCTGCACGGAGGACTGGTCGTTGATGTCGTCGTAGGGGAAGCCGTAGGCCCGCCGGTCCAGGCCGACGGTGTGGAAGAAGCCGGCGTAGTCGTTCTCCGCCGAGCAGGTGTAGTACGCCGCCGGGCTGTACCACGCGGCGGTGTCGAGTGCGACGCCCCGGTTGAAGGCGGCGCAGAACTCCGCGCCGAGCTGCTTCTCCGTGTCGTTGCCCGAGGCCATCGCGCCGGCGCAGGCCATGACATCGGATGAGGTGGGCTTCCGGAGGGTGAAGGAGCCCGCGCCGTTCTTGCTGAAGGTGAGGGTGGAGCCCGTGACCCGTCCGGAGAAGGTCTCGCCGAGACGGTTCAGGGTGAAGGGGTGGGTGGCGTAGTGGGCCCAGGCCTGGTCGATGGCGGCGGTGAGGTGGTTCTGCCGGGCGCCGCCGGGAAGGAAGAGGTCCGAGGAACGGGGCGCCACGATCCGGTAGTTGCTCTGCAGCGGCTTGAAGGCGGCGCCCACGGAGGCCGCGTACTGCTGCATGACCTCGGCTCGGGTGCGGGTGATGCCCTGGGTGGTGTCGTAGCCGCTTGACGTCTGGCGCAGCCGTGAGGTGATCGGGAAGCCGAACTGGTCGACCTGGGTGGTGTTCCCGCCGAAGGCGACCTGTCCGTGGACGTAGGTGTACTCGTACCAGTCGTAGTAGACGTCGCTGTTGGGGTCGTTCGGGTTGCGCGGGTCGGGGCCGCCCCAGCCCTGGTCGTCGGGGGAGACGGGGATGTACACGGGGGAGCCGAGGGAGAGGTAGATCCGGCCTCCGCGGATCGCGGGCGGGGAGGGGACGGTGCCGCCCACCTCGGCGAGGGTGAAGGACATGTCGGGGTAGTTCACGCCCCGTTTGACCAGGTGGCCGGGGGCGTCGGCGTCGAGGTGGCTGATGTGGGCCGTGGTGCCGTCGGGCTTCATGTACGACCATTGGCCCGGGGTCACCTGGCCGAGGACGGTGACGAATATCTGCGAATCGGCGTACGTGCCACGGGTGTTGTTCTGGAAGGTGATGGGGAAGCTGCCGGTCCCGCCGCCGCCACCGCCGCCGCCACCGCCTCCTCCGCCGCCGGATCCGCCGACCGTGTGCGTGAAGCGGGGGGTGTCGTAGAGCGGGCCGCCCTTCTCGTACGTGAACCAGTACGTGAGGGTGGAAGCGGCAGCCAGGCCGCTGACGTTCTGCTGCCAGGTGCCCCCGTCGTTCGCCATGCGGAGGTTCTGCTGGCCCAGGCCCCCGCCCGGCAGGTAGTGGACGTCCACCAGGGCGGCCGGGGCGGTGGGCTCGAACCAGATCCGCACCGTGCCGGCGCCCTGAGCGGTGACGCCCTGCGTGTAGTCGGCCGCGGCCGGGGCGGCGGGCGCGGGCGCCGGGGAGACGGTCAGGGATCCCGCCAGGGCGAGCAGGACGGCCAGCAGGAGCCGCGGCAGGAACCGGCTCCGGCGGGGCAACGCGTGGGTGGTCTTCATGAGCGCGCTCTCCTCGGTCCGGTCATCAGTGGCCGAAGCCGAGCCAGTTGACGTTCACGAAGTCGGCGCCCTGGCCGCTGGTGAAGGTCACGTACACGTCGTGGGTCCCCGTGACCGCGGCGGTGTTCGCGGGCACCGTCCGCCAGCTCTGCCAGCCGCCGGTGTTCGCCACGGAGAAGCTGCCGACCGGCGCCGCGGTCCGGCTGTCGAGCCGTACCTCGACGAGGCCGCTGATCCCGCCCGCCGCGCCGGAGGCGACGCGACCGTAGAACTGCCTCGCGGCCGTCGAGCCGAAGTCGACGCCCTTGTAGAGCGTCCAGTCACCGTTGCCGAGCGTGGTGAGGTCCTGGCCGCCGCCGGTGTCCGTGGTGGTCTCCTTCGCCACCCCCGCCTGGGAGTCGTACGACTCGGCCTGGATCGCGGAGTACGCGTCGCGGCCGCCGGCCGGCGGGGTGGTGGGGGGAGTCGTCGGAGGTGTGGTGGGCGGTGTGGTGGGCGGGGTCGTGCCGCCGGTCGAGCTGAGGACGGACACGTAGTCGACGACCATGGGATGGCCGGGCTCGGTACCCGCGTCGGGTCCGCCGCCGAAAGCCGCGGGGAACTCGCCGCCCATGGCGACGTTCAGGATGATGAAGTAGCCGTGGTTCGTGGCGTTGGTCCAGGTGGTGGCGTCCACCTGATCGGCCCGTACCGTATGGAAGTTGATGCCGTCGACGTAGAAGCGCATCTGCTCGACCGCGGTCGAGCGGTCCCACTCCACGGCGTAGGTGTGGAAACCGCCCTGGCAGCTGGTGGCGGGGCAGACGCGCTGGCCGCCGATGCCGGACTTCTCGTTGCAGGGGCCGCCCGGGCTGGTGCCGCAGTGCATGGTGGCCCAGACGTTGTTGATGCCCTGGACGTTCTCCAGGATGTCGAGCTCACCGACGCCGGGCCAGTTCCACCAGTTGCCCCGGTAGGGCGCCCCGAGCATCCAGAACGCCGGCCAATAGCCCTTGGCCGCGGGGCCGGTGACGTTCGGCATCTGGATGCGGGCCTCGGTGCGCAGAGTGCCGCCCGCCGGGGGCTGGAAGTCCGAGCGCCTGGTCTCGACGCGGCCGGAGGTCCAGTTGCCGGCCGCGTCCCGTCGCGGGGTGATCCGCAGGTGGCCCGCCCCGTCGAGGGAGACGTTCGCGGGGTCGGCGGTCATCGTCTCGATCTCGCCGGTGCCGAAGCCGCCGGGACCGCCGGGGTAACTCGTACCGGTGGTGTACTGCCAGTCGGCGGTGTTCAGGCCGGAGCCCGCGGCCCCGTTGAAGTCGTCCAGGAACACCTGTGACCAGCCGGCCGGGGCGGGGGGAGCCGCGGCGCCGGCGGGTAACACGATCGCCGCCGAGGCGGCCGCGACGACCGCGATCGTGCTGAACGCGGCCAGGACGGCCCGCCGGGCGGCGGACCGTTTCCTCTCGGATGTCTGACGCATGGGTGCCCTCTCTGAAGCGCCCCGTGAGGCGCGGTGGGGGGAAGAGCCGACGGAGCTCACCGGCTTGAGAGCGCTCTCAAGCGGTGCCGCTGGACACTGTGCTCCCCGCCGGATCGGGCGTCAAGGCATTGAACCGGTAAAGGCCTTACGGGCCGGGGGAGTTCAACCAATGAACGCTCGGGTCCGCGCACGAGCGGGCGTCCGCGCACTCGCGGGTGCGTCCGCGAAGAGCCGGCAGCTCCGGCCGCGCCGGCCGGAGTCACCCGTAAGGCTCAACGTGCCGAGCTCATTCCGGCGGGCCGAGGACCTCCCGCGCTCCGGGCAGGTCGTGGACGGCGGCGGCGGTACCGGTGAGCGGCAGCAGCCCGGAGAGCGGGCACAGCCCGGGCATCTCGTGGTCGACCTCCCACTCGCCGACGGCACCCCTGCGGCCCTTGCGGCCGTCGGTGGTGCACACGGCGTACAGGCGGCCGGCGCAGCCCCGGCAGAGCAGGGCTTCACGGCCGGTCACGGCCGGCCCGCCGGTGACGGCCCCGGCTCGCACAGCGGCCCCGCGGCCGCGCGGGCGCGGCGCGGGCCGGACCGGCCCAACGTGCCGGGTCTGCCGCGCGCTTGTAGCGTCGGTCGCGTCAGGAGTCCTGGTGACCCGACAGGAGTCCGCCGGCCGGTGCGCAACCGCGGAGTACGCGGAACATGCCTCATGGGCGCGCCGAGCCATCCGAGCGCAGCCCGCGCCGGCGCCGAGACGGCCCACCCCTCGCGCCGCGACAGGGCGCACGCGCAGCCCCCGTACGAGAGGCCGTGCCGATGCCGAACGATGCCCCGATATCGAGCCTGCTCCGTGTCGAGAAGGGCCTGGCCGCCCCCGAGGAACTGGCCGCGATCACGGTCGTGGTCGCGTGCTGTGCGAGCCGCACCGCCCGCGCACGCGACGTGGCGCGGGGCGCCGGACGGGGAACCGGCCGCCGGCACCCCGTCAGGCCGCCCGCCGGCTGCTGGGCGGGCTGCTGGGCCTGCCGCTGAATCCCGTCCGGGGCAGGCTGCTGGGCCTGCCGCTGAATCCCGTCCGCCAACCGCGCGCAGGGCCGGCGGACGGGAGGGCGAAGTGGTCACCTCCGCCGCAGCACCGTGGAGAGGACCTCGAGCAGGGTCGCCCGGGGATCGGCCACGGCGCCCTCCGAGCGCCACGCCACGAACCCGTCCGGGCGTACGAGCACCGCGCCCGCGGCCTCCATCCCGTGGACCTCGGCCCAGTCGGCGCCCGCCTCCTGGATCAGGTCCGCGTCCGGCCCGGAGCCGATGGTGTAGGCCTCCAGCCGGGCCGGCAACTGCTCGGCCACCTGCTCCGCCGCCTCCCGCCACGGCGTCCCCACGCCGCTGAGCAGCACGAAGGAGCGCTCGTACAGGTCCAGCGTCGAGATCCGCTCCCCGGCCCTGGCCAGCCACATGTGCGGGGCCCGGGTACCGGTGTCACCCATCAGGCGCAGCGCCTCGGGGATGACCGGGCGCTCCGGATCGCCGCCGACGACCGCGCCCTGCGGGTAGCAGTAGCCCATGGCCGTGGTCAGGACCCCGCTGCCCGGTCCGCCGCCCATGGTGGGCGGCGGCGCGTACCCCGGGTGGCTGTGCTCCGCCGAACGGGCCGAGGCCCGCTCGCTCGTGGCCTTGGCCACCGGCAGCCGCTCGGCCTCGTAGGTGTCCAGGAGCCCGATGCCCGCGGACCCGTCCAGCACCGCGGCGATCTTCCACGCCAGGTTGTGCGCGTCCTGGATGCCCGTGTTGGAGCCGAACGCGCCGGTGGGTGACATCTCGTGGGCCGCGTCCCCGGCCAGGAACACCCGGCCGGAGGAATAGCGCACCGCCACCCGTTCGGCCGCGTGCCAGGGGGCCTTGCCGCCGATCTCCACGTCCAGGTCCGGCACGCCGATCGCGTTGCGGATCTGCTCCACGCACCGCTCGTCGGTGAAGTCCTCCAGCGTCTCGCCCCGGTCCGGGTGCCACGGCGCGTGGAAGACCCACTGCGTCGCGTTGTCCACCGGCAGCAGCGCCCCGTCCGCCCCCTCGCGCATCAGGTAGCAGACGATGAAGCGCAGATCGCCCAGCACCTCGGCGAGATTCTGCGAGCGGAAGGTGACGCTCACGTTGTGGAACAGCTCGCCGTTACCCGTCTGGGGGATCCGCAGCAGCTCGCGCACCGGGCTGCGCGGTCCGTCCGCGGCGATCAGGAAGTCGGAGCGCACGGTGATGTGCTCGCCCGTCCTGTGGTCCTTCACCACGGCGTTCACCCCCGTCGCGTCCTGGTCGAAGGTCATCAGCTCGGCGGAGAACCGCACCTCGGCGCCCTGCGCGCGGCTCTGCGCGGCCAGCACCGGCTCAATGTTGTTCTGGCTGCACAGACACCAGCCGGTCGGGCTGAACTTGCGCAGCGCCCCGGACGGGTCGACCGACTTGACCAGCCACGTGTGGTCGCCGCCGGTCAGCGACCGGGCCTGCAGAATGCCCTGAACACCCTCCAGCGCGGACGCCGCCCGACGGATCGCGCGTTCCGCCCCCGCCGTGCGGAAGAGCTCCATGGTCCGGGCGTTGATGCCGCGGCCGCGCGGGTGCGCGGAGGTGTCGGAGTGCTTCTCGACCAGAAGGTGCCTCACTCCGTGGCGGCTCAGGAAAAGCGAGGTGGACAGGCCCACGAGGGAGCCGCCCACGACGAGAACCGGTACGCGAACATCGGCGTTGTCTTCCATCAGCTGCGGGCTCCTGTTTTCTGTGTGGGGGAGTGGATGCTTTATGCCCCCGATCGTCGATTAGGCCCGGTTGATTCGCCGCTTGTCACCCGCT
The DNA here is from genome assembly GCF_040652395.1 of Streptomyces sp. NPDC048269. Taxonomy (NCBI): domain Bacteria; kingdom Bacillati; phylum Actinomycetota; class Actinomycetes; order Kitasatosporales; family Streptomycetaceae; genus Streptomyces; species Streptomyces sp. NPDC048269. The sequence goes on from NZ_JBEZLW010000007.1 coordinate 242,314, forward strand.
TGATCCGGACATGTAGCGGTACGTCCCCACCGGGATGACGATGAGCGACAGCGGCCCCTGAGATGTGCCGGCCTGCCGTTCCCGACCGAGACGGCCGCCGGCCCGGGCGGACGCCACCGGTGACGGACGAGGGGTCCGTACGCGATGGATCTCCACCCCCTCATGAAGGAGTGAGTAGATGACAACCACCCTGTCGGATCGGGTGTCGCAGTCAGCCTTCGACGGCTCCATGATCCGGGTCGTCCTTCTGATGGACCTCTACGAGGGGACCCAGCAGCGGTTCTTCGAGGCGTACGAAAAGCTCCGCAGCGACATCGCGTCGGTCCCGGGCCACATCAGTGACCAGCTGTGCCAGTCCTTCGAGAACCCTTCGCAGTGGCTCATCACCAGCGAGTGGGAGAGCGCACCGCAGTACCTCGCATGGGTCAACAGCGAGCACCACGCCGAACAGGTCAAGCCGCTCGGCGCGTGCGCCCGCGTCATGCGCCCGCTCAAGTTCACCGTCCTGCGCGAGACCGGCCGCGGCTACGACCAGGCCTCCCGCCCGGCGACCGCCCGGCTGCAGCCGATGCCCCGGCTCGGCGCCGGCATCGTCCGCCACGCCCTCACCTTCACCGTCAGACCGGGCAGCGAGAAGGAGGTCGCGTCGATCCTGTCCAGCTACGCGTCCCCGGCCGCCCGCGTCGACGACCACACCCGGCTCTGCCGCACGTCCCTGTTCATGCACGGCAACCGCGTCGTCCGGACGGTCGAGGTCAAAGGTGACCTGCTGGCGGCCCTGCGGCACGTCTCCGAGCAGCCCGAGGTGCGTGCCGTCGAGGAGGCCATCAACCCCTACCTGGAGCAGGACCGGAACCTGAACGACCCCGAGTCCGCCCGGATGTTCTTCATGCGGGCGGCGGTCCCGGCCGTCCACCACATCGAGGCAGGGGAACCGGACACCGCCGACGTCACGCGCCACGCGCTCTTCTACCCGGCCAAGCCCGGCTGCGGCCAGGTGCTGGCCCGCTTCCTCGCCCTGCAGGACGAGGCCGCCGCGCGCCTGGCGGACAGCCCCGTACGGAGCAGCAGCATCTTCCAGCGCGACGACATCGTGGTCCGCCTCATCGACGTGCGCGGCCCGCTCGACGCCGATCCCGAGGCCGTCCTCGGGGTGCGCGGCCCCCGCAAGGCCGCCGTCCTGGACCGCCTGACGGTCGCCGCCGGCAAGCGGGCCGGCGCCGCTCACCACACCATGAACCTGATCACCGACCGCCGGGCACCCGCGCAGTCCTGACCGCCACCCCGCACCCCACCCCAGCCCGTTCAGGCTCCCCACACGCCAGGAGGACCCAGCCATGACCAGACAGCGCCCACGCATCGTCGACCTCAGCGAGACGCCGCCCAACCGCCGGCGCGGCGGCGACCTGAGGGCCGTGCTCACCCCGACCTCGGTGGGTTCCACCAGTGGCTTCATGGGTATGGCGATCATGGCCCCCGGGGAATCCATCGCCGAGCACTACCACCCGTACTCCGAGGAGTTCGTGTACGTGGTCGCCGGCCGGCTGGAGGTCGACCTCGACGGCGAGGCCCACCCGCTGCGCACCGACCAGGGGCTGCTGGTCCCGATCAACGTGCGCCACCGTTTCCGCAACGTCGGCGGCACCGAGGCCCGCATGGTCTTCCACCTCGGCCCGCTCGCGCCGCGCCCCGAACTCGGCCACGTCGACACCGAGGAAGCCCCGCACCCGGAGGGCACCGCCTGGGAGCAGCCCCCGGACCGCACAGGAGCGGTCTCGTGACCCGCCGCCGGGTGGCGGTCACCGGAGTGGGAGTCGTAGCGCCCGGCGGGATCGGCGTCCCCGCCTTCTGGGACCTGCTGTCCAACGGCCGTACGGCGACCCGCGGCATCACCCTTTTCGACCCGGAGGGCTTCCGTTCCCGGATAGCCGCGGAGGTCGACTTCGACCCCGCCGCGCACGGCCTCGACGAGAACGAGGCGGCCCGGGCGGACCGGTACATCCAGTTCGCCCTCGTCGCCGCCCGCGAGGCCCTGCTCGACGCCGGACTCGACCTCACCTCGGACGACGCCTGGCGCACCGGGGTCTCCCTGGGTACCGCCGTCGGCGGGACCACCCGCCTGGAGCACGACTACGTGGCCGTGAGCCAGAACGGCGCCTGGTGGGACGTGGACGAGAAACTCGCCGGGCCCCATCTGCACCGGGCGTTCACGCCCGCCACCCTCGCCTCCGCAGTCGCGGAGCAGACGGGCGCGCGCGGCCCGGTGCAGACCGTGTCCACCGGCTGCACCTCGGGACTCGACGCCGTCGGGTACGCCGTCCACTCCATAGCGGAGGGCCGGATGGACGTGTGCATCGCAGGGGCCTCGGACTCGCCCATATCGCCGATCACCGTGGCCTGCTTCGACGCCATCAAAGCGACCTCGCCGAACAACGACGACCCGGCCCACGCGTCGCGGCCGTTCGACGCCGACCGGGACGGATTCGTCCTCGGCGAGGGCGGCGCCGTCCTCGTGCTCGAAGAGCTGGAACACGCCCGCGCCCGCGGTGCGACCGTCTACTGCGAGATAGGCGGCTACGCCACCTTCGGCAACGCCCACCACATGACCGGGCTGACCGCCGAGGGCCTGGAGATGGCCCGGGCCATCGAAACCGCCCTGGACCAGGCCCGGATATCCCCGTCCGACGTCGACTACGTCAACGCGCACGGATCCGGCACCAAGCAGAACGACCGCCACGAGACGGCGGCCGTCAAGCGGGTCCTGGGCGACCACGCCTACAAGACGCCGATGACTTCCATCAAGTCGATGGTCGGTCACTCCCTCGGCGCCATCGGGGCGATCGAACTGGCGGCCTGTGTGCTCGCCATGACCCACCAGGTGGTACCGCCGACGGCGAACTACGAGACGCCGGATCCGGAGTGCGACCTGGACTACGTGCCCCGCACGGCACGCGGCCGCAAGCTGCGCAACGTGCTCTCGGTCGGCAGCGGCTTCGGCGGATTCCAGTCGGCCGTCGTCATGACCCGGCCGGAGGAGGAGGTCTAGTGACCAGCCGTACGGTCATCACGGGCATCGGGGTCGTCGCGCCCAACGGCGTCGGCGCCGACGCCTTCTGGAAGGCGACCCAGTCCGGCGCCAGCGTGTTGGACCGCGTCACCCGGGCGGGCTGCGAGCACCTCCCGCTGCGCGTGGCCGGTGAGGTACGGGGCTTCGACCCCGGGGCGATGGTCGAGGACCGCTTCCTCGTCCAGACCGACCGCTTCACCCATCACGCCCTCGCCGCGGCCGACCTGGCCCTGGAGGACGCCCGGCTCGGCCGGGCGGACTACGAGGCGGACCCCTTCTCGGTGGGGGTGGTCACGGCGGCCGGGTCCGGCGGCGGCGAATTCGGTCAGCGCGAGCTGCAACGGCTCTGGGACCAGGGCCCCCGCTACGTCGGCCCGTACCAGTCCATCGCCTGGTTCTACGCCGCGAGCACCGGCCAGATCTCCATCCGCCGCGGTCTCAAGGGCCCGTGCGGGGTCGTCGCCAGCGACGAGGCGGGCGGCCTGGACGCCTTCGCGCACGCTGTCAGGGCGATCCGCCAGGGCAGCCGGGCGATGCTCGTCGGGGCCACGGAGGCGCCCCTCGCCCCGTACTCCATCGTCTGCCAGCTGGAGTACGAGGGCCTGAGCACCCAGGACGACCCCGCGCGCGCATACCGGCCGTTCACCGCGAAGGCCTGCGGGTACGTCCCCGCGGAGGGCGGCGCGATGTTCCTCGTCGAGGACGGGGACGCGGCCCTGCGCCGGGGCGCCACCGTGCGCGCCGTACTGGCCGGCCACGCCGCCACCTTCACCGGGACCCGGCGGCCGGACCGGACCGGCGAGGGACTGGCCCACGCGATCCGGGGCGCGCTCCGGGAGGCGGGCTGCGCCCCCGAGGAGATCGACGTGGTCTTCGCCGACGCCCTCGGGACGCCGGAGGCCGACGCCGCCGAGGCGGCGGCCATCGCCGACGCCCTCGGCGGACACGGGCGCACGGTGCCGGTCACGGCGCCCAAGACCGGTACGGGCAGGGCGTACTGCGCCGCGCCCGCCCTGGACACGGCCGCCGCGGTCCTGGCTCTGGAGCACGGCATCGTGCCCCCGACTCCGAACGTCTTCGACGTGTGCCACGACCTCGACGTGGTGACGGGCAGCGCCCGCTCCGCGGACCTGCGCACCGCGCTCGTGCTGAGCCGCGGCCGGATGGGCTCGAACTCCGCGCTCGTCCTGCGCAAGGGCGCGGTCACGCCCAGGTCGTGACACAGGGGCCGCGTGCGACCTGACCCGCGCAGTCCCCTCGTAGGAAGAGAGAGAAAGCCACATGTCCGACCGACTGACCCTGGAGGAGCTGGCGGCCCTGATGAAGACCGCCGGCATCACCGTCGACCCCGTCGAGCTGGCGAGCCGTCCGGACTCCGCCTTCGACGACTACGGCCTGGACTCGCTGGGCCTGCTGGGCATCGTCGGCGAACTGGAGAACCGGCGAGGGCGGGCGCTGCCCACCGACGCCGACCGGTGCAAGACCCCGGGGGAGTTCCTCGACCTCGTCAACAACAGCCTCATGACAGGAGCCTGAAATGCCTGGACACACCGAGAACGAGATCACCGTCAACGCGCCCGTGGACGTCGTGTGGGAGATGACCAACGACCTCCCCAACTGGCCGAACCTGTTCAGCGAGTACGCCTCGCTGGAGATCCTGGAGCAGGAGGGGGACACCACCCGCTTCCGTCTGACCATGCACCCCGACGAGAACGGCAAGGTGTGGAGCTGGGTCTCGGAGCGCACCCTGGACCGCAAGAGCCTCACGGTCCGGGCGCGGCGCGTGGAGACCGGCCCGTTCGCGCACATGGACATCCACTGGCAGTACTTCGCGGTGCCGGGCGGCACCCGGATGAAGTGGACGCAGGACTTCGCGATGAAGCCGGACGCGCCGGTCGACGACGCGTGGATGACCGACAACATCAACCGCAACTCGCCGATCCAGATGGCGCTCATCCGGGACAAGATCGAGCAGCGCGAGCGGGAGAACCACGCCCCGGCCGTCAGCCGGATCTGAAGCCGTCCCCCACGAAAGGAGCACCACCGGATGCACCGCGCTCTCATCGTCGCCCGGATGGCGCCGGGATCGGCCCCCGACATCGCCGAGCTCTTCGCGAGTTCGGACGCGGGCGAACTGCCGCACCTGGTCGGCGTCACGCGCCGCAGCCTGTTCCAGTTCGGCGATGTGTACATGCACCTGATCGAGGCGGACAGGCCACCGGGCCCCGCGATCGCCAAGGTCACCGACCACCCGGAGTTCCGGGACCTCAGCGACCGGCTCACCGCCTACATCAGCCCGCACAACCCGGAAACGTGGCGCAGTCCGAAGGACGCGATGGCCCACGAGTTCTACCGCTGGGAGAACCCCGCCGCGAAGTGACCCCGAGCGGCCCGGACGGGACCCGCACACCGGCGTGTGCGGGTCCCGCCGTGCGTGCGGGCCTCATCCGGTCCCACGGCCTCGCGGCCCGGGTTCCGGCAAGTACCCCGTCAGGGACCCGTCCGGGACGGGTCCGGGACGGGTCCGCGATCCGTCCGGCGTGCCGGACCCGACAGCAGGAGACGGCGATGAACCCCACCGACCACGACCACTTCCCGGCGGACCCGGCCCGTCCGCGCGTCGGCGCCGGGCATGCCCGTACCTCCCTGCGCGTGCTCGTGCTGTCCGGATCCTCCCGTACCGGCTCGGTCAACGCCCGCCTGGCTGCCCTCGTCTCGCGCCTGGTGGCCGGGGCCGGGGCCGCGGCGGACCCCGCGACGCTCGCCGACTTCCCCATGCCGACGTACGACGGCGACGCGGAGGCCGAGGAGGGGCTGCCGAAGGGCGCGCTCGCGCTGTGCGAGCGGATCGAGGCGGCGCAGGCGCTGGTGATCGCCTCGCCCGAGTACAACGCCTCGGTCCCCGGAGTGGTGAAGAACGCCATCGACTGGGTCTCCCGCTACCGCCCGCAGCCCTTCAAGGACAAGCAGACCCTGCTGGTCTCGGCCTCCCCGTCGATGGTCGGCGGCAACCGGGGACTGTGGGCCCTGCGCGTCCCGCTCGAACACCTCGGAGCCCGCGTCTACCCGGACATGTTCAGCCTCGCCAATGCCCACCACGCCTTCGGCGAGGACGGCGCACTCGCCGCCCCCGGCCTGGGCGAGCGGCTGATCACGACGGTCGGCTCCTTCCTCGACCTGGTCGAGGCGGACACCCGCTACCTGTCCCTGCAGCGCCGCTGGTACGAGTTCCTCGGCGACTGCACGGACGCGCCGGTGACCTCCCGCGCCCAGGACTGATCATCGACGACCACAGGGCGTGAGCTATGTTTGAACGCGAGTGACATGAGAAGGAGGCCCTCCGGTGTCATCGGGGCAGCAGGCACGCGCGCAGGCGGCCGCGATCAAGCCGAGCGGCCAGTCGCCGGAGGAGGTCCGCCCCCCGGCCGACCGGCTCCTCGCGCTCTTCGACGGCCGCCGCCTGTCCCCTGGCCAGCGCCGGATCGCCCAGTACCTGATCGACCACCTCACCGAGGCCGCGTTCCTCTCGATCACCGAACTCGCCGAACGGGTCGGCGTCAGCCAGCCCTCCGTGACCCGCTTCGCCGCCTCCCTCGGATTCAGCGGCTACCCCGCCCTGCGCGACGTGCTCCAGCCGATCGCCCTGAGCGCGGTGGCCGGGTCCCCGGACACCCGTGAGCAGATCCGCCGCAACGAGCTCCAGGCGGCCGTGGACGCCGAGATCGAGAACCTGGAGAACGTACGCCGGCTGCTCGCGGACACCAACCAGGTGCTCGACATCGGCCGCGAACTGGCGAAGTCGGTGCCCCTGACCGTCCTCGGACTGCGCATTTCGGTGTCCCTTGCCGAGTACTTCGCCTACGCGGCGCGGCGGATCCACCCCGACGTACGCCTGGTGACCCGCGGCGGCAGCGTCGCCTTCGACGCGCTGCTCCAGTCCAAGGCGGCCGGCGGCACCTGGGTCCTCGCCTTCGCCATGCCGCGGCACGCCAAGGAGACCCTGGCCGCGATCCGGGCCGCCCGCAGCACGGGGCTGCGCGTCGTGCTGATCACCGACCCCACCCTGGGGCCGCTCGTGGACGAGGCGGACGTGGCCCTGACGGCAGGGACCGGTTCGCGGCTGGTGTTCGACTCGTACGCGGCCCCCGGAATGCTGTCCGCGGCGCTGCTTCAAGCCATGGCGGACGCTGACCCGGAGCGGACCCAGGCGCGCCTCGAAGATTACGAGCAGGTCGCCGACCAGCACGGCTTCTTCCTTTAAGGGCTGATCGGGGCGGATTCCCACCCCTGCTGACCAGGGGGATATTCAGTCAGCGAGGTGCATGAAATTTTTCATGCGCTTGCTTACTCGACGGTATATATGTTTACTGACGACGGCGCTCCGGATCCTCCAGATGCCAAGGAGGAAGACCCCCTCCTGAACGCACGCGCAGCGCGACGAACCTCCTCACGTCGCGACCGCGCGTCGAGTTCAGGCTTTCGGATCCCGCAGAGCGCCCTGGCGGCCTCGGTCAACCCCTGGGCCGAGGCCGCCCCAAAGCACCATCTCGATCAGAATTCGACACCACTCGGAAGTGACGAGAATGCCCCAGACGGCCACCATCACGCGCAGTCCGGACTGGCCCATGCAGGTCAAGGCCCCCGGGACCCACGACTGGGAGCGGACGGCAACGCGCTGGCTGCGGGACCTGCTTCCGGCCCGCTACGGCAGCTATCTCACTCTGACCCGTCACCACGCGCTGCTCGCCCGGCACGTCCAGCTCCAGCTCCAGCACGAGATGCGCGCGGTGCGGACGGCCATGCAGACCAGCCGTGCCGAACTGCCCATGCTGGGCATGGCCGAGTCGGTCATCGAGAACACGATCAGGATGTACGCCGTGGAGCTGGAGCAGCTCGGGCGCCTCGCCCGTGGCGCGCGTCTCGTCTCCGACGCCCTCCTCGTGGGCACTCCGGCCCAGCGCAGGCGCTGACCGGCCGGGGGACCGGCCTCAGGCCGGCTCCCAGGAGCGCAGCCGGGCGGCCACGTCGAAGACGGTGACGCGGAGCATGCGGATGTCCGTGATGAGGTCGCGCCACTGCTCGTACGAGGCGTCCACCGCCTTGCCGGACGCCTCGATGTACGCGACGGCGACTCCGTAGCCGAAGTACTCGTTGGAGTCGGGCAGCGGGCGGAGCAGGACGATCGCGTCGAGGAGGGCGGCCGCGCGCCAGTAGGCGTCGGGGTCGTCCACGTCCAGGCTGGGGGTGTTGACCCGGTGCCGGGCGACGGCGGCGACCAGCGCGGAGTGGTCGGCCACCGCCACGTCCTTGAACAGTGACTCCTGCCGCTCCAGCAGCCAGCGGTGATCGATGTGCAGTTCCACGCGTCCGAGTATCCCCGTCCGGGGGCCTGCCGGGGGGCTGTTCGCGAAGCGCGGCCGCACGCCGCGCCCCGACGCCGCCCGGCTCGGGGAGCCGGGCGGCGGGGAGGCTACGGCTTGGGGAGCGTGCAGCCGGGGCGGCTCAGGTCGATCTTGTTGCCGGGGGCTATGCAGGGGACGATGATGTACGTCTCCTGCGCGTAGTTGATGCCCTCGCGGACCGTCACGTTGCCGTTCTCGTCGACCTCGCAGGGATTGTTGTCCGTGCAGCGGCCGCCGTCCTCGTTGCCCGTGTTGTTGACGGCGACGACCTTGCCGGTCGTCGTGTCGATCACCGGTGAACCGGAGGTGCCGCCGATGGTGTTGCAGGACGAGGTGTAGCGGACGGAGTCCTTCCAGGTCCAGGCGCCCTCTTTGAGGCGGTAGGCGAAGCCGTCCACGTTGCAGCTGTAGGTCCGCTTCCAGTAGCCGGAGACGACCTTGATGGCCGAACCCTGCGTGGGGCGCACGTCGTTGAGGGTCAGCGCCGTGATCCCGTACTGGCTCTGGATCTGGGCGTACGTCTTGGTCAGCTGGTAGACGGAGACGTCGGTGTCGGTCATCGTCGCGTACGAGACCTTGCTGGCGCGCAGCGTCCCGACCTTGGAGCCGGACGCGTTGAGGAGCGAGAACGAGCGGGTGGACGGCTGGTCCCTGATGACTTCGCCGGCCGCGGGGAAGCCGGTCTCCAGACAGTGGCCGTTGGAGAGGACGAGGGCGGGGTCGTTCGGCTGGGAGCCGGGGGCGCGGACGACGGAGCCGGAGCAGTTGCTGAGCGCGACCGTTCCCGCGAAGTTGACCGCGACGGCCGGTGCGGCCACGGCGGGGGCGCCCGCCGCTCCCACGAGGAGCAGGGAGAACAAGGCGCCGGCGAGAGGCTTGTACATGTGGGGGTTCCCCTCTGAGGACGATGCGACCGAAGATCCTTCGGTTGTCATGCGCATTGTTGGTACCTTGGGGCCAACCCGCAAGAGGGCGTGGGTAGTTGGCGCCTGGGTGGGGAGAGGGGTCCGGCTTCTGGGGCACGCGGGCCGCCGCCGGGCGTGGTGACGGTCCGGTGACAGCGTGATCACCCTTCCGCACGGGTGTTCCGTAGCGGAGGTTCTGCCTCCTACGGTCTGTGCAGCACAGTTCCGGACCAGGAGGCAGCGTGGAGCGCGAGATCGACATCGACCAGCTGGTGGCGGCGATGAAGGCGGTCGACGAGGCGGGACGGCTCTTCGAGGAGGCGCTCGCGGTGTACGAGGCGCGCGGCCTCAAGCGGACCGACGACTTCAAGGTGGCGGGCGGCGCCGTCCAGACGCTCCAGGGAGCCGAGGAGATGGTCCTCGGGACCCGCCGGTTCCTCACCGAGCTCGCCCTGCTCGCCGGCTACGCGACGGCGGGCCTCGAGGACCGGCTGGGCGGGCGGGCGGCGACCGCCCGGACGGGTTTCACGGGCGTCTCCGGCGGCGGCTCCCGCATGGGCCGCCCGCTGCTCGACCCGACGCTGCGCGGACTGGAGCTGCTCCTGACGGTCGACCTCTTCGAGCCCGCCTTCAAGGCGGAGATAGAGGAGGTCGTACGCGCCGAGGCCGCGACCTACCCCGACCCGTCGACGTTCCGCATCCCGGGCACGGCCGCGCCCCGCACTTCCTAGTCGGCGCTGTCGGGTGCCCCCGGGGTGCCGGGTCCGGCTGCCGGGGTGAGGCTGGTGGTATGCATCACGCACCGGTCGTCGTACACCGGATCTTCCCGTCGGGAGGCCGGCAGGTGACGTTGCGGACCGCGAGAGGTGAGGAGCCCCTCGGAGTGGCCCGCTCGGACGAGGACGTCATCGAGTTCCTGCGGCGGGCCGGCATGCCCGACCCCGACGACGTGGTCCTCGGCGGCGCGGAACTGCTGGAGTGGGACGCCGACACCCCCCACGTGTACACGGCGGACCCACCGACCGACGACCTCCCGTGACGCTGCCGCGGACCTGACCGGCCCGCCGCGGCGCGGCCCTGTGCGCCCACACGCTTCCGCGGTGGCGCGGGGCGCCCGTTGTGCGGCGGTGCGGTGGGGTGCTCGGGCGCGCCGGAGCGGCTCGGCCCATGCCTTCACGTGCCCATGCCGTCAGGGGGCGGGGCGACCGTTGTGCGGCGGTGCGGTGGGGTGCTCGGGCGCGCCGGAGCGGCTCGGCCCATGCCTTCACGTGCCCACGCCGTCAGGGTTGCGCCGGCGTGCGAACGGCGTGGCCCGAGGTCTCCTCATCCCGCTGGGAGCGGCCACTCGTGCACTAGCGTCGCCCGTGGGGTGGCGGGGTCCCGCGCACGGTGGAGGCGGCCCGGCGAGGCCTCGTATCCCGTACGGTCAGTGCCGCGCCGACGCCCCCGGAGCCGCGGTCCGGCCGGTGGTCCGGCCGCGCCCGGCGGCAGGCTGTCCGGGGCGGTCCGGCGCCGGCGGTGAGGCCGGACGTGAACCGGCGCTGGATGGCCCGCGGGGCGCTTGTGCTTCCGCTTCCCGCCCGGCCCTCCCAGCGTTAGCCGCGGGAGTCTGAGGCACGCGGCCGGGCTGGAGGCCGTCGCCCCGGCCGCTTCCGCCGCACGCCGCTGCCGCGTCGGCGGCGGCTCCGGGGATTCCGGCAGGGCAGGGCGTGGCTGCGCAGGACGGCAGGTCCCCTCGTAGCGGCCCGAGACCGGCCGGGGCCGGGCCGGCGCGGACCCCGCCCGTGCCTCACCGCGGAGCACGACGGCGCCCTGACCGTGGCCGCGGGCGAGTCCGTGTGCATCGGTTCCGGCGGCGCGCAGAAGGGCCCCGGTCCTCGTACGGCCGGGCGGCGCCCTGGCCGTGTCGGACGCCGGGATCCGGGGACCCCTCTCCGCCGACGGCGCGCTCGCCGTCACCCTCTGCCGGTCGCAGAAGCCGAGCCCAGCCGGGCCGGACCAGCCCCGACTCGTAGGCCAGGACCACCAGTTGAGTCCGGTCCCGGGCGCCGAGTTTCACCATCGCCCGGCTGACGTGGGTCTTCGCGGTGAGCGGGCTGACGACCAGGCGGCGGGCGATCTCCTCGTTGGACAGGCCCATGCCCACCAGTGCCATCACCTCCCGCTCCCGGTCCGTGAGCCGCCCGAGGTCCGCCGCTGCCGCGGGCTGCTGGGAGCGGGCCGCGAACTCCGCGATCAGACGGCGCGTCACACCCGGGGACAGCAGTGCGTCGCCTTCCACCACCGCCCGGACCGCGCGCAGCAGTTTCTCCGGCTCGGTGTCCTTGACCAGGAAGCCCGAGGCGCCGGACCGGATGGCCTCGAAGACGTACTCGTCGAGCTCGAAGGTGGTGAGCATGACGACCCTGACCGCCGCCAGCTCCCCGTCCTCGGTGATCCGGCGGGTGGTGGCCAGCCCGTCCAGCACCGGCATCCGGATGTCCATGAGTACGACGTCGGGGCGCAGCTCCCGCACCAGCCGCACGGCCTCGTCGCCGTCGGCGGCCTCGCCCGCCACCTCGATGTCGGGTTGCGCGTCGAGGAGCGCCCGGAACCCGGCCCGGACGAGAAGCTGGTCGTCGGCGAGCAGTACGCGGATCACGGTCCTCCTTGGAGGTGGCGGGCTCCAGCGGCAGCCGCGCGACCGCCCGGAACCCCCCGTCGGGACGCGGGCCGGCCTCGATCGCGCCACCCAGCGCCGCGGCCCGCTCACGCATTCCGACGAGACCGTTCCCACTGCCGCCCGTGGCGCCCCCGGTGGCCGGGCCGTCGTCGTCCACGCGCAGCTCCAGGGCGTCCGGCCGCCAGACGAGGCGGACCCGGGCGGCGCGCGACCCGGAGTGCCGCACCACGTTGGTCAGCGCCTCCTGCAGGATGCGGAAGGCGGCGAGGTCCGCACCAGGGGGCAGCGCCCGCGCCGTGCCTTCCGGTGCCACGGCCACGGCGAGCCCGGCCGCCGCGGCCTGCTCGACGAGCTCGGGAAGCCGGTCGAGGCCGGGCGCGGGGGTGCGCGGTGCGTCACCGGGGGCACGCAGCGTGTCCAGGACCTGCCGGACCTCGCCCAGCGCCTCCTTGCTGGCGGCCTTGATGGTGGTCAGAGCCGTACGGGCCTGCTCGGGGTCGCTGTCGAGCAGGGCCAGCCCGACGCCCGCCTGCACGTTGATCACCGAGATGCTGTGCGCGAGGACGTCGTGCAGCTCGCGGGCGATGCGCAGCCGCTCCTGGTCCACCCGGCGCCGCTCGGCCGCCGCCCGCTCGGCCCGGTCGCGGGCCCACTGCTCCCGGCGTACGCGGACCAGCTCGGAGACCGCGAGCATCGCCAGCACCCACGCCGTGATGCCCAGCTCCTGCCCCCAGTGCGCCGGCCCGTCGCCGGCGGGCGGAAGCCACCGGTACAGCCAGTGGCCGATGAGCAGGTGCCCGGCCCAGAGCAGCCCGACCGCCCCCCAGGCTGCTCTTCGGTGACCGGCGCAGACGGCGGCGAAGCAGGCCAGTGCCAGGCTGACGACGACCGGACCGTACGGGTACCCGGCGCCGACGTACACCAGGGTGACGGCGCTGACCCGTAGACCACGGCCACCGGATACCGGTGCCGCGCCAGGAGCAGCGCGGCCCCGAGCAGCAGCAGGAGCCGCGCGAACGGGTCCAGCGGCATCCGCCCGGGCTGCGCCTGAGCGGCCCAGTGGGAGCCGGCCTGCGCGAAGACGGCGACGAGCAGTACGGAGCGCCAGCCCGGCCCCCGCCCGGTCCGCTCCGCCCACCGCCGCCACCGAGGCTCCGGGCGCGCACGCTGCTCTTCCATACGGCCACGCTAGTGCGCACCGGCCGTCACCCGCGTCACCCCGGCGTAGCGTTCGCGGCGTACTCCCCGGGTAGTACGAGGACTCACCCCGGTGCACCTGCGCCGCCTCGGCCAGGCGGGCGATCTCCTCGAGGTCCGGGATGCGAAGCCCCTGCGCTGACGCCCCGTCATGTTCTGCTGGGCCCTTCGCCGCGCCGCGCCCCCTGCCCGGCAGAGAAGGAGACTTCCGTGTCCCGTCCGGCACGCTTCCGGACCCACGACGGTCGCTCTACGCCAACTACTTCACAGGCACGGCCGACCTGACCGGCGTCTGGCGCATCGGCCCCGACGGCTCGGTCTCCCGCTTCGCGGAGCTGCCGCCCTGAACCCCAGCAGTGAGGTCGCCCTCGTACGCCCCGACGGCACCCACTCCATCGTGCTCACGGCCGAGGACGGGCTGTCCAACCCCACCTCCGTGGCCGTGCGCCACCACAAGGTGTACGTGCCCAGCGCGGCCTTCACGACCACGACCGACCCGAACCTCCTGCTCGCCCGCCTCGGCAAGGGCCACTCCTGACACGTGGCCGTGGCGGCAGGGCGCGGCAATCACCGCGCCCTGTCGCCGTGTGCACGGCGAGTTGCTTCGGCAGGGTCCTGGTGAGAGGTCACGCCGCCCGCCTCCCGGCCCGCCCCGGTCCGGGCCGCCAGGGCCGTGCCGACCGTACTCCGAGACGCCCGGCCCGCCGGTGGTGGAGGTCGCCCGATCAGGCTAGGTTGCACGGATGCCGAGGCTGTCACGGACATCTGACCCTGGCACCGACCGGTCACCGCGCTGCCGTAAATTGTCCCACGGCCCGCCGGGCCAGACCGGATATACGGGACGATCGCGGACAGGAGTGGGCAGGACATGGCGCGACGCGGACGTGCGGAGACGGGCCGAGGTGCGACCTCCGGTGCGCCCGCGGTCCTGGGCTCCGAGATAGCCGCGGCCGCCGACGGCGGGTACGCGGCCTCGGATTGGCTCCGCCTGGGCCGGGACGGCCGGCTGACCGCCTACGCGAGCTGCGCCGAGGGTCTGGTGCGCTGGACCGAGTCGGCGCCGGGCTCGGACGTCTGGCACGGCCCCGACCTGTTCCCCGTGGAGGGCTGGGCCGGCAGGTTCACGCTGGCCCAGGACTCCCACGGCTTCGTCTGGTTCGCCGGCAGCCGGTACCGCGAATCCGCCCCGGACGGCCGCGAGTTCGTGATCGCCGCCCAGTACCAGACCGGCCGGCCGCTCAGCGACTGGCGGGCGATAGGCAACCCGTTCCCCCGACAGGAGGGCGAGGCCCCGCCTCCGGGAGACCCGATGGTCCTGCCCGACGGAAGCGGCTCGCTCCACGTCGTCGCCACCCGCTTCGGAGTCGGCGTACGCGGAAGGTCCCGGCGTAGCGACGGCATATGGGGTGATTGGTCGGACTATCAGGGCAAATGGGTGCGCGGCGCCGTCGTTCCCCTCGTGAGCTCGCACGGACGGGCGGAGTTCCTCGCCCCCTTCCGTGGCGGGGCCTCGTACTGGCGCCAGGACGCGCCGGGAAGCGCCTTCAGGTGGCTGGGGCGGATGGAGGCCGACGCCGTCGAAGGGACGTACAGCTGCCACGAGACGGGCCCGGGCTCCGGTACGTATTTCTGGCGGCACCCGGCTGACGGCGGCGTCATCGCCTACCGCCCGCAGGCCCCCGCCGGGGCGGCCGGCAGGCTCATGCCCCTGGGCGGCGCCGGCGGTGTCGGCCCGGTGGGTGTCGTCCGTACGCAGGTCAACGGATACGACTGCACCGTCCTGTTGCAGCGGGGCGCCGAGGGGTGCCCGGAGATCGCGGCCTACCCCACGGAAGGTGAGCAGTACGGGGCTTGGTGGGCTCCCGTGGGGGACCGGTGCGCAGGCCTCCCGGCCATGGCCCTGGACGGCTACGGCTCGGTAGCGATCGCGATGATCGACACGGACGGGGGCCTGTGCGTCGCACGGCGGGATCTCAGGGACCCGGGTCTCGCGTTCGGGAACTGGCGCAGCGTGGGGTGACGTTCCTCACCGGGTGTGCTGGCCCGTGGAGGGAGGAACGTCCGATTCCGCCCACCTCACCCTGAACCGGTGGGAGTTCACGCGTTCACCACACCCGGAATGCCATCGCTCATTCGCGATCGCGAACCTTTGGGGGCCTGTGGCTTTGCTGCACACTTGCCCGCCCTTCATCAATTGGCTTACGCTGCGCAGGCTCTGTGAAGGTCGTATAAGTGTGCGGACCGCAGGGGGCAGGGTGGGTTGAGTGAGCGGGGAGCGGTGTGTGGCCGGGGTCAGGGGCGGGTCCGGCGACGTCTTGCGGAAGCTCGGCGCGCATCGGAACGAGTGTGACGATCGAGGAGTTTTCTGAGTGGCAGGTATGCCCCGCCTGAGTGTCGTCGTTCCCTTTCAGGATGTCGAGATCTATCTCGAGGAATGCCTGGAGTCGATAGCCAGGCAGACGTTCCGCGGCCTCGAGGTCATCATGGTCGACGACGGCTCGACCGACTCCTCGACCGCGATCGCCGAGGAATTCGCCCGCCGCGACCCCAGGTTCAGGCTCCTGCGCCAGGCGTCCATGGGACCGGGACATGCCCGAAACGTCGGCATTCGTGCGGCCCATCCCCAGGCCGAATTCCTGGCGTTCGTCGACGGTGACGACGTCATCCCCGAGTACGCCTACGAGCTGCTCGTGCAGACCCTCGAAGCCTCCGGTTCCGACTTCGTGTCGGGCAACGTGCAGATGATGAACTCCACCAAGAGGTGGCAGTCTCCGCTGCACAAGGCGCCCATGCAGCGCAGCAAGCGCGGTACGCACATCACCAAACTGCCGGAGCTCATCTACGACCGGACCGTGTGGAACAAGGTGTTCCGGCGGTCCTTCTGGGATTACCACTACATCGCGTTCCCCGAGGGAGTGATGTATGAAGACTCCTGGGTCAACATGTTCGCCCATTTCCGCGCGACGAAGGTGGACATACTCACCGACATCGTCTATTTCTGGCGTCGGCGAGAGGGTGGCGCCGCGCCCTCCATCACCCAGCGGCACACCGAGTTCAGCAACCTCCAGGACCGGGTGGCCGCCGTGCAGTCGGTCAGCCGCTTCCTCGCCGGCCACCGCGCCAGGTCCTACAGCGATCACAAGCGCAAGTACGATCTCGCCTGCCTGAAGTCCGACCTGATGCTGCACCTGAAGGTGCTGCCGGACGCCGACGCGGAATACCAGGACGCCTTCATGCAGTGGGCGAACGAATTCCTGGACGAGGCCGACGAGGACATCATCGACGAACTGCCCGCCGATGCCCGGGTCAAGTGGCTTCTGGTGCGCGAGGGCCGGCTCAAGGAGCTGCTCGACGTCGTCGAGTTCGAGCGCAAGGGCGGCCCCCTGCCCGTCCAGCGGCGCCTGCACCGCTACCTCAACTACCCCTACCTCGGCGACCGGTCGGTCGGCCTCGACAAGAGCGCCTACCGGCTGGACAAGGAACTGTCCCTGCACGGCTCGCTGACCAGCGCGCGCTGGGACGACTCCGGGCACCTGACCCTCGAGGGCTCCGCCTACGTCCGCTTCATCAACGTGCACAAGCGGCACATGTCGATGAAGGCCATCGCGCTGCGGAACAAGAAGCAGGGCCGGGTCGTCGTCGCGAAGGCGAAGACCACGTACTACCCGCAGGCCACCGAACACTCCCAGCAGAACCGCTACTGCTACGACTGGTCCGGATTCCAGGTCCGCTTCGACGCCTCCCGCCTCAAGCGCAAGGGCGAATGGGCCGAAGGCACTTGGGACGTGGCCGCCGGTGTGCTGAGCCGCGGTCTGTTCCGGTACAAGGGCATCGCCCGCGGTGGCGCGGGCACCGCCGCCAACCCGCCTTACCAGTATGTGGACAAGAACACCCGGGTCGTACCGCTCTTCCTCCAGGGCAAGCTCAAGCTCCGTGTGGAAAGGGTCCGTTGCCGGATCACCCGGCACCGGATCGTCGGTGACCAGCTCGAACTCCGCGGTGTCTACCTGGGACCCAAGCTCCCCGAGTGGGGCAAGTTCCGGGTGACCAGCATGGGCGGGGCCGGCCGGCACGACTCATGGGTCCACTTCAAGCCGGGCGGGGAGGGGTGGTTCACCTTCGTGACCCGCATCCCGGTCAAGGCGCTGGTTCCCGGACACCGCACGCACGCCACCGACGGCGTTCCGCAGACCTGGAACACCGGCAGCAACGGCTGGAAGACCACCCTCCACGTCGAGGGCCGCAAGGCGGCCATCTATCCCGTCATGGCGGAGGACGCCACCGACGGCCACTACCGCCTGCCCGCGGACCTGCAGACCGAGACCGGCGACCGTGAGGTCTTCGTGCACCGCAACGGCTCCGGCTACGTGGTGCTGTTCGAGCGGGACACCCTCCCGCTCGCCAAGTCCGTCACCTGGCGCCAGGACGGCTCCCTGGAAGTCGTCGTCGGCTACGCGGCGGAGGACATGCTGAGCGCCTCCGAGTACGCCACGGCGCACGTCGTCGTCCGCTCCCGGGCCCACGGCGCCGAACGCGTGGTCCCCATCACCTGGTACGGCCAGGACTTCAGCTTCGTCGTCTCGCCCGCCGCGATGAGCACCCTGGCCGGAGAGATCCCGCTGGCCTCCGGCCGCTGGGACTTCTTCCTGCGCCGCCAGGACCCCTCCGCGGTCACCCCGGAGAACCGGTCCAACGACCTCATGGTCAAGATGACCCAGGAACTGATCCCCACGTTCCCCAGCGAGATGACCGCCGACGAGCGGCGCTACGAACTTCAGGCGGAGGCGTACGACCGGCTCTCGCTCCTGGTCCACTCGGCGATGCCGGACGAGGCCCGCGGTCCGTACCGGCAGAAGCTGATGCGCACCAGGACCTACCCGGACGCCCGCCGCAAGTCGCTGAAGCAGGCGGTGCTGTTCGACGCCTTCAAGGGCACCCAGTACTCCGACAGCCCGCGCGCCCTGCACGAGGAGATGGTGCGCCGGGGCGTCGACCTCGAACACCTGTGGGTCGTGCGCGACGACCAGGTCGCGGTTCCCCGGACCGCCCGCCCGGTCCGCATGTGGTCTCCCGACTGGTACGAGGCCATGGCCCGGGCCCGCTACATCGTCGCCAACAACCACCTGCCCGACTGGTTCCAGAAGCGCGACGGGCAGGTCGTCGTACAGACCTGGCACGGCACGCCGCTCAAGAAGATCGGGCACGACATCGAGGCCGTGCACTTCGCGGACAAGCGGTACCTGGAGCGGGTGGAGAAGGAAGTGCAGAACTGGGACATGCTGGTGTCCCCGAACAGCTTCAGCACCCCGATCCTCAAGCGCGCCTTCCAGTTCCCCGGCGAGATGGTCGAGAGCGGCTACCCGCGCAACGACATCCTGCGCCGCGCCGATTCCGGGCAGCGGGCGGCGGAAGTGCGCCGCCGCATCGGGCTCCCGCCCGGCAAGCGGGTCGTCATGTACGCACCGACCTGGCGCGACGACCAGTTCTACGCTCCGGGCAAGTACAAGCTCGACTTCCGCATCGACCTGGAGGACGCCCGGGCGCAGCTGGGCCACGACCACGTCCTGCTGGTGCGCCGCCACCCCAACGTGGTGGACCCGGTGCCCGGCGCCGGCGACGGGTTCGTCTTCGACGTGTCCGACTACCCGGACATGGCGGACCTCTCCCTCATCGCCGACGTGATGATCACGGACTACTCGTCGCTGATGTTCGACTTCGTCAACACCGGGCGGCCCATCCTCTTCTTCACGTACGACCTCGACCACTACCGGGACACCCTGCGCGGGTTCTACTTCGACTTCGAGCAGTCCGCCCCCGGTCCGCTGCTGTTCACCTCGCCGGAACTGGTCGGGGCGATCCGCAACATCGACCGGATCCAGCAGGGTTACGCGGCCCGCTACCGCTGGTTCCAGCAGGAGTTCTGCGATCTCGACGACGGCTACGCGGCGGCCAGGCTGACCGACCGCATCCTGATCGCCGGCGGCGACCTCGACCCCGCGCAGGCGCAGGCGCCCGCCGCGGGCGCGGCCGGCGGCCACGTCATCGGGCGGAAGGGCTCCTGGAACGGACACACCCTTGACCAGATGCCGCGGCAACCGGTGAGAAGAATGGATTCCGAACATGTCTAAGGCAGGTCAGGGCGGGCGTCGCGTCTTCACGGGCGTGGATGCCTCCGGTGAGGTGCCCGTCGAGTACCGGTTCTCCCACGCGCGCAACGGGAACCGGCACCTGGTCGTGGTCTTCGCCAACCTCACCGCGCCCGGTGAGTACGGCTGGTCGAACGGGGTGCTCGACAACCTCCGCTCGAACGTCCTGTGGATCCGGGACCTGTTCGACGGTGAGAACAGCTACTACCTGTGCAAGGGGATGGACTTCGCCCTGGAGAGGTCCGTCGCCGGACTCATCTCACGCGTCATGAACGCCCTGTCCCTGACGCCGGACGAGTGCACCATGTTCGGCAGTTCCAAGGGCGCCAGCGCTGCCCTGTTCTTCGGACTGAAGTACGGCTTCAGGAACATCGTGGGCAGCGTCCCGCAGTTCCTGATCGGCACCTACGTCAGGGAAGACATGCCGGGCGCGGCCCGGATGATGATGGGCGCGGTGACGGACGAGAACGTGCGCGTCCTGGACTCGGTCCTCCCCGACCTGGTGCGCAGCAGTCCGAACCGGTCGGCCAACACCTACCTGATCACCTCGCCCCAGGACGAGCAGTACGCACGGCAGGTGGAACCCTTCCTCGGGCTGTTCCAGGGGTACGAGAACTTCAACCTCATATTCAACGACTCTCCCCTGATCGCCAATCACGGGAAGGTGTCGCTGCGCAACCTCCCCGCCATCATGGGTCTGTTGAACCTCCTGGTCGACGGGATCACCCCGCGGATCGGCATGGTCCGCAACGGCTTCGAGCAGCCGGACCGCGACACGTCCGACATCGACACGTACCTCACGGAGACCTCCCAGGTGAGGGGCGATTCGTTCCCCCGGCCGGTGGTCCTGGCGCCGTCGGCTGACGATCGGGTGCCCGCGAACGCGGTCCGCTTCACGGGAAGCGCGCCGGGCGGGGTTCGGGTCAGTTTCTGGGAGGACGGCAAGTACCAGGGTGCCGCGCCCGTCGCCGCCGACGGCAGCTGGACCTGGCAGCGGGAAAGGCCCTGGGCCAAGGGCCGGCACGTCGTCAGGCTCTTCGCGGCGGACGCGAACAATTACCAGTCCGAGCGCACCGAAGTGGTCTTCTCGGCCGTGGAGCACGTGCTGGCGCCCGAGCCCGCGGCGGAGCCCGTACAGATCCCGGCCCCGCTGCCGCAGCCGGCTCAGCCCCTCGTCCTGTCGGTGACGGCCCCGGTCCCGCACCAGCAGGTGCCGGCCTCCGCCGTGACCTTCATGGGCTTCGCCCCGGGCGCCGTGCGCGTGGACTTCCACGAGGGCGGCGCCAGCCTGGGGTCCTGCGAAGTGCGGGCCGACGGCAGCTGGGTGTGGGAAGCGGGCTGGGCCTGGAACGAGGGCGGACACTTCGTCGAGGCCATCGCGGTGGACGGCGTCGGCAACGCGTCGGCGTGGACGGCCGTCCCCTTCACCACGGTGAACAGCTACACCGTGCCCGCGCAGGGCGGCAACTTCAGCCCGAGGTACTGACCCCGCCGGAGTCGGCGGGCCGGCTCACCCGCATCACCACGGCCCGGTGGTCGGACGTCTTGGCGTCCACCACCTTGCACGCCTTGCGGGGCAGCGTCGTGAAGAGGTAGTCGATCTTCGTGCCGTCCGTATGGGTGGGCCGGCCCGTCCGGGAACTCCCCTTCTGATCGCATTCCCGGTACGTGGTGTAGGCCTCGGCCGGCCAGATCCAGGCGGATGAGGCCCGGTTTCCCACCGGCGGCGGCGAATTGAAGTCGCCTCCGAGGACCGTACGCGAATCGGCCGCCGCGGCCTCGAACAGCGAGCGGAGCTGGTCGTCCCGGAAGTCCCAGTCGAGGTGCGCCTCGTCGCTCTCGCGCAGCGCGATGTGCGCGTTGCACACCCGCAGGCCCAGAGCCGGTACCCGGGCGCACAGGATCCCGCGGTGCAGACCCACCGTCGGCTGATCGGTCGGGACCGCCTCCACGTCGGTGAGCGGGGCCGCGGCCAGCAGGCCGTATCCTGCCTGGCCCTGGCCCTGCCCCGTGCATTCGACGCGCGTGCTGGTGCCCGCCGCGTCCACCTCGGCGTACGGCTCGAAGACGCTGTGCCATTCCGGGCCGAGCCGCAGGGCGGCGGACGTCAGCTCCTCCGAGCACACTTCCTGCAGGAGCAGGACGCGCACGTCTGAGTCGCCGACCAGGTCACGGATCTGCTGGAACTTCTCCTTCGGGCTTCCGGTGTCCTCGCAGCTCCACTGCCGCACACCGCACATGTTCCAGGTCGCGACGGAGACCTCCGTCGAATTCCCGTCCGTGACGGACGCCGGGGAATGCTGTGCGGACGAACACGCCACGGAGGCCAACAGGCTCAGGGCCGCCGCCGTGCGGCCGACCCGGCGGCGTCCGGGCCGCGTGCCGGCCTCCGTGTGTTTCTGCATCCGGACATCATCGAGTATGCGCCGGTCAGACGGTGCATCGGGTGGGGCGAGGGGGTCGGCGCGGCCCACCCCGAGGAGCCGGCGACCGTCACCTCCGGCCGGAACAGAACCGGCTTGGTAAGGCCGGACGCACGGCTCACCGCCGACGGTGCATAGGGTGGGGGCGTGGTGACGAACGAGGCTGTGGCCAAGAGCGGTGACAGGGTGCTGTACGGGTGCATGGGGCTGGGCGGGAGCTGGGAGCCCGGTCCGTACGGCCCCGGGGACATCGACGCCGCCGAGGCGGCGATCGAGGCGGCCCTCGACAGCGGGATCACCGCCTTCGACCACGCCGACATCTACCGGCACGGGAAGGCCGAAGCCGTCTTCGGCGAGGTGCTCGCGCGGACGCCCGGGCTGCGCGAGCGGATCACGATCCAGACCAAATGCGGGATCCGCCTGGCCGGTGAGGACAGCCCGGGCATGTACGACCTGCGCGGGAAGAGCATCACGCGGCGCGTGGAGGAGAGCCTGACCCGGCTGCGGACCGACGTGATCGACGTCCTCCTCCTGCACCGTCCCGACCCCCTCGCCGACGTCGACTCGACCGCGTCGGCGCTGATGTCCCTGCACCGGCAGGGCCTCGTACGGCACTTCGGCGTCTCCAACATGGGAGCCGCGCAGATCGCCCACCTGCAGGCCCGGCTCGACGTGCCGCTGGTGGCGAACCAGCTGGAGATGAGCCTGCACAGCCGCGACTGGGTGGAAGCCGGGGTCGTGCTCAACACCCCCGAGTACGCGGCCAACGGCTTTCCCTTCGGAACGCTGGAGCACTGCCGTGACCACGGCATCCGCCTCCAGGCCTGGGGAGCGCTGGCGCAGGGCCGGTTCACCGGCCGCCAGCAGACGCCCGCCGAACGGGCCACCGCGGGACTCCTGGCCGACCTCGCCCGGCGCAAGGACACGACGCCCGAGTCCGTCCTGCTCTGGTGGCTGGGCAGGCACCCCGCCGGGATCGCGCCGGTCGTCGGCACCGCCCGGCCCGACCGGATCCGCGCCTGCCGGGACGCGGCGGTGCGCGAGCCGGACCTCACGCACGAGGAGTGGTACGCACTCTGGATCACGGCCAGGGGAGTCCCCCTGCCCTGAAGCCCTAACCGCGCCCGCGCGCGGGCGCAACCCGGGCGGGTCAAGATGGGAGGAGAGCCTGTCCCCCCGCAGGGCCGTGGAGAGCGCCATGAGCACGCACAAGATTGGTCCCGACAGTACTGTCCTCGCCGACTGCCTGGAGGTGCCGGGGATCGGCTTCCTCCCGGTCAACGCCTTCGTCCTGCACTCCGCGGAGCCGGTGGTCGTCGACACCGGCCTCGGGCTGCCCGACCGGGACTTCCTCAACACGCTGGGTTCCGTGATCGACCCCGCCGATGTGCGGTGGATCTGGCTGACCCACCCCGACCGCGACCATACGGGCGGTCTCTTCGCGCTGCTCGAAGCCGCGCCCCGGGCGCGCCTGGTCACCACCTTCATCGGTGTGGGCATCATGTCCACCGAGCATCCGATGCCGATGGACCGCGTGTACTTCCTCAATCCGGGCCAGAGCCTGGACGTGGGCGACCGCAAGCTCCACGCCTTCCGGCCCCCGCTGTTCGACAATCCGGCCACCGTCGGCTTCTACGACGACCGCACCCGCACCTGCTTCAGCTCCGACTGCTTCGGTGCCCCGCTGCCCACCGCGGACATCGCCACGGGCACCGACGTCACGGACGTGCGGGCCGAGGACCTCCGAGGGGCCCAGATGCTGTGGGCGAGCGTGGACAGCCCCTGGGTCCAGGTGGTGGACGTGGACCGGTTCCTCGCCACCGTAGAGCCGTTGCGCGCCATGAACCCGGAGACCGTCCTGTCCACCCACCTGCCTCCGGCGGTCGGTCTGACCTCGCGGCTCATCGACAACGTCGCGGGCGTCCCGGGCCTCAGCCCGTTCGTGGGTCCGGACCAGGCCGCGCTGGAGCAGATGCTCGCGGGCTTCGAACCCGGAGGCACCGCGCCCGCAGTGCCCACCTAAGCGGTCGCTGATTGCCTGGTACGCGCGGTATAACACCTTGGAATTGAAGGAGTTGGGGCGGTTGTGCCCCACTGAACATCTGTTACTGTGCCCGCTCTTGGTGTTCCTCCATCAATCCGTCTCCCCTCGGGCGCCGCGCGCCCAGGGTGTTGCGAGGTGTCTCGTACGTGTACAGCACTCCGTTCTCCCCCACCGAGGCCAGATCCGCCCGGGCCCGCATGGGCTTGACCCCGGCCCAGGTCGCCCAGGCCATGGCGGCCTGTGGCGCCCCCGTCCACCCGGAGCTCGTGGCGGCGTGGGAGCAGGGCTCCCACGCTCCCTCCGACCAGCAGCTCTTCTCCCTCGCCGATGTCCTGTGGTGCGACGCCAAGACGCTGATGGGCGTCGAGCCGCAGACGCTCGCCGAACACCGGCTGGCCGGCCGGCTCACGGTGGAGCGGCTGGCGTACCGCATAGGCATGGACCCGTCCGAGTACCGCGCGGCCGAGGCGGCGCGGTACTGGCACGGGGACGCCTGGCAGACCAGGGCGCTGGTGGAGGCCCTGGGGCTGTCCCTGCGCAAGCTCATCGGGATCATGGGCCGGGTGGACGAGCTGGCCGAGCACCTGCGATCGGCCGTCGACGGACGGTGGAAGGCGCATGTCGAGCCGGTCGCCGAGATCGTGGTGGTGGACGCGACCAGCGTGGGCGACGCGCTGCAGACGATGCACGCGGAGTTCTCGGAGTTCTCGGAGCGGTACATGGGGCACCTGGTCGCCCTCAACGCGGACGCCAGGCTCAAGGAGGTCGCGGCGGAGCGCGCCGCGTACCTGCGCCGACTCGTCGACCACTTCTGGGAGTTGATCGGCGAGGAGGGCGAGGCGTCGCCCTTCCCCGCGGGCGGCCGCTGACATGGCTGGGCGGGCCGGGAGGGACGCACGCCCCCTCCCGGCCCCAGGCCCCGTCCCCTCGGATTCAGCGGGCGGCCGCTCCCACGTGCGGACCGGGCGGGCCGCCGCCGTCCCCTTCCCCGATGTCCTCCCAGTCGATCTCCATCGTGGAGCGGCTCGTGAAGACGTTGAAGAGCAGGTTCAGCGTGATCGCGGTGAGGGCGCCCAGTGTGATCCCGCTGTTGAGCACGGCCCGCATGTCCTCCGGCATCCGGTCGAAGAACGGCGCGACCGTGGTCGGCAGCAGCGCGGCGCCCAGACTGACCGCCAGGATCAGGGTGTTGCGTTCCTCGCGCAGGTCGGCCTTCCCCAGGATCTGGATGCCGACCGCGGCGACGATGCCGAACATGGAGATCGCCGCACCGCCCAGCACCGGGTGCGGAACAGAGGCGACCAGGCTGCCCGCCTTCGGCAGCAGGCCCAGTACGACCATGAACACACCGGCCGCGACGACCACGTAACGGCTCATCACCTTGGACATGCGCACGAGTCCGATGTTCTCGGCGAACGCCACGTACGGGAACGAGTTGAGGATGCCGCCCAGTACGGTCGCCACGCCGTCGGCGCGCAGCGCCCGGGCGACCGTGTCCGCGCCGACCCTCTTGTCGGTGATCTCCCCGATGGCGTACACGTCCCCGGTGGTCTCCACCATGGTGATCAGGATGACGACGAGCATCGCGATGATCGGCAGCAACTCGAAGCGCGGCATGCCGTAGTGGAACGGCGTGGTGACCCCGAACCAGTCGGTTTCCCGCACCGCGCCGAAATCGGCGTCGCCGAAGAGCCACGCGACCGACGTGCCGACGATGAGCCCGAGCAGGACGGCGAGGCTGCTGAGGAACGGTTTGCCGATCTGCACCATGACCAGGATGAACAGGAGCGTGCCCAGCGCGTAGGCGAGGTTCTTCGGATCGCCGTACGCCGGGGTGCCGATGAGATGGGCACCTCCGGCCGCGTCCTGGAGGGCCACCGGGATCAGGGTGATCCCGATGATCGTGAGGATCGTGCCGATGACGACCGGCGGGAAGTACTTCACCAGCTTGCTGAAGAGCGGTGCGAAGGCGAACGTGGCCATGCCCGCCGTGATCACCGTTCCGTAGACGACGAGCAGGCCGGCGGTGCCGCCGCCCGCTCCCGTGCCGATGGCGATCATGGGCGAGACCGCGGTGAACGTGACTCCCTGGACCAGCGGGAGCCGGGCACCCACCTTCCAGACGCCGAGGGCCTGGATGATCGAGGCCACGCCACAGGTGAGGAGGTCCGCGTTGATGAGGTGGACGAGTTCCTGGCGGGAGAGGCCCAGCGCGTTGCCCAGCAGGACCGGGACGATGACGGCCGCCGCGTAGAACGCGAGGACGTGCTGGAAGCCGTAGACGGCGAGCTTGGGTATCGGGAGCAGTTCGTCGACAGGGTGGGGCTGCTGTCGGGAGAGCCGGGAGGACCGTCGGGAGATTCTTGCCATCTCTGCCTTGCCTTCGCGAGGTAGGTGAATGAGAGGACCGCCGCCCTCAAGCCCCGGATGACAGGGCGAGGGCAGGTCGGCTCGCACCGAGCCGACGCCGGGCGGTGTTGCCGACACCGCGTCGCTCTGCACTGCGTAAGGCGTCCTGGATTGGCAGGACATCCCTTCGATCGACACATCGGATCCGCATTTGATCTTGGGATCCAAAGGGGGATTCGACCGGAGGGCGCTCACCATAGCCAAAGGCCCTGTTTCCTCGCGAGTAACCCCCTGTTTCGCTCGCCGCGGGGTCCGTCAGCTCGCCCCACAGCGGGGCCGGTTCGGCCTGCAGGCGGCGCGTGGCGGGGGTCCTTTCGGATGGGCTCCGTCCCACCGGGACGCGCATACCGGCAAAACCGAGGGAACTGGCCTATTCCTGGTCGGATGAAGCTCCCCGTCGCCGTCGGCGCTCTCGGTGGCCTGCTGTTCTGCGCGGCCGTCGCGGCCTCCTCCGCTCGCGTTGCTCACCTGGACTCCGCCGTGCCCGCCGGTCGCACCGAAGCGACTCCGTACCAGCGGATCGTCCCCGCGCCGGCCGCCGTCGCACCCGGTGGCCCCGGCTACACCCTCGGCGCGCGCACCGTGATCCGTACGACCGCAGGCTCCGGCGAGGTCCGCGCCATCGGCGAACAGCTCGCCGCCGCCTGGCGCCGCACCGCCCGCTTGCCGCTGCCGGTCGAGGGGACCGATGCCGGAGCGGGGACGGACGGCATCCGCCTGCGCCTGGACCCGTACGCGGGAGGCTTCGGCGAGGAGGGCTACCGGCTCCAGTCCGACGAGGACGGGGTCCTCGTCACCGCGTACCGGCCCGCCGGCCTGTTCCGCGGCACCCAGACCCTCCGTCAGCTCCTGCCCGAGGGCGCCGCACCGTGGACGGTGGCGGGCGGCGCGGTCACCGACACGCCCCGGTTCGCCCACCGGGCCGCGACGGTCGACGCCGTCCGCGCCGAGGACGGCATCGACCGGCTGAAGAGCTATGTGGACCAGCTCGCCCTCTACAAGATCAACGTGTTGCGCACGCGCGGCGTCTGGACCGGGGGCGAGTACCGGGAGCTGGTCCGCCACGCGCGCGGCCGCTACATGGAGGTCCTCCCGGACCGGCGGCAGGCGGCCCAGGGCCCGGTGGTGACGTACGCGCGGCAAGACGGTGCGAGCGCCGCGGAGCGGGCGAAGCTCGCCGAGGCGGTGCGGGCGGGAGCCCGGGTGATCCTGTCGCCCGCCGACCGGGCGGTGTCCGTGCGGCGCGCGTACGAGTGGGACCCGGGCAACTGCCTGCCCGGGCTGCCGCGCCAGGCGGTGTGGGGAGTGGAGGCGCCGCCGGAGCACGGGCACTTCCAGCAGGTCCTCGGGGTCGCCGAACTCGGCTGGTCACCGGCCGCGGCCCTGAACTGGGACACGTACCGCCAGCGGCTCGCGGCGCAGGGCCCGCGCCTGGACGCGATGGGGGTGCGGTACTCCCGCACACCGGAGGTGCCCTGGCCGTAGCGGCCGGGCGCGCCGACCCTCCCCCCG
The DNA here is from genome assembly GCF_040652395.1 of Streptomyces sp. NPDC048269. Classification (NCBI taxonomy): domain Bacteria; kingdom Bacillati; phylum Actinomycetota; class Actinomycetes; order Kitasatosporales; family Streptomycetaceae; genus Streptomyces; species Streptomyces sp. NPDC048269. The sequence continues at coordinate 270,081 of NZ_JBEZLW010000007.1, forward strand.
GATCAGGACGTCACACCGTGGCCGCGCCCGCTCGGGACCGGGCCTCCTGGGCCGCGCGGCGGCGCAGGGCGTCCTCGTCGGTGCGCGCGTCGTAGGAGATCAGCTTCGGCAGCAGAGCGGCCAGCGCGGCCACCGACGCCACGCAGGCCAGACCGCCGCTCCAGAAGGCCGCCCGGGTGCCGGTCCAGCCGGCCATGGTGCCCGCCCGGACCTGGCCGAGCTGCGGACCGACGCTGTACGAGAGCACCTCGATGCCCGCGAGCCGGCCGCGCAGCTCCTCGGGGATCGTCTGGTTCCAGATCGTGGCGCGGCCCAGCCCGCTCAGCATGTCGCCGGCGCCCGCCACCGCGAGGCACAGCAGCACCGGCCAGATGCCCGGAGCCCAGCCCGCGGCCGCGACCGCCAGGCCCCAGACCGCGGCCCCGCACAGCACCAGCAGCCCGTGCCGGCGTACCCGCGACACCCAGCCGCTGGTCAGCCCCAGCACCAGCGAGCCGACCGCGCCCGCCGCGTACATCAGGCCCAGCGCCCACACCGTGTCGAGCTCGTCCGCGAGGAACGGGAAGATCGCGTTCGGGAACGCGAAGAACATCGCCGCGAGGTCGACGGCGTAGGTGCCGAGCAGCACCGGACGGCTCCACGCGTACCGCGCGCCCTCGGCGATCGCGCGCAGCGAGGGACGTTCGGCGTCCCGCACGGGCGGAGCCGGTGCGAGCCGGACGCACAGCAGCACGGAAACGAGGAAGCCCGCGACGGTGACGCAGTAGGCCGGCGCGTAACCGGCGTACGCGACGACCAGACCGGCCAGCGCCGGACCGGCGATCGCGCCGAACTGGTAGCGCAGACCGTTGAGCGCGGCGGCGGCCGTCAGCTGGTCGTGCGGCACGATCCGGGCCATCAGCGAGTCCAGGGCCGGCCGCTGCAGCCCGGTCAGCGCCGACGCCCCGGCCGCCACCACGTACAGCGGCCACAGCAGCGGGCTCGGGAGAGTCGTGTTCACCAGCAGCACCAGCGCGAGCACCCCGAGCCCGGCCTCTGTCAGCAGGATCAGCCGGCGCCGGTCGACGGCGTCGGCGAGGGCGCCCCCGTACAGCCCGCAGACCACCAGCGGAACCAGCTCCACCGCGCCCATCGCGCCGACCGCCAGCGGCGAGTCCGTCAGGTGCTTGATCTGCAGCGGCAGCGCGATCATCGCCATGAACGAACCGAAGTACGTGACCGTCCCCTGGAAGAACAGCAGCCGGAAGTCCCGGCTGGAACGCCAGGGGGCGAGATCGGGCAGGACCGAGGCCCATCGGGTGGTACTCACGAGATGCCATCGTCGGCCGTCGCGAAGACCTCGGCAACGGATTATCCGCCCCGGACGGGCGAATCCGAGACCGCGCGCGTGCCATCGGAACTCCGCCGTGGCACCCATGGGGTCATGCCGCCGGTGTCGTCGTTCCTGCGTACGGCCGCGTCGTACGCGTGGCGCCTGCTGGTCGTCGGCGCCGCCGTCTACGCGGTCTTCGCCGTGCTGGGGCGGTTCCACGAGATCGCCGTGGCGCTCTTCCTCGCTCGTCATCACGGCGCTGCTCGCGACCCCCGCCCGATGGCTGGGGCGCTCACTGCCCCGGTCCCTGGCGGTCGCCGTCTGCCTGCTCGGCACCGCGCTGCTGCTGCTGGGCGGGATGGCGCTGGTGGGCGAGGCGGTGGCGGGGGAGAGCACCACCCTGGTCCGGGAGTTCCGCGAAGGCCTGGGCAGTAGTGTGGTGATCGCGCTGATCGCGGTCATCGGCCAGATCGAGGGGCACCTGCTGCATCCGCTGGTATGAGCTGGGCGGTCCGGCTGCACCCCCTGGTGGTGGCGGTCTCGGTGAGCGCGGGAGCCATTGCGGCCGGAGTGGTGGGCGCGGTCGTCGCCGTACCGCTGGTCTCGGTGATCTGGTCGGTGTACACCGCCCTGCGCGATGCCCGCCCCGGGGCGGGCGACGTTTCGTGACCGGGGCCCCGCGTCCTGCACAATCGGCGGATGAGCGATGAAGACCCGTACCTCTGGCTGGAAGACATCTCGGGCGAGGCGGCACTCGACTGGGTGCGCGAGCGCAACGGCGAAACCGTGGCCGCGCTGGCCGAGGTGCCCGGGTTCAAGGAGCTGGAGCGCGGGATCCGCGAGGTCCTCGACGACGACGGCCGGATCCCCTACATCACCCGCCGGGGCGGCCACCTCTACAACTTCTGGCAGGACGCCGACCACGTACGCGGGGTCTGGCGGCGCACCACGCTGGAGGAGTACCGCAAGGACCGGCCCGCCTGGGAGACGGTCCTGGACCTGGACGCCCTGGCCGAGGCCGAGGGGGAGAAGTGGGCCTGGGCGGGCAGCAGCGTCCTGGCCCCCGAGCACCGGCACGCCCTGGTCATGCTGTCGCGGGACGGCGCGGACGCCTGCGTGGTGCGCGAGTTCGACCTGCGGACCCTGGAGTTCGTCGAGGGCGGCTTCGAGGTAGCGGAGGCCAAGACCCGGATCGGGTGGATCGACCGCGACCGGGTCTGGATCGGAACGGACTTCGGGCCCGGTTCCCTGTCCGCGTCCGGCTACCCGCTCCAGGTGCGCCGCTGGCGGCGCGGCACGCCCCTGGCGGAGGCGGAACCGGTCTACGAGGGCCGGCCCTCGGACCTCTCCGCCACCGGCTGGCGCGACGACACGCCCGGCTTCGAACGGGACTTCGTCCACCGGCAGATCGACTTCTGGAACCAGGAGCTGTTCCTCCTCCCCGCGGCGCCCGGCGCCGCGCCGCTGAAGGTCGACGTGCCGGACGACGCGAGCGCCTCCGTGTACCGGAACTGGCTGACCGTCACCACGAAGTCACCGTGGCTCGGCCACCCCGCAGGCGCCCTGCTCGCTTTCGACTTCGACGCGTTCCGGGCGGGGGAGCGGGCGGCCGAGGTCCTGTTCACCCCGGACGAGCGCACCGCCCTCGGCGGCTACAGCTGGACCCGCCACCACATGGTCCTCACCACCCGGGCCGACGTCTCCTCGCGGATGGAGCTCCTCACGCCGGGCCCCGACGGCTGGAGCCGCGCACCGCTGGCGGGCGTACCGCCGCTGTCCACGGCCTCCGTCACCTGCACGGATCCGGACGTGAGCGACGAGTACTTCCTCAACGTATCCGGCTTCCTCCAGCCGTCCACCCTCTACCGCGGCACCGCGGGCGGCGACAGCGAGAGCGTCAAGCAGGGCCCGGCGCTCTTCGACACCGCCGGACTGGCCGTACGCCAGTACTTCGCGACCTCCGCGGACGGCACCCGGGTGCCGTACTTCGTCGTCGGGCCCGAAGACCGCCCCGGCCCCGGCCCCACCCTGCTGTACGGGTACGGCGGCTTCGAGATCTCCATGGTCCCGTACTACAGCGCGGTCACCGGACGGGCCTGGCTCGCGCGCGGCGGCACCTACGTCGTCGCCGGCATCCGCGGCGGGCACGAGTACGGGCCGGGCTGGCACAAGGCGGCCCTGGGCGCGAACCGGGTCCGCGCCTACGAGGACTTCGCCGCCGTCGCCCGGGACCTCGTCGCCCGGGACATCACGACCCCCGCTCAGCTGGGCATCGAGGGCGGCAGCAACGGCGGCCTCCTCATGGGCGCGATGCTCACCCGCGACCCCGAACTGTTCGGCGCGGTCGTCGCCCACGTGCCACTGCTGGACATGCTCCGCTTCCACAAGCTGCTCGCCGGCGCCAGCTGGATCGCCGAGTACGGGGACCCGGACAACCCGGCCGACCGGCCCCACCTGGAGCGGATCTCCCCGTACCACCAGATCCGGGCCGACGGGCCCCCGTACCCGCCCCTTCTGCTGCTCACCTCGACCCGCGACGACCGCGTCCACCCCGGCCATGCCCGCAAGATGGCCGCGCGGCTGCGCGAAGCCGGACATCCCGTCCTCTTCCACGAGCACCTCGGGGGCGGCCACGCGGGTGCCACCGACCACGGGCAGACCGCCTTCAACGAGGCCCTCGTGCACACCTTCCTGTGGGAGCGGCTGACCCCGCCGAGGTGACCGGGTCGAGGTGACCCCGTCGAGCTGAGCCCGCCGAGGTGACCGGCCGTGCCTGACCGGGTCGGGCGCGCTCCGGGCACTGACCGGCGCCGCAGCGGTCCGGGGGCCGCCCGGGACCGGGCTGCGGGCGAGCAGGTCGATCGCGTCCCCGCCGGTCGTCAGAACCGGAGCGAGGCCGCCACGGGCAGGTGGTCGCTGGGGGTGGCCGGAAGGGTCCAGGCGGACACCGGGGTGAGGTCGCGGACCAGGATCTGGTCGATGCGGGCGACGGGGAACGTCTCGGGCCAGGTGAAACCGAAGCCCGCGCCGGCCGCGTCGTGGGCGGAGCGGAAGCGGTCCATCACGGGCGCGAGGGCCCGGTCGTCGGTTGTGCCGTTGAAATCGCCGACCAGGAGCGTACGGCCGGCCGGAGCGGCGGCCAGAGCACCGGCGAGCCGGCCGGCGGCCGCGTTGCGGCGCTCAGTGGTGAAACCCGAGCCCAGGCGTACGCGTACGGAGGGGAGATGGGCGACGTAGACGGTGAGCGGGCCGGCGGGGGTGTCGGCGGTGGCCCGCAGCGCACGGGTCCACGGCATGATCGGCACCGGCGCCGTGTCGCGCAGGGGGTAGGCGCTCCACAGGCCGACCGTTCCCTCCACCACGTGGTACGGGTGGGTCCCCGCCAGCGTCTGCTCGTACGCGCGGACGGCGGGCTCGGTCAGTTCCTCCAGGGCGATCAGCTGGGCCCCGGAGGCGGCCAGGGCGCGGGCGGTACCGGCAGGGTCGGGGTTCACGTCGTCCACGTTGTGGGTGACGACCGTGAGGTCCGCCGCCCCGCCGGCACCGCGGTCGAGGAACGTGCCGCCGTGGAGCGCTGCCCAGGTGAGTGCGGGCAGCAGGACGGCGATCAGCGCGACGCGGGAGCGGCGCAGGAGAGCGGCGGCCAGCAGCAGGACGACGGCCGCGCCGGCCCAGGGCAGGAAGGTCTGGACGAAGCTGCCGACGTTGGCGATCCGGTTCGGGATCCATCGGTACAGCAGCATCAGCAGGGTCGTCAGGACGGCCAGGGCTGCGATGATCCGGCCACGGCGGGCCGATCGGCGGGCCGAGGGGCGGGTACGGGGCAGGGCCCGGCGGGCGCGGGGGGCCGTCGGTACGGGAGCGGTCTCGACCTTCATGACCTTGTTGACGCGCGGGACGGCCGTCGGGGTTCTCCTCCGTGGGAAGAAGGACTTGCCGCGAGGCGCTCCAGCGGTACGCCCGGTCGCTCCGCGAGCCCGCCCCCGATCCCGGCGGCCGTCCGCGAGTCGCCCCCCGATCCCGGCGGCCGTCCGCGAGTCGGCCCCCGATCCAGGCGGCCGTCCGCGGACCGGTCGGCGTACCGCAGCGGATCCGGAATCCGGTGTCGCCGCCTTGACAGCTTGTGACCGGCCACGGCCGCGTCGGGGCCGGCGGGGTCGAAGCCGCTCAGCCCGTTCCGCGGTGCGATGCACGGCGAGGTGGCTGCTCTGCCTGCGAGCCACCACACGCGGCACCGCATCCGCGATGTCGGGCGACTCGCGGCCCAGCCGCAACTGTCGGGGAAGCGAGTCCGGTTGAGCGCCTGCGCAGCGTCGTCCGTACCGGGAGCCTGCCGTCAGGTCGTCCGGCGCCCCGACCGGGCCCACCGCATCCGGCGACGGCGTATCAGGAGACCGCCTGCCGCGCCGGCCAGCGCGGTCGCCGCCACGCCCGCCGTCGTCCACCAGACGGCGTCGTCCGAGGCCTCGGCGGCCGGTGTCTGCGCCGGAGCGGCAGAGGCGGACTGTGCGGCTGGAGTCGTGGGAGTCGGTACGGGAGCCGGGGCGCTGGAGGCCGGGGCGCCGGGCGCCGGTGTTCCCGTCGCGGGCGCAGGATCCACCACCGGCACGGCGATCTCGAGTTCGCCGTGCCCGAGGGCGGGGAAGCCCACGTCGACGGTGACCTTCCAGGCACCCGGCGGCAGGACCTCGGCCGTGGTCCAGCCGGCCGGTGACGCGCCGGGATCGCGGACCAGGCGCCAGGCCCCGAGCGAGCGGGAGCCGTCGGCGCTGACGGCGTTCACCGTGGCCGCGACCGCCTCGTCGACGGCGTCCCCGTCGTTCTCCCAGGTGATGTCGGCGGTGACATGGCCGTTGCGCAGCCCGGTCACCACCACCTTCACGGTGTCACCGTGGGCGTGGGCCGCGACGGGGGTGAGGAACATGAGGCCGAGTGCGGCCAGCAGGGCGGGGAAAGCGGTTCGTATGCGCATGGTGGCGGTGCTCCGGGGGACTGGGTGAGGGGCCGGCGGACGGCCGCGAGGTGCGGCCGCCCGCCGGGGTGGGGCTCAGGGCGGTGCTGTCCGCCGGTGTGTGGACCGGCGGGTCAGCAGCTCGCCCGACCGGTGGTCAGCCGGACTTCTGGACGGTCCAGGCCTGCGTGGCGCGGCCGTCCGCGCGCTGCAGGTCGAGCAGCCAGTTCCCGTAGTACGGGCGGTTGCTGACGGTCAGGGCGAAGCCGCCGCTGGGGTCCGTGACGGTCACCGCGCCACCGCGGGACGTCAGCTTCCAGGCCTGCGCGGCGTTCGAGCCGCAGGGCTGCTGCGCGACCCACATGCCCGCCGCCGGGGTACCGCCCGGCTGCAGGCACTTGCCGGAGACAGCGGAACGGATGCGGACCTGCCCGCTGCCCGCGTCGTCGAAGTACCACTGCTGCTGGGCGTATCCGTTGGCACGCGCACCGACGAGCACGGTGCCGTCGGCGCCGCGGCCGCCCCACACCTCTGCGTTCATGCCGGTGCTGCCGTTGCCCAGCAGGTACCGGGCACCGGGGGTGGTCGTACCGCCGCCCGCGCCCGTCGTGCGGAAGGAGGTGGCCTTGCCGGCCCCGCTGTCACGGCCGGAGCCGTCGCGGACCGAGACGGCGACCGTGTACGCCGTACCGGGCTGGAGGTTGTAGATGCGCAGCGCCTGGGACTGGACCCAGGCCAGGTGCTTGCCGTTCAGCAGGACCTGGTACCAGGCGGCGCCATCGACCTTCGGCCAGCTCACCACGACGGAGTCCGACTGGATCTGGGCCGCGGTCACGGCCGGTCCGCCGGTCGGCTTCTTGGTCGGCGTCGGCGTGGGCTTCTTGGTCGGGGTCGGGTTCGGGTTCGGACCGGGGTCGGTGCCGTCTCCGCCCTTGCTCCGCATCAGGAACTGGTTGTCCGCGATGTTCCAGTGCGTGGCCAGGTAGCTGCCGGCCTTCGGACTGGTGTGGAAGTAGTCGTCGTGGTTGCAGTCCAGGATGTTCTCGGACGCCTGGTTGGTGCAGACGTTGCGCATCTGCGGGTAGTACGGGGTGTCCGAGTAGCACATGACGTCCCACTCGTCCGTGCAGTGCGCGCCCCGGCTGGTGTTCGGGGCGCTGTTGTTGACCGCGCCCAGGTTGTGGCCGAGTTCGTGCGCGGCGGTGTGGCCGCCCCAGCAGCCGGAGTCCGTACGCCCGTAGGAGGGGCCGAAGTTGCTCAGGTTGGCCTGGCCGGGCCGCTCGTCCCCGTTGAACGTGCCGATGCCGCAGTAGACCTGGGTGTCGGCGAAGATCATGTACTTGCGGTCGCGGCGGTCGAGTCCCTTGCCGGCGAGCGCGGAGTTGGTCGCGCTGAACTCGGACAGTGCCGAATCCGGGAGCTCGATGTTGAGCACGGTCGGCGTGCAGTCGGCGGCCGTCACGTAGCGGATGTGGCGGATGCCACCGGTCTCCTGGGCACTCGCCGAGTAGATGAGGTCGGCGTCGGCCGCCCACTTGCGGAACGAGGCGACGTACTCGGAGTAGCGGTCGCGGCCGGGACCGTGGACGTACACGACCTGGACGCGGTTGCCGGTGCTTCCGTCGCCGTCGCACTGGACGGTCTGGCCGGCGGGGCCGGCGGCGACGGTCTGGCCGCCGGAGGTGGGCGACGGCGCGGGAGCGGGTGTGCCGGCCTTCGCGGAAGCGGCGTCGGCGGCAGGCGCGTCCTGAGGACGCCCGCCGCCTTCCGTGGTCGCCGGGTCGTCGGTCGCGGGCCGGGCCGGATCGGCTGCGGGGGCCTTCGCCTGGACGGCGGGCGCGATGTCCTTCGTGATGTCGACGCCCTTGGGCGGGGCGTCGGGGCCGTGGGTGCACTGCCCGGCGCCGGTGCGGTACACGCCGACGCACCGGTCGCCCTTCGGCGCGGCCTGGAGGCCGTCGTAGACCATGCCGCGGTCGCTCTCGTTGGCGGGCGCGCTCGCGATCGGTTCAGGGTCCTGGTCCCGGGCGGGTGCGGCCGCCGGCGAAACCGTTTCCGCGGCGGCTTCCACGGGAGCCGCCGCCTGGGCTCCGTCGCCTATGCCGGAGTAGGCGATGCCTGCGGCGATCACCGCCGCCGCGGCAGTGGCGGCGGTGAGAAGTATCAACCGCCGGGGTTTGCGGCGGTGTTCGCGCCGTCTGCGTCGTCCTGTCATGGGCACCTCAAATCGCGATCGGATCACTGGGTGCGCGGAAGCCTGCCAGACGAATGCCGCGGAGAATTCGGACAAAGGGGAGGGTGCTTCGAGAAATCGTTCCGTTACCTGTCGATCACATTTGACGACCCCTCAATTTTCCATAAAACAAGGGGAGTTACGCGCGTCGCAGGGGATTGGTCCAGGCCTTCTCGAGGGAGTCGTTATCAAATCGAGATATACGCCATTGGCTTATTGACGGGAATTCAGTCAGGGATTCATCTAATTACTACCTGTCGAATTGTCTCCGTCACGACCCGTGAGGAACCGTCCGCATCCCCCAGGTAGCCCCCGACAACGGGACAATCACCGCCCGTCCCGGCGAACGGGCGTCCGGGCAGGGTTCCTGCCGGCCCCGGAGGAGAGCGGCACCTGTCCTGGAACCCGTCGGGGGAGTTCAGGCCGACGGCTCCCCGGTGGCGCGGTAGGGCGTGGTCATCGCGACGTTGTGGAAGGCGGCCGGACCGGTGGTCCCCCGGAGGCAGAAGGTGACGGTGAGCTGTTCGAAGGCCCGGACGGGGAGGGCACCGGTCGCTCGACAACTGGCCGCCGATGGGGACCGTGACGGCTCCCGGAGTGGTTGTCGAAGCCGCCGCCGACCAGTTGGGGTGCCAGGTGGTGTGGGGCGGGGCCTGCGGGGCGGCCGTTCCAGGTGCTGTGCGAGGGAGCCGGGTGGGCGGAGGCCATGGCGGGTGGGGCGGCCGTCGCGGCGCCGAGGGTGGCGGCCGGCGGGAGGGGCGAGGGCGAATGTCTCCGTGGTCATACCCCGTTGACCCGCCCGGCGGTCGTGTGTGACAGCCCAGGCGCACAGCCGCCGGGTGCGGCGGGCCGGTTGGGCCCGCCGCACCGCAACGGAAGCGTCTGCCGACGGCTCAGTCGCCGATGGCGCTCAGGTCGATCCGCGCCAGGCGCTCGGGGTCGGTGAGGATGTCGATGGCGGTGATCTTGCCGTCGACGACGGTGAACGCCATGACCGAGAGCGGCCGGCCCTGCGACATGGAGACCACACCGGGGGTGCCGTTGACCAGCGCGGGGTGGCCGGCCTCGGCGAACCGGGCGAAGGTGATCGCCTGGGTGGCGACTTCGGCCGCGCCGCGGCGGAGCACGCTGGGGAGCAGCGTGCCGCCGTCGGAGCGCGCCACGACCTCGGGGTCGAGGATGGCGACGAGGGCGTCGAAGTCCCCGCCGCGCGCGGCGGCCAGGAACGCGTCGACGACCTCCCGCAGACGGGTCGGGTCGGTGTCGGCGGCGGGAGCCCCGCCCTGGACGCGGCGGCGGGCGCGGCTGGCGAGCTGCCGGGTCGTGGCGGGGGTCCGCCCGAGGACGGGGGCGATCTCGTCGAAGGGCACGGCGAACATGTCGTGCAGCACGAAGGAGAGCCGCTCGGCGGGGGAGAGGGTCTCCAGTACGACCATCAGCGCGATGCCGACCGAGTCCGCCAGGAGTATCTCCTGCTCGGGGTCGAGGCCGTCCGCTCTGCTGACGACCGGGTCCGGGAGCCGGACCTGCCCGTCCTCGTCGTGCAGCGGATCCTCGCGCCGCGTGGTGCGCGAGCGCAGCATGTCCAGGCACACCCGGCCGACCACCGTCGTCAGCCAGCCGCCCAGGTTGTCCACGGCGTCCGCGTCGGAGCGGCTCAGCTTGATCCAGGCCTCCTGCACGGCGTCCTCCGCTTCGCTGAGCGAGCCCAGCATGCGGTAGGCCACGGCCCGCAGATGGGTGCGGTGCTCCTCGAAGCGCTGCGCCAGAACGTCTTTCTCGCTCACCCGTCACATCCCCGTGTTCGGTTCCTTCGTCGGTGACGGACGATAACCGACGGGATCAACACGGACATGTCCTAGTCCAGGGGCAGGAGTTCGGGGCGTTTCGCGGTACGGCCGTCGCCGGAGGAGCGGCCGCGCAGGCGGCGTCCGATCCACGGACCGAGGAATCCGGCGACCCAGCGCAGTTCGGCAATCGCGGCTTGCCGGCGGCCCGGGAGCCGCCGGGGTGGCAGGGGGAGCGTCCAGCTGTCGTCGCTTCCGGGCAGGCCGATGGCCTGGGCGAGGGCCGCGGCGATCCGCGCGTGGCCGACGGGGCTCGCGTGGAGGCGGTCCGCGGTCCACAGCCGCGGGTCGGTGGCCACGGGGTGCCGGCCGATCTCGGCGACCGTGACCCCGTGGCGTGCGGCGGCCGCGCGGATGCGGGTGTTGAGGTCGGACACGCGGGACGCGAGCGGCCGCGCCAGCGGCGCGATCTCTCCCATGTCGGGGAAGGTCACGGTCACCACGTGGGCTCCGGCGGCGGTGAGCGCGGCGAACATCTCCTCCAGGTGCCCCGCGACCGCTACGGCGTCGAACCGGGGCCGGAGCAGGTCGTTGACCCCGGCGACGACGGTGGCCAGGTCGGGGCGCAGGGCCAGGGCGGGCCCCAGCTGTCCGGCGCGGACCTGACCGGCCATGCGTCCCCGTACGGCCAGATTGGCGTAGTGGACTTCGGGGTTGACGGCCGCGAGGTGCTCGGCGAGCCGGTCGGCGAAGCCCCGCAGGCCGGCCGCGTCGTCCCCGTCGCCCATCCCTTCGGTCTGGCTGTCGCCCAGGGCCACGTAGCGCAGGTATTCACCGTTCGGCACGGGTGGCCCGCCTTTCCTTCAGGACGGCCGCGGTCCGCAGGCACCAATCCCGGTGGCCCTGCTCGAAGGCGATGCCGCGCAGGCACGTCAGGTACCCGCCGATCCGCTCGCCGCGCAGCAGGAACTCCGCCTCGTCCACGTCACCCCGCATCTGCCGCAGCAGTGTGCCGAGCAGCTCGATCTTGGCCTCGGCGGCGGACGCCCGCTGTTCGAGCTGTTCGATCACCGGCGCCGTGCCGATGCGGTCCGCGGTCTGCACCTTGACGAGCAGGTCGTCGCGGATGACCGACGGCTTCGAGGCCGCCGCGGCGAACTCCTCCAGCGCGTCCCGACCGGCCTCGGTGACCTGGAACAGCCGCTTGTTGGGCCGGCCCTCCTGGACCACCTCCCGGCCCGTGACCAGGCCTTCCCTCTCCAGCTTGGCCAGCTCGGCGTACAGCTGCTGGGGCACTGCGGGCCAGAAGTTCGCGACGCTGATGTCGAACACCTTCGCCAGCTGGTACCCGCTGTACTCGCCGTCCAGCAGCGCCGCCAGCACGGCATGTCTCAAGGCCATCGCGCGGCAGCCCCTTCCCTGTGTCGTCCGCTCGGTGCATGATACTCAAGAAAGTGACTAGTCAATTCCTTGAGTATCAGGAGGGGTCATGGAAACTGTCGAACGCTTCCGCGCCGCCGTGGAGAAGCGCGATCTCGCCGCGCTGGACGACCTGTTCACCGAGGACATCCGGCTCTACAGCCCGGTGAAGTTCGTCCCGTTCGAGGGCAAGCCGATGGTGCTGGGACTCTTCGGCGTCCTGTTGCGCGTGTTCGAGGACCTCCGTTACGTCGGGCACCTGGAAGGAGCCGCCGAGACCAGCGCCGACGGCGCGGAGGCACCCTCGGCGATCCTGCCCTTCCGGGCGGTCGTGAACGGCAGGCAGATCCACGGAATCGACCTGCTCCAGCTCGACGAGGAGGGAAGGGTCAAGGAGTTCACCGTGATGGTCCGCCCCCAGTCCGCCGTGCACGCCCTGGGCGAGGCCGTACTCGCGGGCCTGGTGGCCGACGGCCTCGCCCCCCGCTCCGCCGACACCCGCTGAGGGCTGTCCCGTAATCCCCGGTGGGTCGGCGCACGGCATCGGATGCGGTGCATCGCAAGGCGGAAAGCGCCCCCATAAGGGGCGTATTGGGGCGTTCCGACAACGCAGCGAGGTGCCGTAGCCGGCGTCGTGCGCCCGCCGGGGACCACGGGACAGCCCTTAGACCGTGTCCTACATGGTCAGTTGGCAGTTGTACGGGTCATGGGGAGTGGGCGGTGGGGATGGATCGTTCCGGACGGTTTGTGGGAGGTAGCGAGGCCGTTGCTGCCGCCGGCTCGGGTGCGGCCGCAAGGGGGCGGGGTCGCGAACATCGATGATGAGGCGGTCTTCGCGGCGATCGTCTACGTGCTGGTGAGCGGGTGCGCCTGGCGGGCCTTGCCGCCGTGCTTCGGGGCGTCGAAGTCGACGGTGCACCGTCGTTTCGTCATCTGGTCTCGAGCCGGGGTGTGGGGTCGGCTGCATCAGAAGATTCTCCAACTCCTGGATGAACGGGACTTGATCGACCTGTCCCGGGCGGTCCTGGACTCCGCGCATGTCCGCGCTAAAAAGTGCCCCTATGGTTTTCGTCAAGCTGTTGCTGGTGTGGGTGGCTGGTAGAAGGTGCCGTCGCGGAGCATGGCGAAGAGAACGTCGATGCGGCGTCGGGCGAGACAGACGAGTGCCGCGACGTGGTGCTTTCCCTCGCGTCGCTTCCTGTCGTAGTAGACGCGTGAGTCCGGTTGTGACAGTGAGGCGAACGCGGCGAGGTAAAAGGCCCGCTTGAGCTGTCGGTTGCCTCGCCTGGAGGGGTGTTCACCGCGGATGGACGAGCCAGATCTGCGGGTGGCGGGTGCGAGGCCGGCGTAGGCGGCCAGGTGCCCGGCAGTAGCGAAGCCGCTGCCGTCACCGACGTCGAGCAGGATGCGGGCCGCGGTCCTGACCCCGATGCCGGGCATCGAGATCAGGACCTGCGAAAGAGGGTGCGCCTCCAGCAGTTCCTCGATCCTGCTGGCCAGGAGCTTGCGCTGGTCGAGCACCGCGGTCAGCGAGCCGGCCAGGCTGGGCTCAGCCCCGGCAGATAGGCGACAAGGCAACCCGCATCGCGGGCAACAGCCAGCGGCAGGGCCCCGATGGAGGCTGGCTGGTCCACCACGACCAACACCGTTCCGTACTTCGCCTGCAGTTTTGTGAACAGCTCCCGCAGTCTCGGTTCGCTGTTCGGCAGCGGCTTGTCGAACACCTTCTTGCCCGCCGGGGTGACGGCAGTGCCGTGATGCTCACCTTTGCCGACGTCCAGCCCGAGGTAGACATCGATCTCGCTCTCGTGGTCCACATGCCCTCCCCAGCAGACCCTTCCCAGCCTCACCTGCGGCATCAGCGTGCGGGCATCCACGTCACGAAGGCCTGCTTCACCTCAACGAGCAAGGGCGAGCGGTCATGCCCCTGATCAGCGGTCTGCCAATGCCTCCCGGCCCGGTGACACCACTTTTTCGACCATGATCGACAAGGGGCTCAAGTCATACCGGACCCGGAGACCGGGAACCCCATTGCGGGGCCACGAAGAAGGTAACGGGGCGAACTTGCAGGTCCGAGCCCCGTGGACCCGGGGTAAGGCCGGTCCCAAGATGCACGTCCTGTCCGACGCGGACGGACTGCCCCTACGCGTCGGTCTCTCCGGGGCCAACTCTCCCGCGCGGTCCTGAGTGTTTCCTCAAACTGCGGGCGGACGCGGATACGGGTGCTGATCCTCTCGCTAAGAAGTCATCTCATTTGGTACTGGATAGGTTCCTTGATACGAGCACAGCGAGCTGGTGCAACCGTTGGCAGTACTGGGTTCCTACAGGGTCATTGATCTCAGGGATGACTCGGTCCAGGTCCTCGATGCGGCTCTGCAGGAGGATGCTGTTCTTCGGGTCGAGAGGGCCGCTGTTGTCGAGCCAGCGAAGAATGCAGCCAGCGATGTCCAACTCTAGGAGCCACACGTCTGTGCCCCCGAAGGTGGCATGTCGCAGGCTGTCGGGGAACGGCTCTTGGCGGAATTCCTGCCAGAGACGATCTGTGGTCTGCGCCTGCTCAGTTGATTGGCTCACTTGAGCCATCCTGCCGTAGCCGTTGAGTCAGTTTGGCGTTCGTCTTCAAGCGGCGGTAACAGATGAGGGCTGCAGCGATGCCTGCGAACGCGAGGAAGTGTTCGGCCTTGCGTTCATAGCGCCGGTGTAAGCGACGGCAGCCCGAGAGCCAGGACATCGTTCGCTCTACGACCCATCGGTGCCGGCCGAGCCGGTTCGACGGCTCGATTCCCTTGCGGGCGATGCGGTGACGGATCCCGCGGTTGCGCAGCCATCTCCGCAGGTGGGCGTAGTCGTAGCCCTTGTCGCCGTGAAGCTTGCCGGGGCGGCGGCGACGGGATCCGCGGTGAGATCTGATCGGCGGGATGCCCCGGACCAGAGGCTGGAGGGCCTGGCTGTCGTGGAGGTTCGCCCCGGAGATTCCGACGCAGAGGGGCAGACCGGTCCGCTCCGTGATCAAGTGGATCTTCGACCCGAATTTGCCCCTGTCGACAGGATTCGGGCCCGTCAAGTCCCCCTTTTCAGGGCCCGCATGTTGACGGAGTCGATCGCGCAGCGGGACCAGTCCAGCTCGCCTCGGGCGCCGAGTTCGTCGAGGACCAGGCGGTGGAGCTTGGCCCACACCCGGGCCTTCGTCCATTCGGAGAACCGCCGGTGGGCTGTCGCCCCCGACGGCCCGAACGACGCCGTGGGCAGTTGCTGCCAGGTACACCCCGACGTAGCCACGAACAGAATCGCCGCCAGCACCTCCCGGTCGCCATGCCGACGCCGGCCACCGCCTTGAGGCCGCGATGGAGCCTCCGGCACCACCCGCTGGAACAGCTCCCACAACTCATCCGGCACCAGCCGCTCAACAATCCCCACCACGACCGGAAGCCTACCCAATCCGCCAAATGAGATGACTTCTAAAGATCTTGTCCCTCCGGATGCCGTGCTGGGTGAGCGCGTCCAGCTGCGAGTCGGACTCTTGGCACCCGACCCATCCCGCAGCGCGGGCCTACTCGATGACCAGCCCAGGACCGTTCAGGAACGGCGTATTCGTCGCATTCCGCCCCGACCATCGATTCACCATTCCGGGGAGGGCCTCCCACAGCGTGTGCCGCGTGGTCACCACCACAGGCTCCGCGGAGCGACCGATGCCACGACCGAGTTCACGATCGACATCGTCGGTGAGCAGCACCAGATGGCTGCGGTTCGTCCACGGCTGGGGACCCCTGAACCCGAATTCACGTACCCACAGCCGCCCGAACACAAGACAGGCGAGCCCCATCGAGACCGGCACTCCGACGAAGACCTCGTATGGAACCACTGACTCGTAGTCGGGCACGAATGCGGCCATGACCCCGGCGACTGCGACGATCGCGGCGGTCGTCAGCACGCCGACGCTCCACCAGCGCCTGAGCTGCCGAGTCCGCTCGATGCTCCGCACCACGCAGCGCACCTGGGCGCCGCACTGCGGGCAGGTGAGCGTCCGGGTGACCGTTCCTGCGGGCGGCCGGTCGACCGTGGTCGGGAACAGCACCCACTGATGGGTGGCAGAGACCACTTTGTACGAGGGCATGCCCACGTAGTGCTGAAGCAGCACCGGTATGGCCGGAGCGACCGGGCGCCGCCCCCATCTCCGCCTGGCTTGCTGCGGTTCGGCGGGCGGCTGCGGGGCTCCCTCGGCGGCGGCCCGCGGCGCGGTCCCGGTTTCCGCGGAAAGTGTCACGTACAGATCGCCCCGGCCGTTCCCGTCCCGGTCGGGCACGCCCCGACCCGGTATGCGCAGCGTCGCTCCGTCACCGACGTCGGCCGGCATACGGATCGCCACCGTCCCGTCCAGCCCGACGAACGAGGCGGACACCCCGGGGACGAGCTCGCCCGCGGGCACGGTCAGCACGCAGCGGAGGTCGTTGCCGGTACGGGTGAACACCGGATGTGGTACTGCCACGACCAGCGCGTACAGTTCGCCGCTGGTGCCGCCGAATGCTCCGTCGGCATCGCCACCGGGTACGCGTACCCAGGTGCGGTCCTCGATGCCGGCCGGAACCGGCACCGTCAGCGTCCTGCGCGCAGTGACGAGACCCTCGTCGTCACAGATTGGGCAGCCCGCGACGGCGCTCGGCGCGCCGGCGCAGGCGGAGCACACGGTCGACAGGTCCACGGCGACCTCGACCTCGTCACCGAAGGCGAGCTGAGCCAGGTCGAGGTCCAGTTGGAAGACCGAGTCGGTGCCCAGCCGGGGCCTTCGTTCGGTTTGGCTCATCGACTCGTCGTCTCCTGTTCGACCCAGGGTGCTGTTACGGCACTTCGTTCGGGTGGGTGAACGCCGCGCGGTACGCGCTGGGCGTCAATCCAGTGCGTCGTGTTAGACGTCGTTTCACTTGGCGAGTCGGCGGCAGTTGATGAGGGCTGCGGCGATGCCGACGAAGGCCAGGAAGTGGGCCTTCCGGTTGAACTCCAGCCGGGTCCCTGCCCCCTTGGGCGGGGTCCGGAGCGAGGCGTGCAGCGCCTCCAGGATGTGCCCGCCGACGCCGAGGGCCGGGACCGCTGGTTCGACACGCAGCCCGGGACAGCGTGCCGCTGCCCCCGGTACTCATCGGCAGCATGTCCGTGCAAGGTCACCCTGGCGATGTTTCGCCCGGCACCGCCGGGGGTCTGCGGCCGTGAAGAGAACCACTGCTCCTGCGGTCAGTGCTGAAGCTGAGGCAAGGCCCAACCACAACCTGGTCTGCCGCTGGACCTCGAGCACAACCGATTCATCGCGCACCCAGGATTCCGCATTCCACGCTTCGTCCCGAAGTTCCCATTCGCGTTGCACGTCAGCAGCCTGATCCGCCTCGCGCAACCTGCGATCCGCCAACGCGCGATTTTCGTCCGCGTAGTTCTCGGTCTGTTTGACGCGTGTGTGGACCTGCATGGCCAGGGCGCCGACAAGACCGCCGACGACCAGTAGCGCCACACCGATCAATCGCGCCGAGGCTTTGCTTGGCACCACTGGGCGTCGGCGACCGAGCATGAGGATTACGGCGCCTGCGATCAGTGCCGAAGCCGCGATCGCGCCGAACCACAACCTGCTCTGCTTCTGGTCCTCCAATACAGCCAGTTCAAACTCGGACCACCCAGTCCAAAACCGAGCCTTGAAGTTCCCCCGCATACGTGGACACTCGTTTCTTACGCTGCGAGGGTGTGGTCTTGTTCGTGCCGCTGCCGTGTCTCGAGTGGGGTGAGATAGC